>JBEVHL010000064.1:0-30007 GCA_040511255.1 Mycobacterium sp. | reverse complement strand
GGGTGGTCTTCCCGGGGGAGACCTTGCGCGTCGACGCCTGGAAGGAAGACGGCCGCTATGTCGCCAATGTTGTTGCGCCGTCTCGGGAGAACGCTGCCGTGCTGAGCAATGTGGAGTTGACGCCGGCGTAGGTCTTGGCCACCGCGCCGCCGAGTGTAACCAGAAGGCGGATTTGTGCCCCCTTCCACGCCATCCGGTTACAGTCGGCGCGCACGAGCCTCCCCGACCCTGCGGATAATGCCCGCCTCGGTATCTTGTGAAGTGACGCGGATATCGATCCAGCCGAGGCCGGTGATGGTGTCGTAACGTCGGATGTCGTAGGCGAAGCGTTTGGGCGTGCGGTGGTGTTCGCCTTCGTAGTCGACGGCGACCTTGATTTCCTCCCAGCCCATGTCGGCCTTTGCGACCAGCTGTCCGTACTCGTCGAAGATTGGGATCTGCGTCTGCGGGCGCGGGAAGCCGGCACCGATCAGCACCAACCGGAGCCAGGTTTCTCGCGGCGACTCCGCTCCCGCATCGACCAGGTCCAACGCTGACCGAGCCTGCCGGATGCCACGTCGGCCACGGTATCTTTCCACAAGAAGATCGACGTCTGCCTTCTTCAGATGCGTGGCTCGTGCCAGCGAATCAATCGCGGCGACCGCCTGGTCCAGTGGATAGTGCGTGGCAAGGTCCAGCGCAGTCCTGGCAGGCGTCGTCACCCGCATGTCGCCGATTACGCAGATCTCGTCGTCTTCGATGCGTTCCTCCCACACATGGACGCCCTTGACGGGGCGCCGATTGGTGTCGATGACCGCCGCAGGTCTGCGGGCATCGATCCAATTCGCACCGTGCAAGGCGGACGCCGAATAGCCGGCGAGCACTCCTCTCCCCCGCGAACGCAGCCACAATGCCTTCGCCCGGAGTACGGCTGTCATCTCGACGTCGCTCGCGACATAGATGTCTTTGTGCACAGCAGTGAACCGTGATCTGAGCGTATGGCGCGTAAGCCTGCCCGCCGCTATCTCCGCACTGCCGACAACCGGCTGATTCATGCCGGGATTATGCGAGTACCCACCGACACCGCACCGAACGTAACGGGGCGGCGGTGAATAGTCTGTTTTTTTCGCCGTGTGGTTACGTTCGAGACCCGGAAGCGATCGCCGCTGAGCTGACGAAACGACACGATCGGCGAAACCCTGTGTGTCATCATTGGGGCGACGCTCATCGTGGATGGAACGCCCGTGAGCTGACCACCCGGGGGGTCGAAAAACATGACGAGCGCCAGCCGACATCTCAGCCGCATCGCCGCTCTCACCTGCCCCGACGCCGACGCCAGCGTCGTCATCCGGTGCGAAACCGACCCGAGCGCAACGACGTTGGCTGCCTGGGATGAACTGGTCGAGCGCTCGACGGGCACCGATATCACGCAACTGTCGGTATGGGCAACGATCCGCGCCCAGGCAGGCTTCTCGCCCGTATACCTGTTCGCGTACCGCGACGGCAGAATCGTGGGAGGTGCACTGCTGCTGCACCGACGGTTGTTAGGCGTGCTCACCGTCGGCTATCTACCGTACGGTCCGCTGGTGGACCGATCCGCGCCCGCAGCACGCGTGGTCACCACCGGCCTGGTCGACGCATTGACCGAACTGGCCCGGTCCTGGACGCTGACCTGCATCCAACCCCCGGAAGGCGCGGAAGATGTCAGTGATGCACTGCTCGCCAGGGGATTTCGCGCATCGCATGTCGGCATCGCTCCCGCTGGTTCCTACCGACTGGACCTGACGCCGCCGTTGGACCACATTCGAGCCGGGTTCTCCAAACGGCTCAAGTCGTGGACCAATCGCTGGGAAGCCAAGGGGGTTCGCGTCCGCAGGGGAGACGAGAACGACCTGCCCCTGCTGGTGGAGTTGATGACCCATACCGGTCTGCGGCAGGGCTTCACCCCGCCGACGTTGGAGCACCTCACCATTCTGTTCCGGTCACTGCATTCCCGCGGCCACGCTGAGCTCTTCGTCGGCGAGGTGGACGGACGCCCGGTCTCGGCCGACCTCGTGACGATGATCGGCGGCACGGTGCAGGGCCGACGGGGTGGCTTCGACGGCTCGGGTGCGGCAGGCAAACTCAGTGTGCCCGCGGCGGTTCGGTGGGAGATCATCAAATGGGGCAAGCAGCAGGGCTTGCGATGGTTGGACTTCGGCGGCCTGCCCGAACGCATGCTCGACGACATGATCGACCGCGGCGTGCACACCAGCGACGATTGGCCGAGCGCCCACCGGGGGAAGCTGGCATTCAACGGCGTTGCCTTCCGATATCCGATGGCAGTCGAGATGGTGCGGCCCGCCGCCGTCCGGTGGGCCTACGACTTCGCCACCAGACACCGCCAGGGTCAACGCCTGATCGCCGCCGTCAAGCACCTACTGCGCACCAAACGGGCAACGCCAAACATTTTGTGCCATAGAGGATCTCCGACCGCCTCTCAGCGCGAGCTGCCCACCTGATCGATCTGTCGGTGCGGCGGCCGAGCCAGCTTGCTGTACAGCTTTCGCGCGGCCGGTCCCACTCGTCGTTTCGCTGTGCGCAGTGCCGGGATTCGCTCAGCGGTGGCATAGAACCGGTAGTAGAGGGCCGGTGGGACGTGCGGGAGTAGTGGATCACGGCGCGCCCGGAGCAACCCGAAGAAGACTGGCATGGGCAAGTCGCCGTACCTCTCGATGTGTTCGAACCACAGCCTGCTGTGCCGGGCATTGCTCTGATCGGTGAGTATCGTTGCACGGCGGCGCTTCTCGTAGACCGCGAACGCGGACTGCGGCGACCCGGCGTGTTGCAGCGCGTCGGCCAGGCCGATGGCATCTTGGAGTGCCAGCCGGGTGCCCGAGCCGATCGAGAAATGCGTCGTGTGCGCGGCATCGCCGACCAAGACCGTATTGCCCTCGCTCCACCGCTCGTTGGTCAGCGTGCGGTAGTTCAGCCACTGCAACGGCGCACTGTGGTCACCGAGCCCGAACAGTCGACCGCCGCCGAGCTGTTCACCAAACGCGTTCTCCAGCAATGAGAGCGAGTCCGGGCCGGACAGCGTGTCGAGCCCAAGCCCCTGCCAGGTCTCGGGGGTGGTCTCGATGATGCAGGTGCTCATCCCGTCACCGAAAGCGTAACCGTGACTCCAGATCAGGCCGGCAGGAGTCCTCGCAAAGGCGAAGGTGAACTTGTCAAGGTGCTTGTCGGTCGCGAGCCAGGCGTACTTGTTGCGGCCGACGACGATGTTGGATCCGAACCGGGCGTTGTCCTTGCCGCGGATGGTGCTGTTGACGCCGTCCGAGGCGACAACGACGTCTGCGTCCGCCACCTCATCCGCGGTGGTCACCGCGTGTTCGAAATGGATCTCGACGCCGACCTCGAGGGCGCGCTCGGTCAAGATGGTGAGCAGCCGCGAACGGGCAATCCCGTACCCGCTGCCTTCATAGACCGCGCCCTCGCCATCGAGCGCGATGCGTTGGCCCTGCCATCCGATGGCACTCTGCCGAACTCGTTGTGCCGTCTCGGGATCGGTGTTGTGTAGGTCGGTCAGCAGATCGTCCCAGAAGCCCACCCCCCATCCGTCCAGGCGACCACGGGGCTTACGTTCGTACACCACGACGTGATTATTGGGATCGGCCCGCTTCATCAGTATCCCCAGATACAGCCCGGCGGGACCCCCTCCTACACACACGATCTTCATTTACGGCTCTCCCCTACCATTTGCTGTGCGATACCGTGATCGCCCTGAATTTGTGTGCCGCTGCCTTGCCGGACAATGCTGTCGCTGCCCCGTCCGTTCCTGCACGGAGTCGCGAAACCGATTCGGCAAGAATCGATTACCGCTCGAAATATCAGCAGCACGCGGAAAATTATTCCGCCAATTGCATTCATCCAATGCTGCATTACCGTTAAAATTGGCGGTCACTGACGACCTGGAACTGCGAGGTGCATTTTGCTCAACCCACGAACACCTGTGCAACAGGTCGGCCGCGCTGCCAATCGAGTGAAACGCCAGGCGTTGTTCCGAATGCCGCCCGTGCGACTGCTGGCCGAAGAGCGTCGCGCACACCGACTGCGTCAGCATGCCCCGCAGCTGCCCACGCTCTCGGCAGACGACCAGCAGATAGCCACGACGATCCGGAACGACGGCGTACACCTGACGACGCTGGATGCGCTGGCCCTGCCTGGCACCGCACACCTCAAAGTGCTGCTGGAGCAACTGGTTAACGAGCTGGCCGCCATGCCGTCGACAGCCAGCACGCTGCGCCCCAGCCGCGATCGCATGCTGCTCGACCCAGCACTGTGGCACTTCGGGCTCAGCGACCGCATGCTCGACATCGCCGAGACCTACCTCGGGCTGCCGGCCCGCTATTACGGAGCTGACGTGCGACGCGAGGTTGCAGACGGGGCGCAGCATGACGTTCGCCAGTGGCACCGCGACGTCGAGGATTACCGGGTGCTGAAGATCTTGGTGTGGCTCAACGACGTCGACACCGACGGTGGCCCCTTCGCATACATTCCGCGCCCGCGCTCTCGGGAGTTGGGCGAAATCCTCTACTACGTTGGAGGTTTCGTCTCCGACGACAGGATGCGGGAAATCGAGCGAGAACACCGCTGGAAACTGGCCGCAGGTCCGAAGTGGACCGTCGTCATGCCCGACACCGCGCAGGTTTTCCACCGTGCGACACCTCCGCAGGTGCGCGACCGGTACTCCGTGACATTCACCTGGACGTCTCGTCATCCGATCAGGACGAATCCGAAGGAACCGTTCACTCGTGAGCAGGCCAGTCGGATCCGGAACGGCCTCAGTTCCCGCCAGCTCGACTGTCTGCCAAGAGCTCTGGCGCTGCGGCCCTGATCCGTGGCTCATCGGTTTCGACCGCACACCAACATCTTTCAACCCGCAGACGCCGGAGCGGTCAGCTCCCGGAACCATGCGCTCTCCCACGACCGCGAGTGGTAATTCGCCTGTACCCGGCCGATATACCCGAGGGCTTCGCCGCTGCGCCAATCGCCGGCATACCAGCGGCCGAGGCACCCCCACATGTCCCCGGCGCGATAGCCCGACCTCGGTGGGTGATCCGCCAGCCACTGCTCCTGGCCTTCGAAACAGCTCCGCCACACCGAAAGTGTGTAATCCAGGTTGTACGCGGTCGACTGCCCGGCCTCAGGGAAAGCCACGCCGTGATAGCGGAATTTCACCCCCATCAGCCCTACGCTCTCCGGACATCCCGGCCGCCCGTCCCCACCGGGAACATGGCCGGGAGCGCACCATCGGCGGTCGCTGGTGAAATCTCCGGCCGCCGACATGAACCAGGACGATTCCTGAGCGGCCTGGGCTCGGACCACGTCGGCGTCGATTCCCCATTTGCAGGCGGCCCACTGGATGATCTCATCTGTGGTGCCGGTGTAGTTCCCGCTCAACCGCGATAAGAAGGGGCCCGGGAGCGGCTTGATCCGGCCACGGGTCTGGTTGAACGGACCGTTGGCCGGGCGGAGCTCAGCGCCCGAATCGACCACTCGTGCTGCACAGGTCGCATCGTCAGGCAGGGCTGCTCCGGGAGGGAGCGTTCCATCGACCGGTGCCGCCGCCGTCATAGGTCCGCCGACGCCGAGAAGCAGCCCCACCAGGACTACCAGTGAGGCTGCAGTGCCGGCCAGTCGACGGCCGGTCATGTCAGTCCCCCGCCGAAGGTGTCGACAACGCCAGCAGATTCTCGTAACCATCCAGGCAGCGACGGCCACGAGGTGCCTCGCGGAGGCTGAAGTCGGTTCTGTCCACCGTGTAGATGGAAAATCCCCGGGCCGAGAGGATGTCGAAGACGTCATCGGCGGAGTATCCGAACTGCTCGAAGTTCGACTCACTGCTCTCGAAGTAGACCGCATCGGTCCTGGCGAGAGTGTCGGTGGCCCCCAGGAACACGTTCTTTTCGTAGCCTTCGACATCAACCTTCAGCAGATCGATATGCGGTATGTCGCGAACCGCCTCATCCAGGGTGGTGATCGGTACCGCGATACCGCCGGCGACGATGTGATTGACATCGTTCTCCAGCAGGTCCGACAAGTGGGTCTCGCCGTCCTCGTCGCCCAACGCACTTTGGATCAACCTGATCCGAGGCGCCAGGGCCTGGTTCAAGGCGACGCTCTTCTGCAGATCGTCAAACGTCCTGGGATGAGGTTCGAACGCCACCACTTCACCCTCACTGCCCACGGCGTGGGCACCCATCAACGTGGTGGTGCCGATGTTCGCTCCGACGTCCACGTAGGTCATGCCCGGCTTGAGGAAGTGTTGTAAGAACTGCTCGTCTTCGCGTACCAGCTTGGGATGCCGGTAGAGCACCACCGCAAACCGGCTGCGGGACAGGCGGATCCGATACGGCCCCCGGTTGATGATCGGCGCAAAGATCCGGTCGATCAGCGGGACGTGCAGATAGAGCGATCCGAGCAGTCGGCGGTAGATCTGGGTGACCAGCGCGCGGAAGAGGAATTTGATGCTCTGGTCACTCTCCACGACGTCCCCCCACGGTTTCGTATGCCTTGAGCAGGTTTTCCGATTGTTTCTGCCAGCTGAGCTGGGTCGCCACCCTGGACATACCGACTTCGGCCATCACCTTCGATGCGTCGGGGTCCCCCAGGATTTGGAGGATGCCGTCGGCGAATGCCACCGGATCGTTGTTCTTCACATACAACGCGCTGTCCCCGGCTGAGACGCGGGCCTCCTTCAGTCCGAAGGAGACGATCGGGCGGCCCAACGCCATGTA
Organism: Mycobacterium sp.; assembly: GCA_040511255.1. Taxonomy (GTDB): domain Bacteria; phylum Actinomycetota; class Actinomycetes; order Mycobacteriales; family Mycobacteriaceae; genus Mycobacterium. The sequence goes on along the minus strand of JBEVHL010000064.1, from coordinate 23,249 downwards.
TTCCATGATCTTGGTCATGGTCGACCGGTCGTTGAGTGGGTTGACCGGATCCGGCGACAGGAACACATCTGCCGTCGAAAGGATCTGCAGCGCAGGCTCATCCGGGATCCTGCCGGTGAACACCACGTGGTCACGCAGCTGAAGATCTTCGGATAGCTGTTTGAGCCGGTCCCAGTCGTCGCCGCTGCCGATGAGGTAGACGATCAGATCGCGAAAGTCTCGACGATGGACCAGTTCGTCGAGCGCCCTGATGATGTACTCCACCCCATCCTGCACCGCCATCACGCCGATGTACGCGGCCAGAAACTTGTGGGACCGCTTCAGCTCGGGTTGCGGAACCCGACGCCCGAAGTGCCTGGTATCCGGTCCGTTTCGCACGACGAAGGTCTTGTCGGCATACCTGGGATCGACGGCGAGGGCGTTGGCCCGGTAGGACTCGTTAGTGGAGATGATGCCGTGCGCGAAGCGGTAGGACAGATGCTGAAACCACGTCTGGACGGTGAACAGGAGGCCCCCGCGCTGCGTCCTGCCGAACCTGCTGAGGTACGCCTCCGGGGACAGATCGTGCTCGTCGAAGACGAACTTGATGCCGAGCAACCGGGCGTAGAGCGCCAGCGGCCAGAAGATGTCAGGTGGATTCGCCGCGTGGACGATATCGATCCGTGGTGAGCGGAACAGCAGCTTGTGGAACAACACGATGGTCTTCACGAACGCGGTCGTGTACTCCCTCAGATAGCCCACGACCGAGCCGTCGGAGAACGTGTTTCGGTAGCGGTAGATAGAAATGCCGTCGAGCACCACCACCTTCTCGTCGTCGTCGCCGAACTGCGGACAGATCACCGAGACCTCCGCACCGAACTCGTGCAGTGCCCTACCGATGTTCCACATTCGCCGATCGAACGGCACCGCCTCGTTCTCGACGATCAGGAGGATGTGTTTACCAGCCAATTCCCTCATACGCCCCCGCCATGTGTGTGCGTTCGCTCGATATCCTGACGAGATCCAAGACCGTCTGGTCTGGTCTCACTGTGTTCGGCACGTCTTCGAATCCCGCGCCCTTGTTGGCGATCAGAATGATGTCGGAGTGTTCGACCACCTCCGCCGCATCCCGCCTCATCAACGACGAGATGTGCGGGATTTCCTGCTCGATGTAGCTGCGGTTGGCCCCGATGAGTTTGGACAGGTTCACGTTCGAGTCGTAGATCTCGATCGCGAACCCCTTCCCCAGCAGCGTCTCGACCACCTTGACTATCGGGCTCTCCCGCAGGTCATCGGTGTCACTCTTGAAGGTCAGGCCAAGCACTCCGACGCGCTTCTTCTTCTTCGCAATCACCCAGTCGACGACGCGGTTGATCTGCACCTCGTTGCTCTGCACCAGCGACTCCAACAGCGGTGTCGAAACGTCGAGCGAACGCGACTCATAGGTGATCGCCCGGACGTCCTTCGGCAGGCAGGAACCACCGAAGGCAAACCCGGGCTTGAGGTAGTAGGGCGAGATGTTCAGCTTGACGTCTTCGCTGAAAATCTGCATGACCACGTGACTGTCGATCCCGAGTTGCTTGCTGATCGCCCCGATCTCATTGGCGAAGGTGACCTTCACCGCGTGGAAGGCATTGCACGCATACTTCAGCAGCTCAGCCTCTTTGACTTCGACGAGGTGAAACGGCGCCTTGATTTCTTCATACAGTTCGCGGAGCATCGCGGCGGTACGGGCGTGCTCGGTACCGACCACGGTGAAGGGCGGGTTCTCGAAGTCCAGCAGCGAGGTGCCCTCCCGAAGGAACTCCGGATTGGACGCCACCCCGAAGTCGACGCCCGCCCGCTTCTGCGAGGCGCTCTCGACCACGGCGACGACCCGGTCGAGGGTGCCGGGCAGCACGGTGCTGCGTACCGCGATGCCGTGGTACCGCGACTTCGACTTCAGCACGGTGCCAATGTGTTCGGCCACCCGCATGACCTGCTCGAGACTCAGGCTGCCGTTGGGATTGCTGGGAGTTCCCACGCACAACAGACTCAGGTCGCTGTCCAACACCGCCTGCGTGACATCACTGGTGGCGAAGAGACGTCCCTGATCGAGGGCGCGGTGCAGCAGTTCGTCGACGCCGGGTTCCACGATCGGCGACCTGCCACGGTTGATCGAGTCGACCTTGAATGCGTTGGTGTCGACGCCGATGACCTGGTGACCCATGTTGGCCAGGCACACCGCGGAAACCGTGCCGACGTAGCCGAGACCGAAAATGCTGATGATCATGATGCAGTACCTCACGCAGTCCGAGATGAGTGGAGGGGTCGACGGGGTGATGTTGTTTGTTCGCAACGGAACTCGGCGCCCGTGACATCGGCCAGCACCCGCCGGTAGCGGGCGGTGATCGTGTCGAGTCGGAGGGGGTCCAGGGCACCCGCCTCTTGCGCAGCCGCAAGACGTGTTTTCAACGTCGCTTGGTGGTCCAGGACGTGGTTGATCGCCCGGGTCAGGTCGCGGACGCTGGAGGGATCACAACCGGCTCCGATGTCGCTTTCGGGCAGGATGCCGTCGATGGCCCGGCCTCGTGGAAACACCACCGGTGTCCCGGAGAAGAGCGCCTCGACGAACGCCAGCCCGTAGGTCTCGCGGTGGCTCGGCATCACGAATGCGCTGTAACCGTTGAGGGTCTGCTGAACGCGATCGCGTGACAGTGGACCCATCAGCCGCACTCGGGCCGGCCCAGCTCGCCGGGTGACACTTGCCCGCAGGGCCTGGGTCTGCCTGGGCGAACCACCCCCGTAGATGTCGAGCACAACATCTGGGCGATCCCGCGCCACCCGCGTCACCGCTGTCGCGAGGGTATCTGCGCCCTTGAGCCGCCACGCATCGAGATGGAACAGCGACACCAGGCGTGGCTGATCACACAGCACCGGTGTCAGGAGGGCATCGCAGGTGGTGCCGACCGGCAGCATGTCGTAATGCACTGGGGCGTCCAGAATCCGCTCCATCGCCGGACCGCACCACGGTGCGAAGGACAGGACGGCCGCACTCTCCCGCGCCAGCACCCGGTAGTGCCTGCGGAGGTCGGGCCGCCGTTCGGCGATCAAGATATCGGAGTTCCCTTGGATATTGCAGACCAGCGGGCAGTCGAACTTCGCCTTCAACCGCAGGCCGATCAAACCCTCGATGGTGAACTTGTGGGCGTGAACAACATCGGGCCTGATGTCACGGGCAATGAGATCATCGGCAATCCAGTCGGCCAGGTCGTTGAGCCGCGTGCGTAGCAACAGCCCCTTCGGTGGCGCGTGATAGACGACGCAGGACCGATCGGGTTCGAACTCCGAGGCGGCGATACCGGAAAGACCGGTCACCCTGTTGAGCGAATAGACGATGTGGCGGAACCCCGGAGCGCCTGCCACGAGGTTGGCCACCGCGGCAGTCTTGTTGTGCGCGAACGAATCCGGGTAGTCCGCCGAGACGTGCACCACGGTCTTCATGCGAAATACCTGTACAGCAGTGCCCCGGCACGCCGGGTGATATCGTCCGGCACGGCCTCGTCGGTGAGCAGGCTTGTCACCAGACCGAGCAACTGTCCCGGATCGCCGCTGGGCGCCGCGGTGCGATCCGGCGAGCGCAGGGTGACAATCCGTCGCTCCAAGCTGGCCCACTTGCGCTTGTAGGCGATCAGCCCGGGCTGATCTAGATCACTCAAACCCCAGTCTAACCAACGGTATTCGTGCTCAACCGCCCACCGAAGCGCAGTCCAGAGCAGCACTTCGTTGGGGCGCAACGACAGTGTCCCCGCCAGTGAAGCACTGAACTTGTAATACAGCGTGTCTCCCCAGGCGAGGTACACCGCGCCCGCGATCGGCTGGTCGTCGTAGTACGCCAACACGGTCACGATGCCGTCGATGGCGGAGAATTCCTGCCAGATCCGCTCGAAGAATTCCAGCGGCTGCGCCAACAGTCGGTACTTGTGCTTGCGCAGCGAAACATGCAGCCCGTGAAAGACCCGGACAGCCGCGAGCCCGGTGAAAGCCTGAACTTTGACACCGTTGCGTTCGGCGGCGACGATGTTGCGGCGCGTGCTGGGGTGCAACGCTTCGTAGAGCTCGGTCAGCGACCGATCCAAGGGGGTGCCCTGCCAGGCCGCCTCGGCGGTGCGTACCAACCTGGTGTCGGTCGTCGGTATCGTCCCCTCCAGGCACCGAATCGTCAGCGGTGCTGAGCCTGTCACTGCGTCGTCGACCAATGCCGGCCACGCTGCCCGGTTGGGCACAATGGGCTCGGCGCGGTCCGAGAATGGCAGGCTCACCATGCGGTCGCCGCGGATGTCACCGATCGGCACCCAGGCGAAGCCCCCGTTCGGCTGACCCTCCAAATCCGTGGTGATACGTGCCTGCGGCACGAAACCGTAGGTGTCACAGACTGCTCTGATCCACGGTGGGGAGATGAAGAGGCTGCCGTCTCTCGTGGCCGCGAGGGTCTGCCATAGCGCGTCGGTGCGCGGGTCCACGGCGAGCAGCTCCTGCGGAGCCGCAATCACTTCGGTCATCGCGCACCGTCCCGACGTAGCACCGCGGGAATCGTCAGTGCCAGGATCGCGATGTCTCCGCGCAAAGTCCGGTGACGCGCGTACTCCACATCGAGCCGAAGCATGTCCAGTGTCCCCATGGTGCTGCGTCCACTGACCTGCCACAGCCCCGTCAACCCGGGGCTTACCCCGAACCGGTCGTCGAATTCCCTGGGGAACAGCTCGGCTTCCCAGGGCAGACACGGCCTTGGCCCGACGAGAGTCATCTCGCCGCGTAGCACGTTGAACAGTTGCGGTAACTCGTCGAGGCTGGTCTTGCGTAATACAGCGCCGATCTTGGTGATCCGGCTGTCGCAGTCCAGTTTCCAGCTACCGCCGCAGGAGGTATCCTCGCCGCGCAGCTCGCGCAAGATCATCTCGTGATGCACGGTGGCGTCGCCGTCGACACGCATGGTGCGAAACTTGTAGAACACGAACGGATTCCGGTCCAGACCCACACGCTGCTGGGCGAAGATCGCCGGGCCGGGGCTGGTGATCCTGATGATCAACCCGATGAGGACCAGCACCGGGAAGAGGACGACCAGCGCCGAGCCGGCGACCACGATGTCGCCGATTCGGCGAGCTGCTCCCCCCAGTCGCGACCGATGATTCTGGCAGTGCGTTGCTTTCGGCGCCACGCGTAGGTGCGCTTCCAACCCTGTCGCGAACATCCTCACCCCTGACCGGCTAGTTGGGCTTGTGACAACATCTCCACGGCATGGCGCACCGGCTCTGCCACCAGCTTCGCCGCGTCGCCTGCCAACATGTCGAGATGGCGGGACGGGACGGCGGCGATGTCCAGCCGCCCCCCGATGTACTCCCGCCAGCCGTTCGATTCGTCAGATTTGCCGACGATTCCATGGGCAGCGTCGGTCGGGGCGTCACACCGGACCAGCAGGACATCACCGTCGTACGGCATCGCGCGGTACGCCGACTGGGCATGCATCCCTGCCACCGTCAACGCCTCGATGCGGTAGCGGTAGCGATAGCGGTGGTGGGCGGCGAGCTTGGCCCGACCACGCAGGGTGTAGTCATCGACTATGGCGGACAACCGATCTCGGGCCCGGTCGGCAAGATAACGGGGCCCGACTTCACGGAGATTCGACCAGTGCGCCCCGGCTCGCTCAGCCTGAGACCAGTTGCGAAGCCCGGGATTGACGGTGTCGAAGAGGACCAGCAGATCCACTCGCTCGCCGCTGTCCGTCAGAAGTCGAGCCATTTCGTAGGCGGCCAGGCCACCGGCTGAATAGCCGCCCAGCACATAGGGTCCGGTGGGTTGTACTCGGCGAATGTCATGCACGAACTCTTCCGCCATGGCCCGAATCGAGTTGTGCGGAGGCAGTTTTCCATCAGCACCACGATGTTGCAGCCCGTAGAAGGGTTGCTGGTCGCCCAGCGCCGCTGCGAGCCCGACGAAGGACATCGGGTTTCCACCGACACCGGACACACAGAAGATGGGCCGTCGCCACCCACTCGGCTGTACGGGGACGACGGTGGTCCACTCCGGCGTGGACGGCGAGCTGCGGAGACCGTCGATGTGGGTGCCCAGAGAGGCGATCGTCGGTGTCTCGAAGAGCACCGCCAGTGCCAGATCGACCCCGAGGTTGCGATGGATCTCGTCGAAAATCCGCACCGCCAGCAGGGACTGACCACCGAGGTCGAAGAAGTCGTCGTTGATCCCGATGCCTGCTTTGCCGAGTACACGGGACCAGATCGCGAGCAGACTGCGCTCCGTCGCGGTGCGCGCAGCCGTCGGAATCCGTTCGCCGAGCAGATCGGGGGCGTCCGCCGGATCGGGTAGCGCCCCGCGATCGATCTTGCCGCTCGATGTCTGCGGGAAGGCACTGACCGAAATGTACTGGCTGGGAACCATGTAGTGCGGCAGCTGACTGCCTAGCCGATTCTTCAGCTCCTGAGGTGCGAAGTCCGCGCCTGGCGCTACAACCACATACGCCACCAGCCGTGGTTCGCCCTCAGCAGGCAGGTACAGCTTCACCACGGATTTGCTCACGGTCGGGCATTCGTCCAACGTGGATTCGATCTCACCGAGCTCCACTCGGAAACCGCGGATCTTGATCTGGTGGTCGAGCCGGCCCAGGCATTCGAACTCACCACTGTCCAGAATCCGGCCGACATCGCCGGTCCGGTAGATGTGTTCGCCGGGGCGGCCGTGCGGATCCTGCACGAATCTCTCGGCGGTCAGGTCCGGCCGACCGAGGTACCCGTTTGCCACACCCGCTCCACCGATGCACAACTCGCCGGCCACACCTATTGGGGCCAACCGGTTTTGCCGATCCAGTACGTATACCTGGGTGTGGTCGATCGGTCGGCCGATGGTGATGTCATCGGCACGGTCGATGCGTTTGCAGGTCGACCACACCGTGGTCTCCGTGGGCCCGTACATGTTCCACAACTGGCCGTGGGGCAAGAGCTGACGGGCCAACTCCGGGGTCAGTGCCTCCCCGCCGATCAGCATCCGCAGTCCGCCGTCGCCGCGCCAGCCCGCCTCCAGTAGCATTCGCCACCTCGTGGGCGTCGTCTGCATCACCGAGACCGGTTCGCGTTCGAGAACTTTGCGCAGGCGCCGGCCATCACTCGCGGTTTCCGAGTCCACGATGCGTAACGTCGCGCCGACGCACAGCGGTCCGAACAGCTCAAGGACCGCGATATCGAATGCTGTCGTCGTGACCGCAAGCAGCACGTCGGATTCGGCAAGCCCGGGTGTGGTCAACATCGATGCCAGGAAGTTCGACATCGCCCCCCGCGAGATCTCCACACCCTTGGGCCGCCCGGTCGAGCCAGAGGTGAACAGGACATAGGCCAACGCGTTGAGGTCGGCGGCGTTGTCTCCCAACAGGTCGACTGGTTGTCCGCCACCCTGCAACCGCTCGTCGTCGAAGTACACCGTGGGCACACCGGAGGTCGCCGCCAGGGCGCTACCTCGCTCGGCGATCAACAGGGCCGGGCGCGCATCCTCCATGATCAAGGCGATCCGGCCTGGTGGTTGCGTCGGATCCAGCGGAATGTAGGCCCCACCTGCGGCCAACACGGCCAGCATGGTGGTGACTTCCTGGATTCCGCGCTCCGTGCTCACCGCGACAAGCGATCCAGGGCCCACTCCCAGCTCGCCGAGGCGGCCGGCCAGCGACGCGACGTCCGTGGCCAGTTCGCGGTACGTCAACCGCCGCTCCGCGTCCATGATGGCGGTTTTGTCGGGTCGACGCATGCACTGTTCGGCGATCTGGACGAGCAGGTCGGGGGCGACTGACGGCGCGGGACCGCACGCCGAGTCCAAGACCCGGCCCCGCTCGGCATCAGAGAGCAGATCGACGTCAGCCGGGCGGCGCGCCGGATCATCGAGCATGGCGTCGAGCAGACGCCCGAAGTGGTCGATCATCCGGTGGTGTTGAGCTTCGCTCATCAGATCGGCAGGGACGTCGAACGCGACAGTCAGCGTGGACGCATCGGTCAGCTGGATGCCCAGGACGTTGGTGAACTGACCCGCGGGGCCGTCGTAGGTGATCTGGGGCAGGGCCCAGATCGGCACGATGTCGACCTGGCACCTCAGCGTGGAAAAGGTCGACGGAGACGGTGCGATCCGATTCAGGAAGATAGTTGCCGGCGGGGCGGAATCCGGCTCGCGCCCAGGCACACTCACGTCGGTCAGCTGGCGCCGCAGCTGGTCGAACAGCGACCCGAAGGTCTCGTCCGCAGTCAGCTGAATGCTAAGCAGTGCCGGCTCGCCGACCGGGCCCAACAGATGTAGCGACGCGGTCCGTGGGACGGCCACAGTGAGGTCGGTCTGGTCACCGCTGCGTCCTGCGAGGGCCACCAGAGCGACCGCGATCAGCAGCGACCTCGCGGTGGCCGCGTCGCCTGAGTGGAAGTCCGATGACCCGGCCAGGCGCGCGAGCGCGTCTTGCCTGTCGGGGCCGAAGTCATGCCGAATCCGCCTGACTTCTGGTGTTGCGCCGGTTTGCAACTGTCCGTAGAACCGGGCCTGCGGCTGCATGTCGGTCGACCGGCGCAATTCATCGTCGCGCCCATCGGCGGAACGGCCCTGATGTGCCAACCGGCAGGAATACTCGCGAAATGATATCGGCGGCAGCGGTTTCCGCCCGTCATAGAGATCATCCAGGTAGCCGACCAGCTGCAACGCCGAGGTCTCGTCGGTGCAGATGCCGTCGAAGACCACGCAGAAGACATGGTGAGTGCGCGACAGCCGCACCAGGTAGGCCCGGTGCAACGGGCCGGGCGAGACGAAGATCTGCTTGCTGCGTTCAGCCAGCCATGACTCGAGAGCGTCCGGGTCTGCCGAGAGGTCGACGACCTCCAGGAGGGACGGCGTCGCCGTCGTCAGCCATTGGCAGGGTTCACGTGGGTCGACGGCGAGCCGCAGGAACTCCAGCTGCTCGGTTGCCGCCTGGTACGCGCGCTCGAGGCGGTCGACCTCCAGAATCCCGGTCAGTGTCACCGTGAGCAGCACGTTGTGCAAGGGCAGACCCGGATGGATCTTGCGCTCCAACCACAGCCGGGTCTGCCACGGAGTCAGGGGAAACGTCACGCCGACAACGTCATCGCCGTACGTCGGTTCGGCGGCAGCAGCGATGGCGACACGCGATCCCGCATCGATCATCACGTCACCACCGGCCACGAACGCGCTCGCCGTGCGCGGAGTATGCCCCGACATTCACGCCGCCGCTTTACTTTTCGCCGCCGAGGACTTCGCCTCCTGCAACGCCTGCCAGTACACGAGATCTCGAACCAGACTGAACGCAGGCAGAGCAGCGCGGTCGATCCGCAGGGCGTGCAAGAGGAACCCAGCACCCATCGCGCAGCCGATCACGCAATCTTGCATAACCGGTCCCCTGGCCACCTTTCTGGCCAGGCGGATGGCCCAGTGCTTGTCACGTGATTGCGTTGTCACCAAAGACATTCGGTCTGACCCCGGTGCGAGTCGGTTCCATTCGACGTCGAACCGAGCGGTGTCGGCGGCGATCCGCAGCCACGACCGCAGCGACCGCTCGCTGTGGTGCCAGACGACCGCTTCGGAGTCGAACACGAAGCGGCAACCGAACTCGTCCAACCGGTGCCCCAGTTCGGTGTCCTCCCCCCGCGGAAAACGCTCGTCGAATCCACCTACGGCAAGGAAGTCCGCGCGTCGGACGCCGACGTTGCCGGTGAACAGGTCCGCCCAGCCCGGCTGAGTCTGCCCACGGCCCAGACTCGCGTACCCCCGCTCCAGCCGATCGGCATCCCAATGGGTCCAGACCGGCAGCCGAACGCCGCGCGGAGACAGGATCGGGCCGAGCGAGACGACCGGCCCGCCGGCCGATGACAGCGCTGCCCGGTGGCGCTCGATCAGTTCGGGGGCTGCGACGCAATCATCGTCGAGGAACACGATGTAGTCGGCCTTGGATACCGCGACGCCGCGGTTGCGAGTGGGACCCGCCCCCAGTGATGTCTCGTTGCGGACGAACCGGATCGACAGTGCGCGCCGCAGCGTCTCGGGAACCAGTTGTTCCGCTTCGGTGGCACTGCCGTCGTCGACCACGATCACACCGAATCGCTTGACACTCTGGCGGTTGAGCGCTGCCAAGGTTGCGGTCAACAGGTCCGGACGGTCCTTCGAGGGTATGACGACGTCCAGGTCGCTGGTGGTCGTGTCAGTGCTCATGGCTGCCTCCATGCGGTGCGGGAAAGGGATCGGAATCGGGTGGAACGGCACCCGAGTAACACACGGCCACCAGGACACCCATCACGGCGGTGATGCCGAGCGAGTTGAACACTCCGAACAGCAGGCCGATGATCATCAGCGCAAGCAATGCCGCCCGGCTGCCCAACCGCAGGGCCCGCCATTCGCCGGTGTCTGCGCTGTCGGGACGTCGCAGAATTGCCCGCCAGATCAGGAACACGATGAGCAGCGCCGCCGGGATCCCGATCTTCCAGATCAGCCAGAGGTAGCCCATATCAGCGAATGACGTAGTGCTGGTGGCATATACATCTCGGACACCCCAGGTCACCGTCGCTCCGAAGCCCGACCCGGTGATGGGCCGCTCGGCGATGACCTTGGCGAGTTCCTGCGACTCCACGACGCGGTGGGTGAAGGAATGGTCACTGTTCGGGTCGCCGACCATCGCCAGACGCTCGGTTACCGTCTGTGCCTCGGTTTGGGCGACTGTCCCGCCGACCACCAGCAGTGCCGCGCCGATGGCAGCCCACTTCATCGCCCGGGCGCGCGCATCAGGACCGGCGCTGACCACCACGAACACGCATGAGACCGCGGTGGCCACCAGGAGCGTTCGCTCGAAGGTCAACACCACGCAGACGGCGTTCACGATCAGAATCACCGGGAGCAGCCACCTTGCGGCGACATTGCGCACCTGTCCTGACACCAGCGCCGCCCAGGCCAGCGCCACCGCAGCCGGATACGCATAGAGGCCGCCCTGGAGTTGACCGCTGTCGAGTCCGCCGCGTACGCCGATGTCACCGGCCGTGGTGTAGCCCACCGAGAATGCCCACTGGACGAACCCCCACACTCCAAGAGCCAAGCCGATCGCCATCAGCACCCAGATCAGCTGCCTGCGCGCCGACCGGCTCGACATCAACGGCCAGGCGAGCAGGAAAGAGGCGACTCCGAGCATGACCCGGCGCCACTCGTGGCCGGCCTCACTCACGTTGGCGCCGGTGCCGATACCCCACATCAGGGCACCGACACAAAGCCCGGCGATGACCGTGCCCAGCAGCAAGGGCAGATCGAACGTCAGCCGACGCCGCAGCATCAACCAGGCGATCCGGATCAGGCCGAGCACCATCAGCGCGTCCACGAAGAGAACGCCGGGTTGGTCGGGTCCACCGATCACCTTCAGGGCGCTCTGCAGGTCCCAGGGCACCAGAACGGTGACCGCCAAGATCACCGCCAGCGCACCGACCGGCAGCGCGAGCGCGAGCGGGACCAGCACCAGCCAGGCGACGGCGTACCACGGCATGGCAGGCAGCAGCAGGCCGAAGACCGTGGCGACGACGCAGGCCCCGACGATCAGGCGGGACGACCTGGACTTGAGTGCGGGTTGCCACGCCGGGTTGGCGTCGAGTCTCGTCATGACCGCAACCTGGCGAAATTCCGCACCACCATGGGCAGGCACACCAACACACCCACGCTGGCCGCGGCGCAGGCGGCGGCCGAACCCGCTGCGCCCATGAGCAACAGGCCGATCAGGACCGCGAGGCTCACCGCGACTTGAAGGATGAGTGCGGTCACCGACGGGCGCAACCGCCGCAGCAATATTGCCGTCGAAGTGTCAACGCGCCGGGCTCCTGCGGTGAAATACATTGCTGCATAGGGGACGAAGACCACCAGCTGAGCCAGTGCTGCGCCGAGGATTCCGCCGATCGGCACCAGAATGGCCAGGGTCAGCAGCGTCGCGACGCCCTGCGCGGCGATCAGCTTCGCCCGAAATGCCATGTACCCCAGGCCGGTTAGCGCCTCGGCGATACAGTTCACCACTGCGTTCCCGATGCCGACCACCAGAAGCACCTGGAACGCAGGAACCATGGGCGCCCATTCCGGCCCGAGTACTGCGGGCAGGATCGTCGGTGCGACGAGTACTCCGAAGGGCAGCAGAGGGAGCAAGACCATCGCCATGAGTTGCAAAGACCGCTCCGTCCGCTCGCGTGCGTTAGCCGGTTCCGAAGCGGCCGCGGCGAACAGCACCTGCCCGATCTGCGCGGAGAACTGCTTCCACGGCGACATCGCGATGGTGCCCGCGATCGAGTAGAGGCCGACCAGCGCAGCGTTGCCGAAGAGTCCGATGATCAGTTTGTCGAGACTGCCGGTCACCGAATCGGTGACCGTGAACATGAAGAACCACCGTTCCTGGCGACCCCGTTGGTGGCGCGGGGTGGGTGTGTCCGACGGCTCGTAGGTACGTAGCACGGGTAGACAGAGCACGGCCGACAGCAGCGCCATCGTGGCGAACAGGATGAGCTGTCGTGCCACCAGCGCCCACACTCCGAGATCCGCCAGCGCGAGGGCCACGGCTACCAGGGCGGAGAGCACGTTGGCGACACCGGTGAGCGATGCGAGGCGGCGAAACTGCATCTGCCGCTGCAGCAGGGCCGTTGGCACCACTGCGATCGCATGTAGCGGCAAGCAGAGAGCAAGGGCCGCAACCGCCGCAACGTCGCCGCCGGTGGCAAATCTGTCGACCACCGGACCCGCGGCGGCTGACATGGCCACGGCCAGTACCACGGCCGTGGCCATGCAACGCCAGAAAGCCCGCCTCAGGTCTGCCCGATTGAGTCCGCGCTCGACGACGACTGCGCCCCAGGTGCCTTGATCGACGAACAGGACTGCGACACCCACGATCGCCATGCCCACCGCGACGGTGCCGAAGCTGGCCGGAACGAGCCAGCGCGCCAACAGGACGAGCGACCCGTATGCGCAACATTGGGACAACAAGTTGCTGCCGGTCATCCACCACGCTGAACTGAGCAGGTTCTGCCTGCTGACTGCTTCTGCCTGCGGTCGCGTGCTCGTCCGCTTGCTCATCATCGCCACGGCTCTCCCCGAGAAGAGCTGTCACCGGACGGCATCGGCCGTCCTGTCCGCGTCCGTCGGGTGCGTGACCGATGGTGAGGTCGCTTCGACCGATTCCTCGGCGCGGTGGGTCACCGGATGGTCTGGGTGATCTGCGTGGTGAGTTGCCCTGCGCTGCAGCATCGTCAGACCCGCGGCGGCCAGGAGCCCGACCACGAGGCCACCGGCGGTGGCGAGGCCCGCGAGGATCCACAGCGACAATTGCTTGACGGGAACCGCCGGGCCGGTGGAGTCGATCCTCATCGTCGGGTCCGAGCCCGAATCGCGGATGCTCTTCAGAGTCTGCAGTCTCGCCAATTCCTGTGAAGCGGTGGGGTTCTCAGATCCGTCACCGGTTCCTGGTGCGGCCAGCACGCTCTTGTTGGCGGTGGCGATCCTGGCGTCCAGTTGGCCGGAGATTTCTTTCCACCGGTCCGCCAGGTTGGCCGTGGCGAAGCCTTCCGCGAGCTTCACCGCTGCGTCCGGGTCGGTCGAGCGGGCCACGATCTCGATGACGTTGGTCTGCTCCAACACCGACACCTTCACCGCATCGGCAACCGACTCAGGTGTCCAGTTTCCGCCGAGGTAGTCCGCCGTGACCTTCGCCGCGAGAGGTGAGCTCAGTTCGGCCGCTGCCGTCACGGCGGTTCGGGTGGCGTCTCCGGAATCACGCACGAGGGTGGTTCCCAGAAAAGTCTCATCCCACTGAGCCAGCGGGACGACGACGATCCTCGTCGTCGCTGTGTAGGACTGCACCTGCTGTCCGTGCGACAACATCGTGGCAACCACTGCGATGAATGTCACGGTGATGATCACCGGCCACCAGCGCAGGATCTCGCGGATGCCTATCGACGTGTGCATGTGTCGTCCTTTGGTCATATCGGTCGGTTCTCCGTAACAATCTCGACGCGCCGCGTCATGGCGCTACCGTTGCCAACACTTCGCAGACTCGGTCCACCTGGCGGTCAGTGATCGTGGGAGACATTGGCAGGGACAGGATTTCGGACGCGGCACGCTCGGCTACCGGTAGCGATTCGGCGAACTCGGCGTAGGCCGGCTGACGATGGCATGGCACGGGGTAGTGCACACCCCAGCCAATCCTGTTCCGTTCCAACTCCGCTGCGACCATGCTCCGGTTCGCCGTCTGGACCACTGCGAGGTGATACACCGACTCGGCGGACGGATGCTCCACTACCGGGCGGAATGCATCCGGAAGATTACGACGGTAGCGGTCCATCGCCCGGCGGCGCGATTGGTTCGCCTGGTCCAGACTGTCGAGCTTGACGGTCAACATGGCGGCCTGCAGAGTGTCCAGCCGACTGTTGCGTCCACGCTGATCGTGCCTGTACCGATCCGCCTCGGCTCGGCCATGGTTGGCGAGTTGCCTTATCCTGGCCGCGAGTTGGTGGTCCTGGGTGACCACCGCGCCGGCGTCACCGAGGGCACCGAGATTCTTGCCGGGATAGAAGCTGAAAGCGGCGGCGGCGCCGACACTTCCGGCACGACGTCCCGAGAACCGCGCGCCGTGGGCCTGCGCGGCGTCCTCGACGAGCACCAGGCCGTGCCTGCGGGCGAGCAGATCGAGACTCTCTACGTCTGCCATCTGACCGAACAGGTGTACCGCGATGATGGCGGCGGTCGCCGGACCTACCGCCGCAGCTGCCGCGGACGGATCCATCAGCAGGGTGTCGGACCGGACATCGACGAACCGGGGCCTGGCGCCAACAGCACAGACGGCCTCTGCGGTGGCGACGAACGTGTTGGTCGGGACGATGACCTCATCCCCGCGCCCTATCCCCAGGCCACCGAGGATCAGCTCGAGCGCGTCGGTGCCATTGGCCACCCCGACACACACGTCGGACTGGCAGTACGCCGCGAAGTCCGCCTCGAATCGCTCGACTTCCGGACCACCGACGAATTGGCCGTGGTGGAGAACCTTCTTCCACGCGAGGTCGTAGTCGGCGGCCAGTGCGCCGTTCGCGGCGGACAGATCCAGGAAGGGCACCTCAGCCACAACATCGCTCACGATGCGACTTCCACCGCGGGTACCCCCGCTGCCACGCGGTCGGCGCCGAACGGCGAAATGCTGACGTTCGCACCGGTCTTCACGGCCTGATCGGTGGCGGCGAGCACACGGACCACCTCGAGGCCCCGCTCACCAGAAGTGTCCGGTCGGCAACCGGTCCGGACGCATTCGATGAAGTGCGTGTCCTGGACCAATAGGGGCTCGACGAACTGCACGTACGGCGAGGTGATGTCACCCGTGCGATAGGTGACCGGCATCTCGTAGGGCGCCGGCCTCTCCATCATCTGAGCCGGGGCGACACCCACGTCATAGATCCTGATGCGTTCGTTTTCCGAGACATCGTTGTACACCACCATTTTCCGCTCACCCACGACGGTCACGCGCCGGACCTTCTGCGGATCCAGCCAGCTCACGTGGATGAACGCCGGTACCGAAGCCCGGCGGAAGTCAAGTCGGATGTAGGCGACGTCGGCGTGGGTGTCGCCCACGTTGCGTTGCGCCCACGCGCCTGCCACCTCGGGAAACTCTCCCAGCAGGTACGAGATGATCGAAATGTCATGCGGCGCAAGATCCCAGATGACATTGCAGTCGTTCTGGTAACGACCGAGACTCAGCCTGGCGGCGTCGACGTACAGGATGCGGCCTAGTTCACCCGAGTCGATGAGCTGCTTGAGCTTCCACACCGCCGCGTTGTACTCGAACGTGTGGCCGGCCATCAAGGTCAGGCCGCTTCTGTTCGCCATTTCCACTATTGATTCGGCTTCCGCCACCGACGTGGCCAACGGCTTTTCGACCAGAGTGTGCAGGCCGGACCGCAGAGCGTGCAGCGCCACGGGACCGTGGCTGCGCGGAGGAGTAGCGATGACCACGGCATCCAGGCGGTCGCGTGCTTCGTCAAGATCCGAGGCGACCCTGATCGAAGGGAAATTGGCGATCGCCTCCCGAAGCCGATCCGGGCGCTGTTCGATGACCGTAACTTCGACGCCGGGTAGACCGGCCAGCACGCGGACGTGTTTCGATCCCCAGTATCCATACCCGACAACACCCACCCGGACTCGATCTCCGTTGCTGCCGCGCAGCGTGGCGGTGCTGTTCAACGTGGTTTTCACGCTTCCCCCTTTATCCTCTCGAAACGACAACGGCGGTGGCCGCGCGTATGTGGCTCTTTCCGGCAGCTCGGTGACATGTCGACCCGATCACTGCACCGTGACCGACTTGGCCAAGTTGCGCGGCTTGTCGACATCGCATCCCAAGGTCAGTGCCAGCGTCCGGGCCAGGATCTGCAGTGCGACAGTGCTTTCCAGTGGCCCCCAGCTGGCGTCGGGACAGGTCACGATGGGAACCGTGCTGCCCGTCGGACCGACAGTGATCACCTCGCCGCCGCGGGCACGGACCTCGGCGATGTTGCCGGCCAACTTGGGGTCGCCGTTGTCTACCACCACGACCGGTGTTCCTGACGAAATCAGCGCCAACGGACCATGTTTGAGTTCACCGGCCGGACAGTGCTCCGTCCACAGGTAGCTCAGTTCCTTCAGCTTGAGCGCACCTTCGGCGGCATAGGGCAGCCCGGTTCCGCGAGCGATGAAGACGACGCCACTCGCCGACGCCAGCGCTTCGGCAATCTCGGGCACCACACACTTGGCGACTGTGCCGGCTGCAGCCAGTTGGTCAGGGAGCGCCCTGAGCCCGTCGGCGAGCAGACCGGCAGCTGACCTGGAGAGCTTGCCGCCGGCCACCAGGGCCGAAACCATCACTGCCACACCGGCGACGATCTGGCAGGTGAAGGTCTTTGTCGCCGCGACTCCGATTTCCGGTCCAGCATGGCACCGCACCACCGCATCCGCGCGGCGCGCCAATGTCGAGTGCGAGTTGTTGGTCAGGGCGAGCAACGTCGGATTGACCAGGCCTGTCGGCCGAATTGCGTGCAGCACGTCGGCGGTCTCGCCGGACTGACTGATCGCCAGACGCAGCGTGTGCGGTTCGATCACCTCGTCACCGGCTTCACTGGCGATAGTGGTGGTCACGGGTAGCCCGCCGACGCGGCTGACCAACCGCCCGATCACCTGGCCCGCGTTCAGGGACGTGCCGCATCCGAGGATGTTCAGACGGTCGAACGGCTTCAATCCCATTCCAGCCCAGAGTGATCCGGTCGAGATGCCGCTGCCCAGTTCATCTACCAGGCGTGCGATCGCCTCAGGCTGTTCATCGATTTCTTTCGCCATGAAGTCGGCGTAACCGTTCACCGCCACATCGTGGGCACGCCACGGGCACGGCGTCATCACACTCGGCGATGCGTTCACGCCTCGGTTGCGCCACCGGCCTGTTCCACTGAGGTCGACGACGTCACCGTCCTCGAGCACACGGAACTCGTCAACCCAGTCCGCCACCGCGGCAACGTCACTGGTGGCGAAGTCGCCGTGCCGTGTCCGGGCCACGATCAACGGTGATCCATTGGCGGCGACGACAAGCCGGCCGGTGCCGTGCTCGAGCACCGCCAGAGCCCACGAGCCCTCCACGAAGGCGAGCGCACCCTCGACGGCCTCGAAGAGATCACCCGAAAGGCGCAGCTGCTCCTCGATCAGATGGCACAGCACTTCGGTGTCGACTTCCGATGCGAAGCGGTGCCCTGACGCGGTCAAGACTTCGCGGAGTTTGGGGGCATTTTCGATGATGCCGTTGTGGACCAGGCTGATCTCACCGGTGCAGTCGGCATGCGGGTGAGCGTTGGTCTCGGTGACCATTCCGTGTGTGGCCCAACGGGTGTGGCCGATGCCGACGCCGTCCAGTTCGGCCCCGGTCCACTTGCTCACCATGTCGTCGAGCACGCCGATGCGGGCCACCGTGCGCAGGCGCGCAACACTGCCCGTGTTGGTTCGCACTGCCACGCCCACAGAGTCATACCCACGGTATTCGAGTCGCCGCAGCGCGCGCAGAAGGTAATCGACTGCGGGCGTATGCGTACGGCACGCGACGATGCCGCACATCAGTTGCCCTCGACGGTGAGGCCGGGCCCCACCCATCTGTTCGCCAGCAGGCACTCGCCGGCGCTCGGAGCTAACTCGAAGAACATGAGATCACTATCGGGGTTGCGGCCTTCGGCGTACATGGACCATCAGAGCCAATTTCGGATGGGACCGTGATCTAGTCCGCCCATAGATCTCGCTCGGGCCGAAAGCTTCTGGAGAGGGCGGCGGCTTCCGCGCGGGTACTCACTCTCAGCTTGGTCAGCAGGTTGTGGACGTGGTTTTTTACCGTGTGCACCGCGATGTCCAAGCGCACCGCAATGTCCCGGTTAGACCGGCCTAGTTCCAACAGCTTGAGGATCTGGGCCTCCCGCGCGGTAAGGGCGGGCCCCCGCCCGGTGGGGTGCGGAGTGGACGCCAATGCCGAGAATCGCCGGAGCAAAACAGCCGATACCTGCGGCGGGCACATGTTTCTGCCCGCAGCGACGTTACGAATCAAGACAATCAGATCGTCGAGAGTGTCTTCGCGCATGAGGTATCCGGCTACACCCGCCTCTGCGCACGCGATGATCTCGGCCTCGTCGTCGTCAGAGGCACCGATTACCACCACGCCCACCTCGGGTGCGATATCCATCACCGCCCGCAACAGCAGGTCACTGCCGGATGTCGATACGTTGAGCAGAACCAGATCTGCGCCGACTTCGTCGAACGCGGTCACCAGGGTGGGCAAGTCCCAAGCCAAGGCGCGCACTGCTATCCCCCTGGCGAGCAACGCAGCAGCCAGCGTCTCTCGAAACAACGTGCAGTCGTCGATGATCAGCACCCGGTTGCCGGTCGGCGAGTTCCTGGCCGGCTCGAGGAGCGAACCTGATGGGCCCGTAGCACCGTTTTCTGTGGCAGCCGGCCTTCCTGCGCCGTCAGCAACGATATTCATCATTTGACATGGATTTGCTGATACCTCCGGTACGTTTTCGTCTTCGATGTCGTTGGTCGACCCGTCCTGTCTGCGCGGTCATTCCGCCCGGGGTGCGGGCCGCGACTTACCAAGTCGTCATGCTCGCGAAGCAGGCCGGGTGGGCCGAAGAGAGCTGTGTACCGGTGCATCTCACCGGCACAGTGCTACGTGAAGTCGGGTGGAACTGAGGTACCGTCGCCGCCGGTGGTGGAGACACCGACGGCGACGGCTCTGCCTCTGCCGTCGCTCGGGGGGTAGCTTCTTCAACGACAACAGGGAAGACCGGGCCCGTGTACATCGCTTGACGGGCGCTCTGGATGGCCTGCGACACAACCGCAGTCGCCGCGGGAGCAGTCTCATCACGCCCGAGAGTTCGGGCTGCAGCTAACGCACTGGACACCGGTCCACTATCAACCCAGTTGGGACCGAACGTATATGGACCATCGGGCCTATTTTCCTACCGGTCCTGTGCCTAGGTAACTCATACCGTTGTCGTCAGTTCGAATCGACTGCGACAAGGCGGCGGCTTGCTGGCGCGTGCTCACGCCGAGCTTGCTCAATACCCGGTGCACGTGGTTTTTCACTGTGTGCAGCGCTATGCACAACCGGTCGGCGATCTCGCGATTGGACAGGCCTAGTTCCAGCATCCGTAGGATCTGGACCTCACGAGAGGTCAGGACCAGTTCCTTGTCCGCCGGTCGCGGCTGCGCGGCGAGTGCCGACAGCCTCTTCATCAGAATTGCGGACACCCCTGGCGAACAAACCGACTGCCCGTCAACCACCTTGGACATCAGTTCGATGAGGTCGTCGAGCGACTCACTTCGCAGGTGATAGCCGGCGACGCCGGCTTCAGCACACGCGATGATCGTCGATTCATCCTCGTCAGAGATACCCACGACAATCACCCGTGCGTGCGGGCTCTTCTGCCTGATCATCTGCAGAAGCGCCATGTCGTCCTGGGTGACCAGATTCAGCAGGACGATATCCGGATGCGCTTCGCTCAACGACTCGCTCAGTGACACCGAATCCCAGGCGACAGTGGCCATGTCGGCCCCGTACGCCGCGATGATCCCGGCCAGATTCTCGCGATGCAGCGTGCAGTCGTTGAAGATCAGGGTTCGCACCTTCGGGATCTGCCCGCTTCGATCCGTCAGACCGGCCAGCGGCGCACTGCGTGGCGTCGAGCGGAGCTGAGCAGCCGCAGTGTCGTTCGGTGGCATCGGCGGATTGCCAACGCGCAGGCTGGTTGACGCTGCCCGAGGGATGGGAGACACATGATCTTTTCGATGATGTGCCTGACCGCCTGACCGAGTCACCGCCCCGATGAGACGCTTCCGGTTTGGCCAGGCGGCTTCGACGGGCGGTCCGCCCTGCTGACTGTGTTCCCCACCTTCGATGGTCGGCCGCATTTGGGCCATTCCTAGACTCCGTTCCCATTCCCCTACAAGCGATTCGGGATCCTGTGGATCTCCGATCTGGGACGGTGCCGTCAGTCTGCGCGCGACGCGATCACGACCAACGGTCAAACCGACGAGCGCGCTGTCGGCGCGCTCGCAAGCCGAGTCCCCCCGCGCAGCCCTCCCCGGCTGCATTCACCGCAGAAGCCCTGCGATGCACAGCTATTCAAAATTTGTCGGATATTTCCTCTTACCCGTGCCGGGCAGCCGTCGCGAGGTGGCATCATTGACGACTCAGCGCGGCTATCGGCCCGGCACGGGTGTGTCCACGGCACTCGGATGACTCCCGGTTGCCGAGCCGGAGGTACTCTCCCGCAAACCTATTCGGCTGGCCATGGCTCGACATCGAGTACATCCACCTACCGGCCGCCGCGTAGATCTGGGTTGAGCTACCCCCTTGACACGAATTCAACTATCGGGCACCAGGCCGTCCTGCGTATATGGATCATCGGAGCTAAATTTGCCCAGTCCCCGGACTAGTCCTCCAAGACCATCAGGTGAATCTTCCGCCGGCGACACAGAGCGGCTGCCTCAGCCCTGGTACTGACTCCAAGCTTGGTCAATACGTTGTGCACATGGTTTTTCACCGTGTGCACCGCGATACAGAGCCGTGCCGCGATCTCCCGGTTCGAAAGTCCCATCTCGAGCATCTGCAGGATCTGGACCTCCCGGTCCGTCAGCTCTGGATCCCTGGCGACCGGTTGGCGCTGGGCGGCGAGGGCAGACAGTCGCCTGAGCAGAATTGCCGAGACCCGCGGCGAACACGATGACTCCCCGCCAGCAACGCCCCGAACCAACACCAGAAGATCATCAAGGGATTCCGTGCGCAGGTGATACCCGGCGACGCCGGCCTCGGCGCACGCGACGATGCCCGCCTCGTCGTCCTCGGACACGGCAAGAACGATGACCCGCATCTCCGGGGCGATTTCGAAGAGCGCCTGAAGCAGAGTCACGCCGTCGCGGGTGTTCAGGTTGACCAGCACGACGTCTGGCATGACCCCGGAGAGCGAACCGAGCAGGGATGGCAGATCCCACGCCGCAGCCGGCGGCGCGGCTCCGTTTGCGACGAAGACGGCGGCCAGATTTTCCCGGTAGAGCGTGCAGTCGTCGACGATCAGGATGCGCGCCTCCAGGAGCGCGTCGTCGGTGTATGCCGCGTCCCAACCCAGCGCCAACTGCTGAGCTTCCGCCCGCGGCGACTGCCAACCCACAACCTGGGCGGCGTTTCCTCGCGCGACCAGTCGGTGGTCCCCGAGGGCCCGTTGACCGGGTGCGCCTGGTTTGCCCCAGACACCGTCGGCCGAATTGCCAGGTTGGCTTGCACGTCGAGCGCGACAGTGTCGGGTGAGTGACCTGTCTGTGTCGACGCTGCCACCGGAGGAGCGCGACGGCCAGCCATCGTTGTCCAGGTTTGCTGGAATCTTCACTTTTTGTGCGGCGTCTCGGCGCATACCACGCTCCACTTCAATTCCCCGTGCGTGGTGGTAGTCACGCAGACCCATTGTTACTGCCACGTTCGCCGGTTGTCGAGACTTCTGTCTGAGAAAAATTCTTACAGACGTGATCTTTGCCAACACGTTGACACCTGTTAGTTCCGCCAGGTGTGAAGCATGTCGGCACATAACGGTGGGTTCGCCGGCACGTCGGGTGCAGTCCGAAAACGCACGTTGAACTGCAAAAACCACCGCCAGAAAAGCATTTAAATACATTCGCGATTGAATGTAACGTCAATTACGAACTGCCGCCATCGGAGGCCGAAAACCGACAGAACTTTGCCAGGATCGCACTTTGACATCGAAAACAACTGCCGCCGGCCTGGCGGGGGCGGCGGCTGGTCGCCCTGACCCGGCCACCGACCCAGGCCCGTGAGCGGTATTGCTGGTGGCGACACCGAGCGAATTCTGAGCAATTGCTCAGAGCAATTACTCACGCCAGGCGGGTGAGTTCTCAGCCGAGGATCAGGCCGGACGTCGGCACGCCGGTGCCGGCCGTGACGAGCACATGCTCGACGTCCGGTACCGGGTTGACCGAGGTGCCCCGCAGTTGGCGCACCCCCTCGGCGATGCCGTTCATCCCGTGGATGTACGCCTCGCCGAGCTGGCCGCCGTGCGTGTTGATGGGCAACCGGCCGCCGATCTCGATAGCGCCGTCGGCGATGAAATCCTTGGCCTCACCCCAGCCGCAGAACCCCAGCTCTTCGAGCTGAATGAGCGTGAACGGCGTGAAGTGGTCATAGAGGATCGCGGTCTGGATGTCCGTCGGCTTGAGCCCGGACTGCGCCCACAGTTGCTTGCCGACCAGGCCCATCTCGGGCAGTCCGTCGAGCTCGGAGCGGTAGTAGCTGACCATCGAATACTGATCGGGGCTGGCGCCCTGCGCAGCGGCCTCGATGATGGCCGGCCTGTTCTTGAGGTCCTTGGCCCGCTCCGCCGACACGATGACCAGTGCGACGCCGCCGTCGGTCTCCTGGCAGCAGTCCAGCAGTCGCAGTGGCTCGGCGATCCACCGCGAATTCTGGTGGTCCTCAATGGTTATCGGCTTCTCGTAGAAGTATGCCTTCGGGTTGTTGGCGGCGTGTTTGCGATCGGCCACCGACACGGCGCCGAAGTCCTTGCTGGTCGCCCCGGACAGGTGCATGTACCGCTTGGCGATCATCGCGACCTGCGCGGCGGGCGTGCTCAGTCCGTGCGGATACGAGAAAGAATTGTCCACACCGGTGGAGTCGGCGTTTT
>JBEVHL010000063.1:0-14247 GCA_040511255.1 Mycobacterium sp. | reverse complement strand
AGTTCCCGCAGTTGGTCGAACGGCTCATCCTGGTCGGGTCCGGCGGGGTGACCAAGGACGTCAACATCGCGCTGCGGATCGCATCGCTGCCGATGGGCAGCGAAGCGCTGGCGCTGCTGCGGTTGCCGCTGGTGATGCCCACCATGCACGTCGCGGGCCGGGTGGCCGGGGCGCTGTTCGGTACGACGGGTTTCGGCCGCGATCTGCCGGACGTGCTGCGAATTCTGCGGGATCTGCCCGAGCCGACCGCCTCATCGGCGTTCACCCGTACATTGCGGGCGGTGGTCGACTGGCGCGGCCAGGTGGTGACCATGCTCGATCGCTGTTATCTGACCGAGTCCGTTCCTGTGCAACTGATTTGGGGCCGGCAGGACGTGGTGATTCCCGTCGAGCACGCGCACATGGCGCACGCGGCGATGCCGGGCTCGCAGCTGGAGATCTTCGAACGTTCCGGCCACTTCCCGTTCCACGACGATCCGGACCGGTTCGTCGAGTTGGTGCAGCGCTTCATCGACTCGACTCAGCCTGCCGAGTACGACCAGACCGCGCTTCGTCAACTGCTGCGGGCCGGTATCAGCGAGGGTGCGCTGTCCGGTTCCGTGGGCACCAGGGTCGCGGTGCTCGATGCGATGGGTTCCGACGAACGCAGCGCAACCTGACCCTGCCGGACCCCTCCCCCGGGCCAGTACAGTCGAATCATGGCTATCGACGTGACGGTACTGCGGGTGTTCACCGACGCGGCCGGCAATTTCGGGAACCCCCTCGGCGTGGTTGACGCCGCTGCTGTGCCACCCGAGGACCGCCAGCACCTGGCCGCTGAATTGGGTTACAGCGAAACCATATTCGTCGAACTCCCAGCGCCCGGCGGTAACACCGCGCAGGTTCGCATCTTCACCCCGGTGGCCGAGATGCCGTTCGCCGGCCATCCCACGGTGGGTGCGTCGTGGTGGCTGCAGTCCCTGGGCACGCCGGTGAAGACGTTGCAGGTGCCTGCCGGCATCGTGCAGGTCGATTACGACGGTGACCTGACCGCGGTCAACGCCCGCGCCGAGTGGGCCCCGGAGTTCGCCATCCATGACCTGGAGTCGCTCGACGAGCTGGCGGCGGCCGATCCCGACGATTTCGACGACGAGATCAAGCATTACCTGTGGACCTGGACGGACCGGTCTGCTGGTGCGTTGCGGTCGCGAATGTTCGCGCCCAGCCTCGGGATCCGCGAAGATGAGGCCACCGGAGCGGCGGCCGTGCGGATGACTGACTATCTGAGCCGCGACCTGGTCATCACCCAGGGCGAAGGCTCGCAGATCGAGACCCGCTGGAGCCCGGAGGGCTGGGTGCGGGTGGCCGGACGCGTCGTCGACGACGGCGTGCGGCAGGTCGACTAACCGGGGGCGATCACCTTGCGGTGGTCGCGCAGTGCCTTGATCTCCCGCTCGAAGTCGTCGGCGGAGGTGAACGACCGGTACACCGAGGCGAATCTCAGGTAGGCGACCTCGTCGAGCTCGCGCAGCGGGCCCAGGATGGCCAACCCGACTTCGTTGCTGGGCACTTCGGGCGAGCCGGCCGCGCGGACGCTGTCCTCGACCTGCTGGGCCAGCAGATTCAGGGCGTCGTCGTCGACCTGCCTGCCCTGACACGCGCGGCGAACCCCGCTGATCACTTTTTCCCGACTGAATGGTTCGGTGACGCCGCTGCGCTTGACCACCGCGAGCACGGCCGTCTCGACGGTGGTGAACCGTCGACCGCATTCCGGGCAGGACCGGCGTCGACGAATTGCCTGGCCTTCATCGGCTTCCCGGGAGTCGACCACCCGCGAATCGGGGTTACGGCAGAACGGACAGTGCATGACCGCTCCTTCGCCGTGCCGACTGTGGGGATTCCCTGCCCCAAAGCCTACCTGCGCCGTCCGCAGCACAGCCACCGCCGTGGTGGACCGCACCACCCGGAGCCGATTTCGACCGACCAGGCTTGTGCGACACTCGGATTCGCCATGCATCGCGCGGCGCCTCAGCCGACCGGGGCGATCAGTGTCTGGCCGGCGTCCACGGCCACGGAGTCGAGCTTGTTGAGCTCACGGATTCGTTCGATCACCGGACCGGCCGGGGCGTCGGGCGCCACCCGGGCGGCGACGTGCTGCAGGCTCTCACCCGTCTGCACCTGGACGACCGCCAGCTTGTCCGGGACCGGCGCCGAGACGCCCTGGACCGCCGCACCGAACTGCGCGACCAGACCCAGCCAGACCGTGATCAAGGCGGCCAGCAGCGCCAGCGCGACCGTGGTGAACGGGGTGATGGGCCTGCGGCGGTGCGGTGCGCGGGACATCAACACCCCGGTGCCCCGGTAGTGCAGCGGACCCGCCGCGCGGCCCGGTCCGGGACGGCGACGCGGCTGCGCTCCGCTGGGACGCCTGCGCACCGGCCGGGCCGGGGCGCCCGCGACCACCCGCTGGCATTCCCAGACCTGTGCGTGCTCGGTACCTGCCAAGGTGTCGATCTGTGTCATGTCCGTTCCTCCTGGCCGTGTTTCGCTTCGTCGTGCCCGATAAGTGGTGCGCTCGTGTGTTCGATGATTCGGGACCATCTTCGCTCCTATGTTCGAACCGTAGTCGCTCACCTGTTCGATAAAAAGCCCGCATACGAACATGTGATCGAACCGTTGCCAAACCATAAACGCGGCCACCGACAAATCTCATCCGTCACTTCAGTCACACCAGTCACACGGCGATGACCTGCACCGAACCGCGACACGCCTCGAACACATGTTTGATTATCGACGTGGTGGCGACTACATTCGCCTGCATGGGCGATAGCAAAGACACCTCGACGGCCGCAGGTTTCACACTGACGGAGCGGCAGCGCACCATCCTGGAAGTCATCCGCTCCTCGGTGACCACCCGTGGATATCCCCCCAGCATCAGGGAGATCGGCGACGCCGTCGGCCTGACCTCCACCTCGTCGGTGGCGCACCAACTGCGCACCCTGGAACGCAAGGGCTTCCTGCGCCGCGACCCCAACCGGCCGCGCGCCGTCGACGTCCGTAGCCCGGAGGAAGTGCTGGACGCCCAGCCCACCGTCGTCACCGACGTCGCGGGTTCAGACGCCCTGCCGGAGCCCACCTACGTGCCGGTGCTCGGCCGCATCGCAGCCGGCGGTCCGATCCTCGCCGAGGAAGCGGTCGAAGACGTGTTCCCGCTGCCCCGCGAACTCGTCGGCGAAGGCTCGCTGTTCATGCTGAAGGTGGTCGGCGAATCCATGGTCGACGCAGCCATCTGCGACGGCGACTGGGTGGTGGTGCGTCAGCAGAACGTCGCCGACAACGGCGACATCGTCGCCGCGATGATCGAGGGCGAGGCCACGGTGAAGACGTTCAAACGGACCGGCGGTCAGGTGTGGCTGATGCCGCACAACCCGGTGTTCGACCCCATCCCGGGCAACAACGCCGCGATCCTCGGCAAGGTCGTCACCGTAATCCGCAAGGTCTGACCCCGCTCGATCGGGTCGATCAATCGGCTTTGGTGAACCCGTTCGCCTGAGCCAGTTCCTCAGTGGCGAACCAGATTTCGGCCACCGTCTGGTCGTAGCTGTCGCTGTCGGGGGTGTGATAGCGACCGGAGCGCATGTTGCCTTTGATGGGATAGCCCTCCGGCGCCTCGTCCGGATCAGCCAACGGAAGATGGATCGCCGGTGGGGCGACGGCTTCGTCGCGGATATCGGGTTCCATCACCTCGGCCGTGCTGGCGGTGCTGTCGGTGCTGGCGGCGCTGTCCGTGCTGTCCGTGCTGTCTGAGTCGTCCCATTCCCGCGGCGGCGGCGCAGCACCGTAGACGGGTGCGAACAGAGACTGTGGCTCAGGCAGATACGAATCGTCGTCAGGTGCGGTCCATACCGACCGGCCGGTATCGGGACCCAGTGCGGCATGGCGTCCCGAATGCTCGGTGTCGGTGTCGCCGCCGTCCTGCACGCGGGTGGGCGCGGTGTCCACCGAGTCCGGATCTTCCTCGACGTCATCGATATCGGCGTCGTCGCTCTCGTGCGCGCCATGATGCGTGAACAGCCCGACCGTCGGTGTCGAACCGCTGTCGGCACCGGAAATCGCGTCGCTCCAGCGACGTTCGGGCGCCGGCGGCACCTCGCCATCGGGCCAGCCGACCCGCGACGACGCGTACGCCGAATTGTCGGCGTCGGGATCGACGAAACGGTCCCGGTTGTCCGGGGATTCGGCCTCAGGCGACGCCCAGTGCTCGGGATCGGGTCGGTCATCGTGGTAGTCGGCGTCGTCGTCATCGTTGTGATAGTCGACATCGCCTGCGGCGGACCGACGTCGCCTGATCAACCAGCCGAGGGCAGCGAGTGAGGCCAGCAGCAGAACGGCCAGCGGCACGATCCACCACAGCCACCACGAGTGGTACTGGAGCTCGGTGTCGGTCTTGGCTTCCGGCGCCGGAGTCGCCGGGGCGGCCGGCGCTGCGCTCTGCGCGGGCACCTGCAGCCCGGCCAGCGAATCCGCGAGGTTCGCCGGGTCGGTGGTGAACGTGGCGTCCTTGGTGTTGAACGTGACCTGGCCGCCGCTGAACTTCTGCGTCACCGTGTCGCCGTCGGTGTTCTGATCCGACACCGGTACGCCCAACTCACCCGATGCGCCACCGAGCTTGTCCCAGGCGGCTTTCATCGCCCCGCGGACGGGAATTGCACCGTGTTCCGCGGTCCAGAAGATCACCGGCGCACCGGCTCCGGCGAAGGCGCTGACGCGACTTCCCGGCACACCACCGTCGGCCTCACCGGCACTGGGGAACCCGAGTTCGCCGGTCGGTCCGCCCAGCGACTGGTATTCGTCGAGGATCGCGCCGCTGACCACATGGGCGCCGGTGTCCGGGGTGTAGAAGATCTTGCCGCCGGCGAAATCCTGCTCGACGCCGTTGTCGCCGATGGTGGTCTGATCGCCCTGCTTGAGGCCGAGCGGACCGGCCGCTCCCCCGGCGACGCGCCACGCGGTGTTGATCGCCGAGGTGGCGTCCCCGGGAACGGTCAGGCCGCCGAGTTGATCGGCCAGTTCGGGTGGGACGGTGGTGAACTGCTTGCTGTCGGTGTCGTAGGACAGTTGGCCGCCGGTGAAGGTCTGCGAGATGACCGCGCCGTTGTAGGTTTCGTCGGCGGTCGGCACCCCGAGCACACCGGCGGAACCGCCGAGCTTGTCCCATGCCGCGTTGATCGCGCCGCGGACCACCCAGGCGCCGGTGTCGGGCGTCCAGAAAATGACCGGGTTGTCCGCAGCACTGAAGGTGGTGTTGCGGCTGTCGGGACTGACCCGGCCCGGGCCTTCGTCGATGTTCGGGAAGCCAAGGTCGCTGTCGGCGGGGCCGCCCACCGCGCGGTACTTGTCGAGGATGGCGCCGAACATCGCCCGCGCACCGGTGTCCGGGGTGAAGTACGCCGCGCCGCCGGCGAAGTTCTGCCCGAAGCCACTACCGACGGGGTACACGCCACCGTCTTTGGGGCCGAGTTGTGACGTGTCGCCACCGGCGGCCGTCCACATCGCGGTGATGGCGTCATCGGCATCGGTCTGCGGATCCGCGCTCGCGATGGGCGCCACCAGCGTCACCATCGCGGTCGCGGCGAGCAGTCCCAGCGCCAGCCGTCCGGTGGTCCAACTCCGTGTTCCGAGTCGTCGAACTGTCGCCCATCGGAATGGGTTTCGCTGCGTCGTCATTCACACACTCCCCGCGGTTTCCGGCGCCCTGCCCGTGGAATGCCGCGTCCGTCATCTGTGCGACAGAAATCAGCATTTACAGGCCATTTCGCCGTCATTTCGGAGACAATACCGACCCGAAACCCAAATGACGTGAAGCCGCGACGACCGCGCGCCGGTTTGTAACGCGCACGCGGTGTCGCGGGACGGCCTCAGACGCCCAGCGAGCGTCCGATGATCTCCTTCATGATTTCGGTCGTGCCGCCGTAGATCGTCTGCACCCGGGCATCGAGAAACGCGCGGGCAACCGGGTATTCGCGCATGTATCCATAACCGCCGTGCAGTTGCAGGCAGCGGTCCACCAGACGCACCTGCGCCTCGGTGGTCCACCATTTGGCCATTGCCGCCTGCTCGGCGGAGAGCTTCTCGTCGAGGTGCAGCCGGATGAATTCGTCGACCATGATCCGCACCGCGGTGGCCTCGGTGGCCAGCTCGGCCAGCAGGAACCGGCTGTTCTGCTGACTACCGATCGGCTTGCCGAATGCCTTGCGCTCCTTGGCGTATTGCAGTGTCTGCTCCAGCACGGTCTCCATCGCCGTCGCGGCCATCACCGCGATGTTGAGGCGTTCCTGCGGCAGGTTCTGCATCAGGTAGATGAAGCCCATCCCCTCTTCACCGAGCAGGTTCTCCGCCGGAACCTTGACGTCGGTGAAGGACAACTCGGCGGTGTCCTGGGCGTCCAGGCCGATCTTGTCGAGCTGACGGCCGCGCTCGAAGCCTTCCATGCCGCGCTCGACGACCAGTAGTGAGAAGCCCTGCGCACCCTTCTCGGGATCGGTCTGGGCGACGACGATCACCAGGTCCGACAGGATGCCGTTGGTGATGAAGGTCTTGGAGCCGTTCAGCACGTAGTGGTCGTCGTGTTTGACCGCGCGGGTCTTGATGCCCTGCAGATCGCTGCCCGTGCCGGGTTCGGTCATGGCGATGGCGGTGATCATCTCGCCGGAGCAGAACTTCGGCAGCCAGCGCTGCTTCTGCTCTTCGGTGGTCAGTTTGAGCAGATACGGCGCGATGATGTCGTTGTGCAGGCCGAAGCCGAGTCCGCTGTACCGCCCTGCGGTGGTCTCCTCGGTGAGGATGACGTTGTACCGGTAGTCCGGGTTGCCGCCGCCGCCGTACTCCTCGGGCACCTGGGTGCCCAGGAAGCCCTGCTTACCGGCCTCCAGCCAGACATTACGGTCGGTCAGGTGATCCTTTTCCCACTGCTCGTGGAACGGCGCGACGTGGCGGTCCAGGAAGCCGCGATAAGACTCCCGGAACAGGTCGTGCTCGGGCTCGAACAGGGTGCGCTGAAATTTGACGACTCCCACTGGGAACCTCCATCGAAGTAGGTGCGGTCAGGTCAGGGACCACGAAAGTACGTAGCTCGAAGATATACCAACCAGATGGTTGGTTGGGCCATGGGTGGGCCCGCTATCTCCGTAGAATTCCGCTCATGGGTCCGCGACCGGCAAGTCTGACGCACTGGGGCGGGTTCGTGGCGCGCGTCGAATCCGGCGATATCGCCGAGGTGGCGCCGCTGCCGGGTGACACCGACCCCTCGCCGCTGCTGGGCAATCTGCCGGGTTCGGTGCAGCACCAGTCCCGCATCACCGGTCCCGCCGTGCGACGCGGTTGGCTCGACGACGGCCCCGGCCCCACCGAGCGACGCGGCGCCGACGAGTTCGTCGCCGTGTCCTGGGAGGAGCTCACCGAACTGCTGGCAGGAGAACTGCGCCGGGTGGTCGACACCTACGGCAACGAGGCAATCTACGGCGGTTCGTATGGCTGGGCCAGCGCAGGCCGGTTCCACCATGCCCAGAGCCAGGTCCATCGATTCCTGAAACTTCTTGGCGGCTATACGTTTTCGCGGCACTCCTACAGTCTGGGCGCCACCGGCGTGATCATGCCGCGGGTGGTCGGCACCCACGACAACCTGTTCAAGCGGTCCACGAACTGGGATGTCATCGCCGAACACACCGAGCTGCTGGTCTGCTTCGGCGGGGTCGGGATGAAGAACACCGGGGTAAATCACGGTGGGACGACAGCACATCCGGCCCGCGAGGCGCTGGCGAAGTTCACCGCGCGCGGCGGGCACATCGTGTCCCTGTCACCGCTGCGCGACGATGTGGCCGGCGACTGCGAATGGCTGGCCCCGATCCCCGGCACCGATGTGGCCATCATGCTCGCGCTGGCGCACGTCCTGGCCACCGAGTCGCTGGCCGATCGCGAATTCCTGGCGACCTACTGCACCGGCTACGACCGGTTCGAGCGCTATCTGCTCGGCACCGACGACGGAGTGCCGAAGTCCCCGGAGTGGGCGGCGGATATCTGCCGATTGCCCGCCGAGACGTTGCGTACCCTGGCCCGCCGGATGGCGGCCAGCCGGACGATCGTCACCGTCAGCTGGTCGTTGCAACGGGTGCGCTACGGCGAGCAGGCGCCCTGGATGGGCCTGACGTTGGCCGCGATGCTGGGCCAGATCGGTGTGCCCGGTGGCGGTTTCGGGCACGGCTACGGTTCGATGAACGAGCCCGGCCTGCCACCGGTGCGGTGTCGGCTGCCGGTCTTCCCGCAGGGGCCCAACCCGGTGCAGACGTTCATCCCGGTGGCGGCGGTCAGCGACATGCTGCTGCATCCCGGGGAGAAGTTCGACTTCAACGGTGCCACGCTGACCTATCCCGACATCCGGTGTGTGTACTGGGCCGGCGGCAATCCGTTCCATCACCACCAGAATCTGCCCCGGCTGCGCCGGGCACTCGGCCGCGTCGACACCGTCGTGGTGCACGATCCCTACTGGACCGCGATGGCCAAGCACGCCGATATCGTGGTGCCGTCCACCACCGCCTACGAACGCGACGATTTCTCGGGGTCCCGCAACGACCCCCTGCTGATGGCCATGCCTGCGCTGACCGAGCCTTACGCGCAGTCCCGCAACGACTACGACGCGTTCGCCGCCCTCGCCGACCGGCTGGGGTTCGGGGAAAGCTTCACCGAAGGGCGCACCGACCGGGAGTGGTTGGCACACATGTACGAGAAATGGTCGGCCGAACTGGATTTCGTGGTGCCGACGTTCGAGGAGTTCTGGACGGCCGGTTCGGTGCGGCTGCCGGTGGAGGACGGCCTGACCCTGCTGGCGGACTACCGTGCCGACCCGCAGGCGCACCGGCTGGCCACCCCGAGCGGGCGGATCGAGATCTTCTCCGCCGATATCGACAGCTTCGGGTACGCCGACTGCGCGGGCCACCCGCGCTGGTATGAGCCGAGCGAGTGGCTCGGCGGCCCACGCGCCGAGCACTATCCCCTGCATCTGATCGCCAACCAGCCGGCCAGCCGCCTGCACAGTCAGCTCGACGGCGGAGCCACCAGTCAGAATTCGAAAGTGCAAGGGCGCGAACCGATTCGGATGCACCCGGAGAACGCCTCGGCGCGCGGCCTGGCCGACGGCGATATCGTCCTGGTCTTCAACGATCGCGGATCATGTCTGGCCGGGTTGGTGCTCGACGAGCAGCTGCGGATCGACGTCGTGCAGCTGTCGACCGGCGCCTGGTACGAGCCGGCCGACGCCGAAGATCTTGACGCCATGTGCATCCACGGCAATCCGAATGTGCTCACCGACGACGTCGGCACGTCGGCACTGGCTCAGGGTTGCACCGGCGCGCACGTGTTGGTGCAGGTGCAACGCTACGACGGCCAGGTACCGCCGGTGCGGGCACACCAGCCGCCGCCGTTCGCGACGCGCTGATGTGACAACGAAAGCCGCTGCGGTTTAACGCTTCTTGTTGATCGCGATCTCGGTTGCCGAGCTCTGGTCGGTCTTCGCGTGCTTTTCGGCACGCTTTTCCTTCAGAGACTTGCCGGATTTCTTCGTCATACCTTGGCGAGGAGATTTGTCAGCCACGTACGTACCCCTTGGTTGGGGGCCTGTGTGGTCCCGATCGGCTCACCCTACCCCTGCGGGTTGAGGTTCGGCTGAACGGTGAATTGGTCCGAATCGTGGCGAAATAGGTCTACCGTGGGTACAGCGGGCCGCGCCAAGCGCCGCCCCACAATGAAACAGGGTGCTCTGCAGATGAATACATTCGGGGCGGCCCATGCGTCCACTTAAACTCGGCGTCATCTCGCGCACCCGCAAAGAAAACGAACACCGCCTACCGCTGCATCCCCAGCACCTGGAGCGCATCGACGCCGACCTGCGCGCTGGCATCTTCATCGAAGACGGCTACGGCGAACATTTCGGAGTACCGGACTCCGACCTGACGGCCTCTGTCGCCGGCATCCTGCCGCGCGAGCAGTTGATCGCCGAGTGCGACGTCATCCTGCTGGCCAAACCCGAGCCCGAAGACCTCGCCGAACTGCGCGACGGGCAGGTGCTGTGGGGCTGGCCGCACTGCGTCCAGAACGTCGCCCTGGCCCAGGAGGCCATCACCCGTCGCCAGACCCTGATCGCATTCGAAGCGATGAACCGGTGGCGCGCCGACGGATCGTTCAAACTGCATGTGTTTCACAAGAACAACGAGATGGCCGGCTACTGCTCGGTGCTGCACGCGCTGGAGATCATCGGATCGACAGGAACGTACGGCCGGCGGATGCGGGCCGCGGTGATCGGCTTCGGCTCCACCGCACGCGGGGCGGTCACCGCCTTGAACGCGATCGGCATCCACGACATCGACATCCTCACCAACCGCGACGTCTCCGCGGTGGCCTCACCGATTCACTCGGCGAACATCGTGCATTTCGACACCGATCTGCCGCGGAGCCATGCGGTCACCGACGACGGCGACGTGCCACTGGCGGAGTTCCTCGCCGAGCACGACATCGTGGTCAACTGCGCCCTGCAGGACACCGATGCGCCGCTGATGTTCCTGTTCGACGACGACCTCGCAGCGTTTCGGCCGGGCAGCCTGATCATCGACGTATCGTGCGATGAGGGAATGGGTTTCAGTTGGGCGAAGCCCACCTCATTCGAAGCGCCTGCCTTCATCGTCGGGGACAACATCACCTACTACGCCGTCGATCACAGTCCGTCCTATTTGTGGAACGCGGCCACCTGGGAGATCAGCGAGGCGCTGCTGCCCTTCCTGCGTCCGGTGCTCACCGGGCCGGAATCCTGGCAGCGAGACCAGACCATCCGGCGCGCCATCGAGATCCGCGACGGCGTGGTGCTCAACCCGAACATCCTGTCGTTCCAGGGGCGTTCAGCGGACTACCCACACCCATTCGCACCATCACTTATCAACAGCACCAACCGATTAGGAGTCACACCATGACCGCTACCATCGCCCGCCTGTCCCCGTACGAGAGCCGCCTGAAGCTCGTCGAGGACGCCATCACGGCCAATTCCAAGCTCGACGCCAAGGCCGCGAGTGCGCTCGCCGTGCACGTCCTGCACGCGATCGCGTCGATCCCGGAAAAGGTGCGCTAGACACCAACGCTGACGAACTGGCCGCTAGCCCTGATACGTGACGAAGTCGCGCAGGCTGGCGGCCAGTCCTGCAGGTACCTGAGCTTTGACCCGGGTGCCGCCGTCGGTGTGCTCGGTGGCGTCCACCCGGCCCACGTCGTGCAGCTTGGCCACCAGATCGCCGCGCTCATAGGGAATGGTGACGTCCACCGCGATATCGGTAGGCTCGACCAGTTCGGCCATCCGCTTGCGCAGCCGGTCCAGCCCCTCGCCGGTGTGCGCCGAGACGAACAACGCATCAGGTAGCGCCCGCCGCAGCTTGGCCAGCGCAAGATCGTCAGCGGCGTCGATCTTGTTGACCACCAACAGTTCTGGTGCCTGCCTGCGACGCTTCGAGCGATCGGCGATCACATCGTTGACCACCTGGTGCACCGCGGAGATCTGGCCCAACGGATCGGCGTCCGAGCCGTCCACGACATGGATCAGCAGGTCCGCGTCCACCACTTCCTCCAGCGTGGACTGGAACGCCTCGACCAGCTGGGTCGGCAGATGCCGGACGAACCCGACGGTGTCGGTCAGCACGAACGGCCGTCCGTCGTCGAATTCGCCACGGCGCGTTGTGGGTTCGAGCGTGGCGAACAATGCGTTCTCCACCAGGACACCCGCCCCGGTGAGCGCGTTGAGCAGGCTGGACTTGCCCGCGTTGGTGTAGCCGACGATCGCGACCGCGGCAACATCGCTGCGCAGCCGGCCGCTGCGCTTGGTGTCGCGGATCTTCTTCATGTCCTTGATCTCGCGGCGCAGCTTGGACATCCGTTCCCGGATGCGACGCCGATCGGTCTCGATCTTGGTCTCACCGGGCCCGCGGGTACCGACCCCGCCGCCGCTGCCACCCGCACCGCCGCCCTGGCGGGACATCGATTCACCCCAGCCGCGCAGTCGAGGGAGCATGTACTCCATCTGGGCGAAGGCCACCTGCGCCTTGCCCTCCGCAGAGGTCGCGTGCTGGGCGAAGATATCGAGGATCAGTGCGGTGCGATCGATGACCTTGACCTTGACGGCCTTCTCCAACGCGTTGAGCTGTCCGGGGGTCAGCTCGCCATCGCAGATGACCGTGTCCGCACCGGTGGCCACCACGACCTCGCGCAGTTCCTTGGCTTTGCCCGAGCCGATGTAGGTCCCGGCGTCGGGTTTGTCACGGCGCTGCACCATGGCCTCGAGAACTTCCGAACCCGCCGTCTCGGCCAGCGCGGCCAATTCGGCCATGCTCGCATCGGCGTCGGCGATACTGCCGTCGGTCCAGACGCCCACCAGCACCACCCGTTCCAACCGCAGCTGGCGGTATTCGACCTCGGAGACGTCGGCGAGCTCGGTGGACAGCCCGTGCACCCGGCGCAGGGAGGCGCGGTCGTCGAGCGCAAGCTCGCCGGCTGTCGGTGCGCGATGGGGGAATTCGGGATATGTCATGGGCGGTCTCCGATGGTGTCACGCGCGCAGGCCGGCCCGCATCTGATTTTCAGGTCTTTCCCGACCCCGGCGAGCGTCAAACCTGCCTGCTCCACCAGTCGTCGGACAGTTCTCCGTGCGCGACCAATTCCGACGGTCCGCGCAGATAGCTCGTCGTGTCGGTCACCGTCACGGTGACCTCACCGCCGGGGACACGCACCCGCAGGGTGCCGGTGTCGCTGCCCAGGTGCGCCAGTGCGGCGACGGCAGCGGCGACGGTGCCGGTACCGCAGGACCTGGTCTCCCCCACCCCGCGTTCGTGCACCCGCATGGTCACGGCCCCATCGGCGGGCGCGGTCAAGATCTCGACGTTGACGCCGTCGGGAAACAGCTTGGGGTCGAACTGCACCGGCGCCGCCACATCCAGCACAGCCAGCTCGGAGGCGCTCAGTGTGGGGTCCACGCAGGCCAGGTGCGGGTTGCCGACGTCGATGGCCAGGCCGGTGAACGTCCGACCACCGACCGCGGCCTGGCCCAAGCCGAACCGGTTGGCCTTGCCCATGTCGACGGTGACGTCGGCCAGGCCAGAGGTGACGCCGCCCGAACCGACACTGTGCAGGGTGACCGGGCGCGGCCCGGCCAGGGAGCCGACGACGAACTCGTCGCGGTTTTCCAGGCCGCTGGCCCGTAGATAGTGCGCGAACAACCGCACCCCGTTGCCGCACATCTGGGCGATCGACCCGTCGGCATTGCGGTAGTCCATGTACCAGTCGCCCGAGGCAACACCTTCGGGTAGCGCCTGGAAAACACCGGCGGCCTGCGCCGCGCCGGCCGTGGTGACCCGGAGTACGCCGTCCGCGCCGAGCCCGCGGCGCCGGTCGCACAGCGCCGCCACCGCGGCGGGGGCCAGCGTCAGGCGGGCAGCCAGGTCGGGCAGCACGACGAAGTCGTTCTGCGTGCCGTGCCCCTTGGCGAAATCCACCTGTTCAGGATACGTGCCGCCAGGTTTCCAGGGCGGCGTCGACGAGTTCGGCCGGACGCCGGCCCGCGGCGTCGAGCCAGTGCACCCGGTGATCGCGGCGGAACCAGGACCGCTGCCTGCGGACGTAGCGCCGGGTGCCGGTGAAGGTCTGCGTCCGCGCTTCGGCCAGCGCCGGGCCGTCTCCGCCGGCGTCGAGGGCGGTGATCACCTGGGCGTAGCCCAGCGCACGGGCGGCGGTCACGCCGTCGCGCAACCCCTGCGCCAGCAGCGCCCGCACCTCGTCGACCAGTCCGCCGTCGAACATGGCATCGGTGCGAAGCAGCAGGCGTTGATCGAGAAGCGCTGTGTCCCAATCCAATCCGATGATGACGGTGTCCCACCGGGGCGCTCCGATCACCGGCGCGGAGGCCGCGAACGGCTGCCCGGTCAACTCCACCACCTCCAGTGCCCGCACGATGCGCCGCCCGTCGGTCGGCAGGATCGCCGCGGCGGCGCCCGGATCGCGCCTGCCCAGTTCGGCGTGTAGGGCCGCGGTGCCCACCTCGGCCAGCCGCGCTTCAAACGCCGCGCGGACCGCCGGGTCGGTGGCCGGGAACGTCCACTCGTCGAGCAGCGACTGGATGTACATCATCGAGCCGCCGACGATCACGGGCACCACACCGCGCGCGGCGATCGCCTCGATATCGGCGGC
>JBEVHL010000062.1:0-2903 GCA_040511255.1 Mycobacterium sp. | reverse complement strand
TCTGCTCGACCGGATCATGACTGTCGATGCTCACGGCGTCGTCGAGGTTCTGGGCGCACTGCCCGCGCAGCCAGACGGTCTTTCCCCCTTGCGTCACCACCGCCTGGGCCAGATCATTATCGAGCCTCTGCTCGGGATATGTGTGCTTGGTGTTGAACTTGCGAATTCGACTGTGGGCCATTCGAGCCACCATGATATCGTGCGTTAAAGACAGGAAGCCGCACGGCGGCAGGCACCGGCATTCCAGGGTTTTCCGCACAGCGGGCAGCTTGCGTCATTCCCGGGAAGGCAGCGCGTCATCGTCGGCGGGATGCGGCTTCGTGATAGGCCATATAGTTGCGCTGGATGGTGATCTGGTCCGCAAGATAC
The DNA here is from genome assembly GCA_040511255.1 of Mycobacterium sp. Classification (GTDB taxonomy): domain Bacteria; phylum Actinomycetota; class Actinomycetes; order Mycobacteriales; family Mycobacteriaceae; genus Mycobacterium. Next base: position 2,534 of record JBEVHL010000062.1, on the reverse strand, counting down.
TTGGCATCGTGCCAGACGCCCCAGATGAAACTCGATCCTCGCCGTGATTGCCAGGGCAGCCCCAGAAAATAAATTCCCGGCTCTGCCGAGACGCCACGCTGATGCCTCGGCCTGCCCTTCTCGTCGAAAGTGTCGACGTTGAGCCAGCTGTAGTCTGTCGTGAAACCGGTCGCCCAGATGATGGTTGCAATGCCCGCGCCGGCGAGGTCGAGCGAAAGGATGGGGTTCTTCACGCAGTCCGCGTCCGGCACGGTACGGCGCGCTTGCGGCTCTTCGGGCAATTCGAGACCATTTCGTGCGACATAGGCGTCGGCTTCGTCCAGCACGGAGAGCAAATTCGCGTCTCCCTTCCCGAGGTTTTGGAGGAGGTCCGGCGCAAACCTCATGACGCCGCGACTGCAGGCCTCCGTGCGGCCGAGGAGAGTCATCCCCTTCGTCGCCAGCAGGCGAAAATCGATCGTGTGCCCGCCGTGCGCTCCGCTCACTGCAATCGTCACGTGCTCCTTTCCGGCCTCCCGGGCAGCCGCATCCCACTTCCCAAGAACGCCCAGCCACCAGCAGTAGTCGCGCCCACGGTACGCGCGCGGCGGACGCTCGTGCGGCCCCACCGACAGGAAGACCTTCCGTCCCACTTCGAAAAGCTCTTCGGCGATCTGGGTTCCGGAGGAGCCTGAGCCGACGATCAGCACTGCGCCATGGGGAAGTTGCGCGGGGTTGCGGTATGCGGTCGAGTGCATCTGCAGCACGCCTGTCTCGGCGGGCACCATGGCGGGCACGTTCGGGCGCTGGAACGCGCCGGTCGCGGCCACGACTCTGTCGGCCTCGATCGCCCCCGTAGACGTCTCAACACGGAAGCCGCGCTGCCCGACCTTCCTGTCGACCTTCAAAACCTCGACTCCGCACCGGACAGGCGCCGCAATCTTCTTCGCGTAAGCCACCAGATAGTCTGCAACGGTGTCCTTAAGTGGAAAATCGTCTGGCCTAACGCTCTTGTCGACATCGCCGAAGGTGAGACCGGGAAAGCGGTCGTGCCACGCGGGACCATTCATCACCAGCGAGTCCCATCTCGCTGAGCGCCAGCGCTCAGCGACCCGGTTCCGCTCGAGAACGAGGTGAGGCACGCCGTTCACGCTCAGATGTTCGCTCATGGCGATGCCGGCCTGCCCGCCGCCCACAACAAGTGTATCTATCTTCTCAACCGGCATGCCCCACTCCATCGTGATTAAACGAACGCCTTTGGTCCGGCTGTTACGATATTGGCTGGCTCTGCTGCAGGCGGCAACGTCGCTCCCGTAGAACAGCCGACCAAGTTCGATCTCGTCGTGAACCGGATCACCGCGCAGGCGCTCGGACTGGAGCTGTCGCCGTGGCTGCTCGCCCGCGCTGACGAGGTGATCGAGTAAGCGCAGGTTTTGCTGCGGTTGCTCACGACCGGTTCTGGCACATCGCGTCATTTCGCTGCCGCGCAGCGATTCGGTCACTTTCGGACTGAAGCGGACATCAGCCGGGTTTTATGAGCACGGCCTGGCGTGGCAAAGCTACGCCGAGTGGGGCGGGATCAAGAGCGGCTGAACTGCACCGCTCCGAGCGCCATCGTGACCGCGGCCTGGGTCGGGTCGATCACCGGGATGCCGAGCGCCTCCTCCAGCGGGGCGCGATGGCGCGCCATGCCGGCACAACCCATCACCAGCGCCTCGGCGCCGTCTTCCTCCTTCAGTTGGCGCCCGATATCCACCATGCGCTCGAGCGTCTCTTCGCCGCTTGCCGTCTCGGCGACCGACATTTCGAGCGGGCGCTCACCGGCAAGGCGGTCCATGAAACCCATTTGGAGCAGATAGCGCCGGTGCCTGGCGATCGAACGCTGGCTGATGGCAATGACGCCGAAGCGCCCGGCGCGGGCGAGCGCGGTGAGGACTCCGCATTCGGCGATGCCGAATACCGGCCGCGTGGTGCCCTCGCGACAGACGTGGAGACCCGGATCGCTGTAGCAGGCGATCACGAAGGCGTCGGAGGAGTTATCCGACTCCACCATGCGGCGCAGCGGCATTACGACGCTTTCGACGTCGGCCTGGGTCTCAATTCCAAATGGACCTTCCGCAAGGGTAGAACACACGATCTCCGGACCGTTCACAAACCGCAACGGGTCCAGTGCCGCATCGAGACCTCGGGTGACGGCTTCATTTGAATTCGGATTGACAACGCGAATACGCCGATGGGGTGCGTTCATTGGATTGCTCGCTGGCGGTTCCGGTCTCGCGGCAACATCATCGTGATCTTGGACTTGATTGCACCTCATCGGTGACGCTTGTAGATTTCGCCGATGTCCCGATTTGGAGATTACTTTTTTTGTGGCATTGGCGGTAGTGGTATGACCCCCCTCGCCTTGATCGTCCAGGCCAGGGGCGGACGGGTCGAGGGTTCTGATCGCGCGCTTGACCAGGGGCGCAACGTCGAAAGATTTGATTTCTTGCGTGCACGCGGGGTGCTGCTTCATCCCCAGGATGGCAGCGGCATTAGCAGGGCGAGTCAGATCC
>JBEVHL010000061.1:0-3598 GCA_040511255.1 Mycobacterium sp. | reverse complement strand
GCCACCATTGTCGGAGGCGTAAATGATGCCGCCCGACGCTGTGGAGGTGCGGGATGAGGAACGAGATCGTCGTAGGACTGGACGATTCGCCGTCGAGTAAGGCCGCGTTAGATTGGGCGGCTGAGCAGGCCAGGAGCCTCGGTGCCGTGCTGCGCGCCGTGCACGTGCTTGACTGGCCGTACGGGCTCAGCTCCGCCGGCTTTCCCGCTCCGGCCAACTTCATGGATGTGAGCCGCGAGGAGCTCCGGAACTCCTACCGGCAGACGATGGCTGCAGTGTTCGACGCCGTATCGCCGCATTCCGACTGGATCCTGCAGTTCGCCAGTGGGGACACTGGCCGGGTCTTGGTTCGGCAGTCGAAAGACGCGCGCCTGCTCGTGGTAGGCACTCGCGAACACGTTGGCCTGGCGCGGATACTGGACGGCTCAGTGAGCCACTATTGCCTGACCCATGCTGTATGTGCGGTTGTCGCGGTGCCGGCGCTCGCTGCTGATCGCCGCGCCGAGGATTCTGACACCGTCGGGCAGGACACCACCGTAGTGATCGATGAAGATGTCGGGGGTGCGATCCCAGCCGCAGAGGGAATGAACGGCGAGCCCGAGGCACTGGGTGCGCCGCTGGTGGTGGCGGGCGTGGACACATCGGCGGAATCGTTGGCGGCGGCGCACTACGCAGTTACGGCGGCTGAACTGCGCGGCGGTGACGTCCTCCTGGTGCACTCCTTTTCACCTCCATCGGCGCGCGCCCCAGACACGGAAGCCGCGTTCTCGGTAGCCCGAACCGCGGCAGAGAAACTCCTCGCCGCGGTGGCTGCCCAGCTGGTCGTTCCTGCACAGGTGACCATGCATGGGTGGGTTGAGCCGGATGATGCTGTGACGGTACTCGAAGCCTCAGCCCGCAGGGCCACGATGCTGGTGCTGGGCCGCGACGATGTGTCGTGGTTTGAGCGGTTGTTCATGGGCGCTGTCACTTCGCAGGTTGTCGATCACGTCGCATGTCCGGTGGTCGTGGTTCCCGGCAACTGGCGTGCCCGCCATGCCTATCCGCGGCTGCCGGTGATCGTTGCACTAGATGGCGAGACAGCGCCGGAGCCTGCCTTGGGGCTGGCGGTCGAGGAGGCGAGGCTGCGTGATGCTCGATTGATCGTGCTGCACGCCCAGCCGATGAGCACCTCGGCTCGTGATCGGACCGCCGCGCGCTTGGACCTTGAAGTAGTACTGGCGGAATGGGAGCAAGCCCATCCTGACGTCGCGATCTCGAACCAGATTGTGTTTGGTGACCCCGACGCTCAGCTCGTGCGGTGGTCGCGGTCGGCGGCCGTCTTGGTAGTGGGTCACCCACACCAGCGTCGCTGGGGACAATGGACCCGGTCGGTGGCCCGCAGTGTGATGAAGCAGACACACTGCCCGCTTATCGTGGCGCCGCAAACCAGTGCAGAGCCCGGCCGACACCGGACGCTGGCAGATCAGGCCATGACTTGATCTTCAGCGCACACGCCTGTCGACGATTGGTGCGACGACAGCCAAGTCGAGGGTGGCGATGGAGCGTTCCAGGTCCCAGGAGCTGACAGCGCTGCGGGTTGCGTGGGACGCCTGGAGGGCGACCCGCGGTGGCCCCGACGCTATCCCGAGCCGGCAGGCGGCGCGGTTGGACGCGCTGGTGCGGCACGCGCGCTTGGCTTCCAGGTTCTACGCCGATCACTATCGAGAAGTGCCACCGGGATGGATCGGTCCCGAGGCGTTCTACCGCCTGCCGCCGGTCACCAAACCGGAGCTGATGGCGCGCTTCGATGACTGGGTGACCGACCCGAGTGTCACCCGAGCCGGTGTCGAGCACTTCGTTGCGGACCTCGACAACCTCGGCAGCGACTTCCTCGGCCGGTACATGGTCTTCACCACCTCCGGATCGACTGGCGTACCAGCCCTGCTGGTGCAAGATCGCCGCGCCGTCGCGGTGATGACCGGCTTGGCTTACGTACGCGCCCTCGGCGCCCTAACGCCTGGACTCCTGGCCAGGACGCTGACGCGGGTACCACGGCAGGCGGCGGTCTTCGCCAGCGGCGGCCACTTCCTCAGCACGACGATGTTCGAGCGGCGCCTGCGAACGGCACCGTTCCGCCGGCGGATCGCCCGGTTCTTCTCGGTGCTCGATCCGCTGCCGAAGCTCGTCGACCAGCTCAATGCGTTCCAACCCGCCTTGCTGGGGACGTACGCCAGTGCGCTGGCGGCACTGACCGCGGAGCAGGAAGCGGGCCGGTTGCACATTTCGCCGCTTGTGATCGCCAGCGGGGGTGAGCTGCTGACACCAGTGGTGCAACGCCGGGCAGAAAAGGCATTCGGCTGTCTCGTGAACCAGTCCTACGCCGCATCGGAGGCGATGCCTCTGGCGCTGCCGTGCCAATACGGCCGGTTGCACCTCAACAGCGACTGGTTCCTGGTCGAGCCGATTGACGCCGGAGGCCGACCGGTCCCACCCGGGACACGGTCGGCCGCGCTGTTGGTCACGAACCTGGCGAACCATGTGCAGCCCGTGATCCGCTACCAGCTCGGCGACAGTGTGGTGATCTCAGACCATGGGTGTGCGTGCGGGACTCCGCTGGCGACAATCTCTGTGGTGGGACGCACTGACGAGATCCTGCGGTTTCCGCGGGCGGGGGGTGGTGAGGCGGTCCTGCTGCCGATGGCTATCGCCACAGTGGTGGAAGAGACCCGAGGTGTCCGCCGCTACCAGGTGTTACAGACCGCGTCAGATGTCCTCACCATCCGTCTTGATCATGATCCCGGCGCCGACCGAGCCGAGGTTTGGCAGCGAGTCCGCGCCGGGCTGGCCGACCTGCTGAGGGCCCACGGCGCCGTCGACGTCAAGTTGTGCCTGGCGGCCGAGCCTCCGCACGCGAACCCGCGCAGCGGCAAGCTCCGGCATGTGTTGCAGTCTCTGCCATCGGCGGCTTCTTATGATCCATGATCAGAGAAGGGGCGGTGTCGAGGTGCGCACGGTCATGTCCAGCGCCGCTCGCGCAAGGAGGTTCCAATGCCCGACCCGCCGCATAGGCTGAGCCGGCGTCGGTTCTGCACATCGATGGTGGCGGCTGCTGCTGCGGGCATTGCAGGATCGGCGTGCTCGAGGGGAGTTGAGCATACGCCTTCGCCCTCGACAAGCGGCGCTCCTGTTAACCCACCACTTCAATTTCCAGATGGGTTCAAGTGGGGCGTCGCCACATCGGCCTACCAGATTGAGGGCGCGGTTACCGCCGATGGGCGAGGTCGCTCGATCTGGGACACATTCTGCGCCCGCCCAGGCACGATTACGGACGGCAGTTCCGGGGCGGTGGCCTGCGACCACTACCACCGATGGGACTCCGATCTTGACCTGATACGCAGCCTCGGGATCGGCTCCTACCGTTTCTCCATTGCCTGGCCCCGCGTGCTGCCGGAGGGCCGCGGGCCCGTCAACCGGCGGGGCCTTGACTTTTATGACCGGCTGGTCGACGGGTTGCTCGCCCGGGGCATCTCGCCGGTAGCCACCCTCTACCACTGGGACCTGCCGCAGGCCCTGCAGGACCAGGGCGGATGGGAGAACCGGGATAGCAGCGAATGGT
>JBEVHL010000060.1:0-3448 GCA_040511255.1 Mycobacterium sp. | reverse complement strand
TGAGCAACTGCAGCGCAGCGCTGATCTGGTCGATGTGCTCACCCGACGGGGTGGGCCAGGCGCGCCACTGCACGCCGTACACCGGCCCCAGATCGCCTGTCTCGCTGGCCCATTCGTCCCAGATGGTGACGCCGTGCTCGTGTAACCAGCCGACGTTGGAGTCGCCGCGCAGGAACCACAGCAGTTCGTAGGCGATCGATTTGAGATGGACCTTCTTGGTGGTGATCAGCGGGAACCCGGCCGCCAGGTCGTAGCGCAGCTGGTGGCCAAACAGGCTGCGGGTGCCGGTACCGGTGCGGTCGGACTTCGGCGTGCCCTCGGCGAGCACCAGGCGCAACAAGTCCTCATAAGGGGTGGCGATGGGCACTCGGTCAGCTTACGTCGAGACGGCTGGGGTAGAACGGATGGCATGCCGAGCATCACCGACACCGTGACCACGCCCGACGGCTCCTGCACCGTCACGTTAGCGACCCCGGAGGGCTCAGGCCCCTGGCCCGGGGTCGTCATGTACCCCGACGCCGGCGGTCCGCGCCCCGCGTTCACCGCCATGGCCCAGAAGCTGGCCGACTACGGCTTCGCCGTCCTGGTCCCGGACGTGTACTACCGGAACGCGCCGTGGGCCCCCTTCGATCTGAACACCGCGTTCAGCGACCCCGATGAACGCAAGCGGGTGATGACGATGATGGGCAGCGTCACCAACGACAAGATGACCACCGACGCCACGGCGTTCTTCGACTACCTGGCGTCGCGGCCCGAGGTCAGCGGCGAGAAGTTCGGCACCACTGGTTACTGCATGGGCGGTCGGACCTCCCTGGTGGTGGCCGGCCGGGTGCCCGACCGCGTCGCCGCGGCCATGTCGTTCCACGGTGGCGGGCTGGCCTCCGACGATCCGAACAGCCCCCACCTGATGGCCGATCAGATCCAGGCCGCGGTCTATGTGGCGGGTGCCGAGAACGACCAGTCGTTCACCACCGACGCCGCCGAGACCCTCGACAAGGCGCTGACCGCCGCCGATGTGGAGCACACCATCGTGTTCTATCCCGCCGGGCACGGGTTCGCCGTCACCGACCACGACGCGGTGTACGACGAGGCGGCCGCCGATCGGCACTGGAAGGCCATGGACGAGTTCTTCCACGCCAAACTCGGCTGAGGTTCAGGCGCGGTTTCCTACCCGGTTTTGCCTCGCCAAGTACCGGTAGGCGAACATGAACGCGTGTACGACCAGAGCCCGAACAGCGAATCTGATCCCAGCGCGGATCACACCGAGCACGGATCCCGCATCAACCCGGTCCTCGCCCGGAGTTGGCTGCTGGTCAACGGCGCGCAAGAAGAGCGGTTCGCCCCCGCCGTCCGGTCGCGCGCCGACATCGTCATCCTCGACATCGAGGACGCGGTCGCGCCCAAGGACAAGGTCACCGCACGCGACAACGTCACCCAGTGGTTGGCCGCGGGCAATGACGAATGGGTGCGCATCAACGGCTTCGGCACCCCGTGGTGGGCCGACGACCTCGCCGCCCTGGCAGGCAGCTCTGTCGGTGGCGTGATGCTGGCGATGGCGGAATCGGTCGACCACGTGACCGAGACGGCCAAACGGCTACCGGGTGTGCCGATTGTCGCGTTGGTGGAGACGGCTCGCGGGCTGGAACGCATCACCGAGATCGCCGCCGCCAAGGGCACCTTCCGGCTGGCGTTCGGCATCGGCGACTTCCGCCGGGACACCGGCTTCGGTGACAACCCGGCCACGCTGGCCTACGCCAGGTCGCGGTTCACCATCGCCGCGAAAGCAGCGCATCTGCCGAGCGCGATCGACGGGCCGACCATCGGGTCCAGTGCCCTCAAGCTCATCGAGGCGACGGCGGTCTCCGTGGAGTTCGGGATGACCGGCAAGATCTGTTTGACGCCTGATCAGTGCCCGGCCATCAACGAAGGCCTTTCCCCGTCCCAGGACGAAATCAGCTGGGCCCGAGAGTTTTTCGCTGAATATGAACGTGACGGCGGTGAGATCCGCAACGGTTCAGATCTGCCCCGCATCGCCAGGGCCAACAAGATCCTGGATCTGGCGCGCGCCTACGGCATCGAAACGTCGACCTTCGAAGATGACCCGGTGCACATGCCCGCCCCGTCGGACACCTACCACTACTGAGCCTGGTCCGCCCCGCCGCGGTGCATCAGCGTCCGCAGCGCTCTGACCACGCCTCGGCCGGCGTAGATGCCGGCCGCGACCGACACCAGGATCATCACGATGAACATCAGCAGCCAGTTGCTCCGGCTGTGGCTGACGTTCCACCAGATGATGGTGAACAGGATGGCGCAGATGAACACGACGATGTCGCGCCAGTTGCCGGTGTAGGACGCGGCGACCTCGCGCAACTCGCGACTCTTGGCGGTGGATGCGATCAGGTCGTCGATGCGCTGGTCGATGGTGCGCTGCAGTTCCGCGCGCCGCTCCGTTTGCTCTGGCGGGATCCGGTCCAGCAGGTCCATGTCCTTGATGATCAGGCCCCGGAAGTCGGGGCCTTTGAAGCTGCCCGCGGCGGCGGCCAGCATGGCGCCCCCCGCGATCGGCGCAGCACCGAGGGCCAGTTCGGCGAAACCAGGCATGGCGTGTCTCCTTGCTCCCCTAGACCGTAACCGGCCGACAGCGGTTCTCGGCGGCTCTACGCTAGGTGTGGTGGGGGCACTCCCGACCAACCTTGGCCGCGCGGCGTTGCTCGCCGCCTGGGTGTGCCTCGCCGGTGCGGGCGGCATTGCACACGCGTCGCCCCCGCCGCCCAACCCGAACCTGACCGGACAAGTGGTCTACATCGTCAACAACAGCTCGGTCGAGTTGGTGTTCGACGAGGTGCAGCGCTTCGACAACATCTTCGACAAGACCGCGTCGATCGAACCGGGCGTGACAGGTTTCGTGAAAAGCACCGCGGAGCGTGCCGGCCCCAGCCTGACCTATCTGTCGGGCAATCCGGATTTTCCTTCGGGCGGTGTCCACATCAGCACCAACCAGCGGATGAACGGTGTGTGGCAGACGCTCTGCTATGCCAGTGCGGACCTGTCCTGTACGGTCTCAGCGCCTGTGCGAGAGGGGAATTGGCCGGTGCAGGTGACGGTGGAAGATCGCCCGTAAGGTAGCTGGAACTGCTATCCGACCGCAGCGGTGATCAGGGCGGCTATCGCCAGGTACAACCCGGCGCCGGCAACCGCGGTACCGACGCAGGTGGCCATCACGGCGACTTTGGAAGCGCCCGAACGGATTACCGCAAAGTTTGCGATGATGGCGAAGCCGGCCAGCACGATGCCCAGGGCTCCGCCGACAAACAATACGACCGGCAGCAGTGCCAAGATCCGCAGGCCGATCGGCGTGGCGGGCCCGGTCGGGTAGACCACGCCGCCGACTTCGACTTTGGGAAAGGCGTCGGTGTACGGAGTCAGCAGCCGACCCTGCACCGGACCT
>JBEVHL010000059.1:0-2623 GCA_040511255.1 Mycobacterium sp. | reverse complement strand
GCAGGCTCGCGCTCAGCGGGCTCGATCGAGTCGAGGTCAAAGGTCAAGGGCATGAAAATCCCTCCGTTGCAACGGGGACGGTTGCCAGAGGTTAGACCCTGTCGGCGGAGGAGAATCGGCTCTGTGTGCACAGACCTGGTCTGTGCGTGCACGAGTTCCTCAAGAGGGATCGCGTTGTCGTTGTCGTTGTCGGCGCGCCTAGCGGTTGCGCCACTCCCGCGGAGTCATGCCGTAGGTAGCGCGAAAGCGGCGACCGAAATGCGTGGCATCGCGAAAGCCACAGGCTCGTCCGATCGCCGCCACTGTCAGGTGACCTTTGGCCGGGTCGGTGAGTTGGTTGCGCGCACGTTCCAGGCGCCGCTGCAGAATGCGGGTCGCCAGACTGAGCTCTTCGGTTCGCCACACGTTGTAGAGATGACGGACGGAGATGTTGTGGGCCGTCGCGATCACATCGGCACTGAGTCCCGGATCAGTGGCGTGCGCGTCGATGTAGATCTTGATGCGATCCACCAAGGTGGCCGCGAAGGTCTCCCCAGTCCGAGGATCGTCCGCGGCCGCGCAGATGAGCGCACGGGTCAGTTCAATCGTGGTCGAGAACAGCTGCTCCATCGCCGTCGGCGAGTCCCTCGCGATCTCACATGCACGCGTCAGGTAATCACCGACAAGGTCATGCAGCGGGTTCGCCGACGTGAGATTCCGACTCGCCCGGGCCACGGTATCCATTGGCAGATCGAGTGCTGACCTATCGATGTTGATGGCGATCGTGGAACCGAAATCCCACCGGCGATGCTCATAGGCCACTGCTTGGTTCACCAGAAGCAATCCGGCCGAATGACCCGAGACATGATCCGTCTGGTACTGGTTGAACGTCCAGCTACTGGGGCTCAGGAGCGTCAAAGCGATTTGTTCCGAGGCGATTTGCGCTTGGCGGTGGGTACGCTCCAGCCACAACCCAGTGCCGACACGATGCATGAGCGTGGTGCCTGATCTGTCGAGCGTCCAGACGTGCATCTTCGCCTCGACCGTCGCCATCTGAAACGGCATGACCTTCGCGACGATTCCTGCGCTGCGCATGGCCTCGCGCAGTGCGTCGGCCCTATCCGCCTGGGGGAGGGCCGTCGTGTCCAGAACCAAGCTCACCAGCCCATCGTGCCAGGTAGTAGCTCTATCTACACGGTGAGTTCCTTAGCCAGTGTGAATCAGCCTCGCTGGGAGCAGCCAGATGCTTAGCGCGGTCACGAACGGACCAGGTCGGCGGCCTCGTCAGTGACATCCGGGCCGGGAAGCACCTCGATCAACGGCGGCGTCGTGGAGCCGTGGTCGGTCAGACGGGGAAATCAGTGCTGCGAGAGACAGTTTCGTTCTTCCGGATGTCGACCAAGTTGTTCTCCAGAGCGTCGATCACGGAGTCGTATCCGCCGCTGCCGAGGACCAGTCGACGGGGCGGTGGGTCCTGGGCCATCGCCTCGAGCACCGCACGGGCACCGCGGCGTGGATCACCGGGTTGCGTCCCGTCCATCTCGACGAAGGCGGCGCGGACCTGCTCCAGCATGTCGTGGTACTGCGGAATCGTCTCCGAGACCGGCTCATTCGCGAAGCCAGCGTACGCGTTGGTGCGGAACGCTCCCGGTTCGACCGCCAGCACGGAGATGCCCTGCTCGGCGACCTCGTCGCGCAGCGCATCGGTGACGGCTTCGATGGCGTACTTCGTCGCGCTGTAGTAGCCGAATCCGGGCGCCGCCAGAAGCCCGGCCACCGAGGACACGTTGACGATCCACCCGTTCCCGCGGGCGCGCATCCCAGGCAGCACCGCTCGCGTCACCGACAGCACCGCGAAGAAGTTCAGCTCGAACATCGCCCGCAACGAGGACTCCTCCATCCCCTCGATCGATCCGTACCAACCGCGGCCGGCGTTGTTGACCAGCACGTCAATCCCGCCGAAGTGCTCCTCTGATACTCGCACCGCACTTTGCACCTGCGCCGCGTCGGTGAGCTCGAGCGGCACGACGAGAACGCGGTCACCGTATTGCGCCGCCCACGTCGCCAGCGCCTCGGGACGCCGGGACGTGAGCACCACGCGGTCGCCCGTCTCCAGCGCCGCCTCGGCGAACGCCATCCCGAAGTTGCCGGGCGTGCCTCCGGTGATAAACCATCGCCTGCTCATGGCTCGATCACCAGCCGGCGGATCAGCGCGCCGTTCAGCGTGAAGCGGAAGTGCAAGTCGGCGACCCCGCCGGGGAAGTCGCCCTTCAGGTGCTGTCCGACGTCGACGGTGCTGTCGATCGTGGTGGCGCCGGTGAATTCGGAGGTGTAGGTGTACTCGCTGACCGAGGCGGTCAGCCAGGCCCCGATTTCGTCACGGCCCGAATAATCGCGGCCTTCGTCGGTCACGACGGCATCAGTGGTGAATGTGGCGAGCGCTCGGCTGTCCTCTCGGGTGTCGAGCGCGGTCATGAACGTCTTGATGGTGTCCGGGAGTGCATCCCATTCTGTGGTCATGACCCCACGTTGAAGTTTCCCCCAGGGGGAGAGTCAAGCCCTGTCGGCAATGTTGACCCTCCCCCAGGGGGAAACTCCATGATCGCCTCACCCGATAACGCGGACGCGGATCGCATAGGAGGAC
>JBEVHL010000058.1:0-5553 GCA_040511255.1 Mycobacterium sp. | reverse complement strand
CGTGGCCATCCGCCGTTCGTCGGTGCTGTCGGTTCGGCCCTGAAACGGATGCCTGCGCACTACAATCCGTGACGCCAAGCAGACGCAGCACCACGATAGGTGAGTGCCCGAGGAAGAAGGGCATCGATCTCGCCGGTGGCACATCATCCCCATCTCGACGCTTTCGGTCACGCTGCCCGCGGGCCCGTGCGGGCGATGGTGGTGCTCGTCGCCGTGGCGGCGCTGATACTGGCGGCGGTCGAGGTCCGTCAGCGTCCTGATTCAGTTGCTTCGCAGGCGATTTCGGGTCCCTTTGCCCTGTTGCTGGCCGGTTCGACCAGCCTTGGTGCTTCGCGCGCGGAATCCGTCGAGCTCACCGCCGAACTTCGCAGTGCCGCCAGTCCCGATCGCCTGGTCGGCTGGGCCCGCGACAACGGCCTCTCGGTGCACTGGCGCACCGGCGACGCGTGGGCGGTGCTGCACGGCCCGCCCGTCAACGTCGCCGCCGCCTTCCAGATACCCGTCGAGGACTACCGCGGCCGCGAAGGGCAGGTGTTCTACGCCTCGCCGGACCAACCCGCGGTTCCGGCGGCGCTGAACCACGATGTGGCCGGGCTCGGCCGCATCCTGAGCTACAGTCCCTATCACTCCAAGCGGCCGTCGATCCTGCCGCGCGACGTGCCCAACCACAGCTTGCCGCCTGCGGCGTTGCGCACCACCTACAACGTCGATCCGCTGAACCTGGCCGGCTACACCGGCAAGGGCACCACCGTCGCGGTGTTCGCATTCGACGGCTTCGACCAGTCCGACCTGGACATGTACGCCGACATGTTCGACCTGCCGAGGTTCACCCCGGAGGTGGTCGGGGGCATGCCCGATCGACGCAGCGGTGAGGCCGCGATGGACCTGCAGGTGGTCCATGCGATGGCACCGGACGCGCGCACGGTCCTGGTCAACGCGCGCCCGACGGTCGAAGGTGGCGGCGGCACCTACGTCAAGATCGCCGCGCTGATGGAGTCCATCGACCGCCAGTTTCCCGGCGCGATCTGGACGCTGTCCATCGGCTGGGGTTGCGACCGGCTGATCACCGCCGCCGACCTGGCTCCGATCCGCGAGGCGATGGCTGCCGCACATGCCAACGGCACCACCATCTTTGACGCCAGCGGCGACCTCGCCGGCCTGGAATGTAAACGCGGACACGACTGGTCGGCGCCGCCAGGGCCAGCAGACACCGGACTCGACGCCGTTGCCTCCCTGCCGGAGGTGACGAACGTCGGCGGCACGGTCTTGTCCACCAACGAGCAATACCGATGGCTGGGCGAGCAGTCGTGGACCGATGTCCCGTTGACGCAGGGCAGCGGCGGCGGGATCTCCAGCCTGTTCGACCGCCCGCCGTGGCAGTCGTCGGTGTCGAACACCACCAACACCGTCCGCCGGCTGACACCGGACGTTGCCGCGGTGGCCGACAGCGCCACCGGCGCTTCGATCGTCGTGGGCGGGCGGGTGGCCGTCGGCGGCGGCACGTCGCAAGCGGCGCCGATCTGGGCCGGCATCGCCGCGGTGACCAATCAATTCCTGCGCACCAACGGCGGCAGGCCCCTCGGCGATTTCAATCCGACGCTGTATCGCCTGGCCGCGGGGGCGCCCCGGCCCGGTTTCCACGACATCACCCTGGGCACCAATGCGGTCGCCGTCGCGGGGCCGGGCTACGACATGGTCACCGGCTTGGGCAGCCCCAATGTCGACAACCTGGCCCGCAACATCCTCGACCTGCAGCAGGGCCGGTCATGACCGGGCAACCCGAGAGCACCGTCGCGACCATGCCCTGCCCCGTCTGCGCGCATGACGTGCCGCCAGGCAAGTTCTGTGGGCGGTGCGGTGCGCACCTGACCCGGTCCCGCAGCGACGGCCCCAACTGGCTCCGAGTCACCGATTACGCAGCGGCGCCGGGGGAGAACGTCCTGCAGCCGTCCATCGTCAGTTCGATGTTCCCGCATCTGCCGAACCGGTCGCAGGGGTCGTTTCGGGTCGGTCTGCTCCTGGTGCTGATCGCGCTGGTGCTGTTCTCGGCACTGCGCCTACCGCTGCCGATGATCGCCGTCGCCACGTTCAGTCCGATCCTGCTGTTCGTCGTGTACCTGGTGGAAACCGGGGTGTTCGGGGATCTGCCCCGCCGGACGTGGGTGCTGACTTTCGTGCTCGGCGGTGCGGTCGGTGTGGGTTGGGCGCTGCTGACCACCGCGATCGTCACTGAGTCCTACAACTTGGGTTTGGGTACTGCCGTCCCGACTGCCGACCTGGTGCGGGATGCGTTGATAGTCCCGTTCGGTGGACTGCTGGCGATGCAATTGCCGGCGGTGCTGATCCGGCTGACCCGGCCGCCGATCCGAGAATCGTTGTACGGCTTTGTCATCGGCGCCCTCAGCGCCACGTCGTTCACGCTGGGCGCAACCCTGGTGCGGGTACTTCCCCATCTGGCGGGCGCCATGCAGCCCACTGACCAACGCGTCCCGGATCTCCTGGCCGAAGCAGTCGTGCGTGGCGTCTCGATGCCGCTCGTCGCGGCGACGGTGGGTGGTCTGTTCGGCGCTGCCCTCTGGTACACCCGGCCCGGCGGTCGCGGCCGGCTGGGCCTGCTGGTGCGTGCCGCACTGGGTCTGGTGGTGGCTGCCGCGTTGTATTCGATCGTCGGATTGATCGATGTGTTTCGGGTCGCGGTCGCCATCCAGGTGGTCATCCACCTGGCCATTGCAACAGCGGGGGTGGTGGCGTTGCGCATCGGTCTGCAGTTGGCGATGCTGCGCGAGCCCAAGGAGGACACGCACCCCGAGCTGCCCATCCTCTGCCCGGACTGCGGGCACGTCGTGCCGGACATGGCGTTCTGCCCCGCGTGCGGGGTGGCCGCTCAAGCGGCGTCGCAAGCGTCGCGGTCCGCCCGTCGCCTCGATCGGCCGCAGCCCGACGAGGAAGTTGCCGAGCGATGAGCGCGCCCACACCCGCGCCAGAGCGAGAGTTGTTCCCCGGCTACGCCTTACCGGAGCGCTCCTTCTCTGCCGAGCCCATGCGGTACACGCCGCTGCGACGGTTGCTGGTGGTCCTGGTAGCAGGTCTGGCGGTGGTGGTCGGGGTGCTGGTGACCGCCTCGGTGGTCATCACCGAACCGCTGGTGCGGTACACCTGCCCGCCCGATTGTGGACGGCCACCCACCGGGGAGCCGGTACAGGCCAGCCCACGTTTCACCGCGTCCGACGGATCGTTCTCGGTCTCGTACCCTTCGCCGGGGTCGGCATACGACATCACGATGGAGGACGACGGTGTCTCGGCCGAATTCACTGCCGGAGACGGCGGCACCATGGAGCTGTTCTCGGAGCCGGCCGCGGGTCGATCCGCCGAGCAGGTGGTCGACGACCTCCTCAGTGACAAACAGCCCGACGCCACCGTCGCTTACGTACTGCCCAACGCCACAGTCGGTTTCCAACTGGGTTACGGCGTGGTGCTGGACGTCTATCCGAAAAGTGGCGACGGCGCGTCCACCCGCACCCGCATCGTGGTGGTGGCCGCCGTCAAGAATGACCTCACGCTCATCGGCGCGGCGGTCGGGCCCTTCCGCCAATTCGGTCCTGAGTCTGGGCCCGGTCTCCCATCGGGAGCCAACCTGCAGCTGGCCCAAGATTTGGGCCGTTACGTGAACAGCTTCTTGTGGAGGGGCGATCCGCCGCGGTAGCACGGCCAGCCGACTGTGTTTGCTGTACTAACAATGAATCCGTTGGGACCACGGCTGGGGAAACTCGGCGCGCAGAGAAAAAGGCAACAAGCAAATCAGAATTCACCGTTGAGTCCGACCTTAATCGAGGAATTCCCGGCGAAATTTTTCCTCTTGGCGTTTCTCTCGTGCTGGTGATCGGTCGAGGTTCTTCACCAAATGTGGCCCTTGACAGGGTGTCCGGAGAATCAAGATCACCTGAGAATTTCCTGATAGAGGCCGAAATTGCTCAACTGCTGGTTGTCGCGAACGTAAATAATTTCTTTCCTGCGCAAAGACCCTCGCATCCGTCGGGTAGCGCGCCATTCCGTTTGAGGGTTAGCCGATGCTAGGTTTGCTGCCGCCAAACAGCTTCCATCGAAAAGGGGACGACGTCCATGGTCAAACACTCTACTGAGGCACGGGGGCGTCGTTCGCTCGTGACGGCGACGGCGGCAGCAGTGGGAGGGGCCGGCCTCATCTTGGGCACCCCGGTTACGGCGCTGCTGATCGCGCCGGCCGCTCAGGCGGCGCCGGCGCCGGCCGTGGCGTTGCCGTTCTTCGGTGACGCCTTCGACCCCATCGCCGTGTTCGATCCGTTTCTGGATATCGCGGGCAGTATTCCGATTCTCAACATCTTCGTCGGCAATGGGGCCGATGGCACCGCAGCGAACCCGAATGGCGGGGACGGCGGCATTTTCTTCGGTAGTGGCGGCAATGGCTTCGACGGTTTCTACAACGGAGTCAGCAGCACCAACGGTGGCAACGGCGGCAACGCCGGGTTCTTCTTCGGCGCCGGCGGCAATGGCGGCAACGGGGTTCGCGGCGGTTACAACGATGTCGGTGACGCCGTCGAGGCCACCAACGGTGGCAACGGGGGCGCCGGTGCGTTCCTGATCGGCAACGGCGGAAACGGTGGCTTCGGTGGCGCGGGCCGCCCGGGCCTCAGCGGCCAGAACCCGCGACCGGGCGACGCGAATACCGGTGTCACCGACGGAGAAGACGGCCTACCCGGTCAGCCCGGCGGTGATGGTGGACCTAACGGCGGTAACGGCGGCGCGGGTGGTCTGGGTTCGCTGTTCCTCCCCAACAGTCAAGGTGGTGCCGGCGGCAGTGCGCAGGCCGGCGGCGGCAACGGTGGCGACGGCGGCGCCGGTGCCGATGGCGGGTTGAATGCGGGAGGCACGCTGGTTCCCGGCGGCAATGGCGGCGACGGCGGCAACGGCGCGGACTCGACGGCCCAGGGCGGTGACGGCGGTAATGGTGGCGTCGGCGGTGCAGGCGGGGCGGGCGGCTACCTGTTCGGCTTCGGCGGTAATGGCGGCGCCGGCGGTATCGGCGGTGCCGGCGGCCAGGGCGCGGACGGTGGCGCCGGCGGAACCGGTGGTGCCGGCGGCATCTCGTTCGACGTAGACCAGAACGGCGGCAACGGCGGTAATGGCGGCAACGGCGGCAACGGTGCTCCGGGTGGCAAGGCCGGTAACGGCGGCGCCGGCGGTGCGGCGGGTCCCGGCGGCTTCATCCCCCTGCTGACCTCGCCCGGTATCGGCGGCGCCGGTGGCAATGGCGGTGCGGGTGGTGCCGGTGGAGCGGCCGGCGGGGTCGGCAAGGGCGGCAGCGGCGGCGCTGCTCTCGGTGCCGGCGGCACCGCAGGCACTGACGGTACCGATGGCACGGTCGCAGGTACGCCCGGCGCAGGTGGCAACGGCGGTATCGGTGGCAAGGGTGGCGCCGGCGGCGGTGTCGACGGCGCCCCGGGCAAGGCCGGCGCTGCGGGTGCCGAGGCCCCGCAGGCTGAGTGACGGTGTCGTCGCGGCGGAGACTCGGTCTCC
>JBEVHL010000057.1:0-3124 GCA_040511255.1 Mycobacterium sp. | reverse complement strand
TTCTCGGTGGAATCGATGAGTGGCGTATTTCACGGTCCCCGGCTTCAGACCCTCGACGCCCGCTACGGCGGCTCCATCATCGAGGCCCAGATCGCGCGGGCGGTCGCCGACGCGCCCTGGCCGGCCGACCTGCTGGCCGATGTGGCCGGGATCGCGACCGCCGATTTCGACCTGCTGGACGCCGCCGAACACCCCATCGACGACAGCCTGGACCTGGTGGCCATCGCGGTGCGCCCGTGACCGTGGACAGTGACGGCCCGCCCGTTCCCGGCATGTTCACGCTGGTGCTGCACACGCACCTGCCCTGGCTGGCCCATCACGGTCGCTGGCCGGTCGGCGAGGAATGGCTGTATCAGTCGTGGTCGGCGGCGTACCTGCCGCTGCTGCGGGTGCTGCGGACGCTGGCCGCCGAGGACCGCCGCGGGCTGGTCAGCCTGGGCATGACCCCGGTGGTGTCGGCACAGCTCGACGATCCCTACTCCCTGGACGGTATGCACCACTGGCTGGCGAACTGGCAGCTGCGTGCAGTCGAGGCAGGCACCCAGAAAGCGGGCCAGGGCCGGGCGAACACCGCGGCACCAGATACCGCCTGCACACCGGAAGCGTTGCGCGCGTTCGGTATTCACGAGCAGGCCGAAGCCGACAGAGCTCTGCACGACTTCACCACCTTGTGGCGGCACGGCGGCAGTCCCCTGCTGCGCGAACTCATCGAGTCCGACACCGTCGAACTGCTCGGCGGCCCGCTGGCGCATCCGTTCCAACCGCTGCTGCACCCCCGGCTGCGCGAGTTCGCCCTGCGTGAAGGCCTGGCCGACGCCCAGCAGCGGTTCGGCCGCGCACCCGTTGGCATCTGGGCACCCGAATGTGCTTACGCCCCAGGGATGGAACGCGATTACGCCGCCGCGGGGGTGGGCCATTTCATGGTCGACGGGCCGTCCCTGCACGGCGACACCGCCCTGGGCCGCCCGGTCGGCGACACCGACGTCATCGCGTTCGGCCGTGACCTGGCGGTCAGCTACCGGGTCTGGTCGCCGAAATCGGGCTACCCGGGCCACCCCGCCTACCGCGACTTCCACACTTACGACCACGTCACCGGCCTCAAGCCGGCCCGGGTCACCGGACGCAATGTGGCGTCGCAGGACAAGGCGCCGTATGACCCCGCCCGGGCCAGTGAGGCCGTCGACGGCCACGTGGCCGATTTCGTCGAGATCGTCCGTCGCCGCCTGCACGCCGAAAGCGACCGGATCGGTCGACCCGCGCACGTGGTCGCCGCCTTCGACACCGAATTGTTCGGGCACTGGTGGTACGAAGGCCCGATCTGGCTGGAGCGGGTGCTGCGAGCGCTGCCGGAAGCCGGGGTGCGCATCGGCACCCTGTCCGACGCGGTCGCCGAAGGCTACGTCGGCACGTCTGTCGAATTGCCGCCCAGCTCATGGGGTTCCGGCAAGGACTGGCAGGTGTGGGCCGGTGAGCCGGTGGCCGATCTGGTCGCCCTGAACACCGAGGTGGTGGACATGGCGCTGGCGACCATCGACAAAGCCCTGGAACAGGGCAACGCCCCCGGCGCACCGGTGGCCAGGAACTTCGTGGCGGATCAGATCCTGCGGGAAACGCTGCTGACGGTGTCCAGCGACTGGCCGTTCATGGTCAGCAAGGATTCCGCCGCCGACTACGCCCGCTACCGCGCGCACCTGCACGCCCACGCGGCCAGGGAGATCGCCGCCGCGCTGGCGTCCGGTCGCACCGAGGCGGCGCAGCGGCTCGCCGCGGGCTGGAATCGTGCCGACGGGCTGTTCGGCGCACTCGACGCGCGGAGACTGCCCCGCCCGTGAAGATCCTGATGGTCTCGTGGGAGTACCCGCCGGTAGTGATCGGCGGCCTCGGCAGGCACGTCTACCAACTGGCGACCGCGCTGGCCGCCGCGGGACATGAGGTCGTCGTCCTCAGTAGGCGCCCCACGAACACCGACCCGAGCTCGCATCCGTCGACCGACGAGGTCAGCGAGGGCGTGCGGATCGTCGCGGCCGCTGAGGATCCGCACGAGTTCGCGTTCGGCACCGACATGATGGCGTGGACGCTGGCGATGGGGCACTCGATGGTGCGGACCGGGCTGAAGCTACGCGGGTGGCGCCCCGACATCGTGCACGCCCACGACTGGCTGGTGGCCCACCCGGCCATCGCGCTGGCCGAATTCTACGATGTGCCACTGGTTTCCACGATCCATGCGACGGAGGCCGGCAGGCATTCCGGCTGGGTGACCGGCACGATCAGCCGTCAGGTGCACGCGTTGGAGTCGTGGCTGGTCCGCGATTCCGACTCACTGATCACCTGCTCGCATTCGATGGGCGACGAGGTCAGCGAACTGTTCGGCCCCGGCCTGGCACAGTCCACTGTGATCCCCAACGGGATCGACACGCACGGTTGGCAATTCGAGCGCAGGCGGCCACGCACCGGGCCGGCGCAACTGTTGTTCCTCGGCCGACTCGAATACGAGAAGGGAGTGCACGACGCGATCGCCGCCCTGCCGCGGATCCGTCGCACCCACCCCGGTACCACCCTGACCATCGCGGGCGACGGCACCCAGCGCGGCTGGCTGGTCGAACAGGCCCGCAAGCACAAGGTGCTCAAGGCGACGAATTTCGTTGGGCTGGTTGATCATCAGGAGTTGCTGCGGTTATTGCACCGCACCGACGCCGCAGTGCTGCCGAGTCACTACGAGCCGTTCGGCATCGTGGCACTGGAGGCCGCGGCCACCGGCGCGCCGCTGGTCACATCGAGCGTCGGCGGTCTCGGTGAAGCGGTGATCGACGGCGTCACCGGGTCCTCGCACCCACCGCGTGATATCGCCGCACTGGCCGCGGCCGTCACCGGTGTGCTCGACGATCCCGCGGCCGCGCAGCAGCGGGCACTGGCCGCGCGGGACCGCCTGACTTCCGACTTCTCCTGGCCGACCGTGGCCGCCGACACCGCTCAGGTCTACCTGGCTGCCAAGCGCCGCGAACGGGAACCACAGGCCAGGCGGACCATCCCCGAGCAGGCGCTGACCGACCGCTAACCGATCAGCGCCACCACCGAGACCGCGATCAGCACCAGCACCAGCGCCGTCAGCAGGTAGACCTCGCGG
>JBEVHL010000056.1:0-4022 GCA_040511255.1 Mycobacterium sp. | reverse complement strand
GCCATTCGGATGAGGCGGCGGCGAGTTCGATCGGAGGAGGATGGCCTTACGGTGCCATCTCCGGAGTTCGACGCGCTACCGGGTCAATAGGATTCGTGGCCGGAAGGGTGTCCAGCACCGGTGGCCAACCCTGCGCCTGATCCACCTACCCGTGCACGCGTCCTGGCTCAACCAAGTCGAGATCTACTTCTCCGTCGTGCAACGTAAAGTCCTTGCACCCAACGACTTCCACACTCTCAACGAGGTCGAGTCACGCCTGCTCGACTTCCAACAGCACTACGAACAAATCGCCACACCGTTCGAATGGAAATTCACCAAGGATGATCTGAACGCCCTACTCGAACGCGTCGCCACCCACGACGCCGACCGCACCCTCGCCGCCTAACCTGACCGCAAATACGTCACCGAAATTCCGTGCCAGACCACTTAAGTTCTTTTCGCCGTCGGGCAGGGCTACCGCAACTTCAGACAGACCTCCGACGGCGAGGTAATCGCTCTGCTCGATCGAGCCCGCGGGGGATTTCGGGACGTCCTCGCCGGTGGCAGCGCCGCCGATCCGCCGCTCCGCGATGAGGAGGTCGAAGTTGTGGCCGGACCGGTGTCAGTGGCGGGACATCTCACGATCCCGAAGCAGTCGACCGGAATCGTCGTCTTCGCACACGGCAGCGGAAGTAGCAGACACAGTCCCCGCAATCGGTATGTCGCCGACGTCCTGAACGAAACAGGACTCGCCACGGTTCTGTTCGACTTGCTGACTCCGGCCGAAGAACGCAACCGAGCCAACGTTTTCGACATTGAGCTGCTGGCTCACCGGCTGGTCGACGTCACCAGTTGGCTGACAGGCCAGCCGGATACCGCGTCGCTGCCGGTCGGCTATTTCGGTGCCAGTACGGGAACGGGCGCGGCCCTGGTCGCGGCCGCCGATCCCCGAGCGAACATCGCAGCGGTGGTCTCCCGCGGCGGGCGGCCCGACCTCGCCGGTAGGTCGCTGACCAAAGTCCACGCACCGACGCTGCTGATCGTCGGGGGATGCGATGAAGTGGTGCTGGAACTGAATCGACGGGCGCAGGCCGCAATCCCTGGCGAGTGCGCGCTCACCGTGGTTCCCGGTGCCACTCATCTGTTCGAAGAACCCGACACGCTCGAGCAGGTTGCGGTGCTCGCCCGTGATTGGTTCACCGACCACTGGATTCCCCGTCGCCGGACCGGTAGACCTTGGAAAGCCATGGTGCACAACAGATCGGGACACAGGACTGTGCCGCACACGGCGGATTTGCGGATCGAGGCGTGGGCGCCCACCCGCGACGGCTGCATCAGGCAAGCGGTGCTGGGCACTATCGCGAGCTTCCTGGATACATCATCGGCGCGTGCACAACGCATCCGCCGGCGACGGTTAACTGCTGACCGTGACGACGATCTGTTGGTCGCGGTCCTCGATGACGTCATTTTCTTGCTGGACACCTCCGGTGAGGCGCCCGTTGACGTTCACCTGCAAGACGTCGATGGTGGCATCGATGTCGAATTCACAATGGTCGATGCGAGCGCGCTGCCCCAGGTAGGCGCCGTGCCGAAAGCAGTATCGCTGAACGAACTTCGCCTATCGGATGGGCAACACGGTTGGCGCTGCTCGGTGACGCTTGACGTGTGAGTGAGGTGGACCGCACGAAGATCGTCAAGGAAACCCCGTACCGGTTCCGGATAGAACAAGAGGGCGCGATGCGCGTACCGGGGATCGTGTTCGCGTCGAGATCGCTGCTGCCCGACGAACACGAGGATATGGCGCTGGCCCAGGTGGCCAACGTGGCGACGCTGCCAGGAATCGTCCGGGCATCCTATGCGATGCCCGACGTGCACTGGGGATACGGGTTTCCGATCGGCGGCGTGGCGGCCACCGACATCGACGCCGACGGGGTCGTCTCCCCCGGCGGTGTCGGCTTCGACATTTCGTGTGGGGTGCGGCTGCTGGTGAGTCGTGTGCTGGACCGAGATCGGCTGCAGCCCCGGATCCGCGCGGTGATGGATCACCTAGATGTCGCGATACCACGCGGGGTGGGCACCAAAGGTGTGTGGCGGCTGCCGAACCGCGGCGTTCTGAAGCAGGTGCTGGCCGGCGGCGCCCGGTTCGCGGTGGAACAAGGTCACGGCGTCGCACGGGACGTGAAGCGGTGCGAAGACGGCGGCGTTCTGGAAGGAGCCGACCCGGCCACGGTCAGCGACCGGGCGTTCGAACGCGGGCTTGCGCAGATCGGCAGCCTGGGCTCGGGCAACCACTTCCTCGAAGTGCAGGCCGTGGACCGGATCTACGACGCGGCCGTGGCCGGGCACATGGGACTGTCCGAGGGCAGGATCTGTGTGATGATCCATACCGGCTCGCGGGGTCTCGGTCACCAGATCTGCACCGATCACGTCCGGCAGATGGGACAGGCCATGGGCCGCTACGGCATCCACGTGCCCGATCGCCAGTTGGCCTGTGTGCCCGTTCGCTCTCCCGAGGGCCAGGCCTACCTGGTGGCGATGGCCGCGGCGGCCAACTACGGGCGAGCCAACCGGCAGTTGCTCACCGAGGCGACACGTCGGGTGTTTGAGCAGGAAACCGCGACATCCCTGGACCTGTTGTACGACGTGTCGCACAACCTCGCCAAGATCGAGGTGCACGAGGTCCACGGCCGCGAGCGCACCCTGTGTGTGCATCGGAAAGGCGCGACCCGCTCATTGCCGCCGCACCATCCCGACCTACCCGCCGATCTCGCGGCGGTCGGTCAGCCCGTGCTGATTCCGGGCACGATGGGCACCGCGTCCTACGTGCTGGCGGGCGTTCCCGATAACCCGGCGTTCTTTTCCACGGCTCACGGCGCCGGCCGGGTGCAGAGCCGTCACCAGGCCGCGCGCCACACCAACGCTGACGCGCTACGCAGAGGCCTCGAGGAATCCGGCATCCTCGTCCGCGGCAGCTCCCCCAGGGGACTCGCCGAGGAAAAACCCGGGGCCTACAAGGACATCGACGCCGTCATCGAGACAAGCCACCAAGCAAGGCTGGCGCGCAAGGTGGCGCGCCTTGTGCCCCTGGGAGTGGTGAAAGGCTGAGCGGTGGCTGCCGCCCCGGAGCCACTAGGCCGACTCCGGGGCCGCCGTAATCGTGTCAGTTGGTGGCCCGCACCGTGACGTGCTTCTCCGCGGGTGCGGCTTCGGAAACACCGACCGACAGGGTGAAGATCCCCTTGTCATAGGTGGCCGTGATGTCGTCTTCATTGGCGCCCGCCGGCAGCGTGAGCGTCCCGACAAACGAGCCGTAGTCGTCGTGCACACGGGGATACTTGTGTCTGCGTCCATACAGGGAGGGCGGAGCGAATGCGGACCGTCTATCACGAAAAGCTGTCCGAGCTAAGCGAACAGTTGGGAAGGATGTGTGGCCTGGCCGGGGCGGCGATGGAGCGCGCAACCCGGGCGCTGATGCAAGCCGACCTTACCTCCGCAGAGCAAGTAATCACCGACCAAGACCAGATCATGGCGATGACCACCAAGGCCGAACAGAACGGCATCGCGTTACTGGCGCTGCAGCAGCCGGTAGCAGGTGAGCTGCGGACTATCGTCAGCTCGATTCAGGCCGTCGCTGACGTGGAACGTATGGGTGCGCTGGCCGTGCATGTGGCCAAGATTGCCCGACGGCGGCATCCCCAGCATGTACTGCCCGAGGAAGTCAACGGCTGCTTCGCTGAAATGGGTAGAGTCGCAGTCGAATTGGGCAAAAGCGCACAGGAAGTGCTGCGAACGCGCGATCCAGAAAAGGCGGCTGGCATTCGCGAACAAGACGACGCGATGGATGATCTGCACCGGCAGCTGTTCACCGTGCTTATGGATCGCGAGTGGAAGCACGGGGTCCCCGCCGCTGTCGATGTGGCGTTGCTCGGCCGCTTTTACGAGCGCTTCGCCGACCACGCCGTCGAGGTCGGCAGGCGGGTTGTCTTCCAGGCGACCGGCACACTACCCCCTGAACAAGAAGTGGGGACTTACTAGACAACCGG
>JBEVHL010000055.1:0-9576 GCA_040511255.1 Mycobacterium sp. | reverse complement strand
GCTCAGGCGATGAACGTCGAGATATTGCGGGCCGGAGCGCTGCTGAGTACACCTTCTCGCTGGGCGAGAGTAGCAGGTCAGGGCCGGCCTTCGTCGTAGTCGGACTCGGCCCGGTTCGGCTGGCTGCGGTAGTCGGTCCCGGGTCCGTCGGTGTTCCCGGAATTCTGCGCCTTGCGCTGCAGGGCGCTGTTCCGCAGGAGTCCGAAATGGACGGCCACGGCGATCATGAAATTGATCAGGGTGGTGTAGATGACCGGGACGACGTCGAGGGTGACGCCTTTGTTGGTGGCCATCAGCCACGATTCCAGGATCGACTTGACCGCGGCCAGGGCCAGCAGGATCGAGCCCTTCACGCCGGCGCTCCAGGACTGCTTGCTCAGTAGCGCGACCAGCAGCGGCAGGATCAGGGTGATGAGCAGGCCGATCAGCCCGCCGGCGTCCGGGGCGAACCCGTAGACCGGTAGCTCCGGCAGGTCGGGGTATTCCAAGGCCAACCCCCCTTTTGTCAGCAGGTCTCCGATGGTGGTGCCGGGGGCGGCGAGGCCGCCCGGCGTGCCTCGATGTTGCGGCGCTCGGTGGTGATCTTGACCCGTTCGTTCTCGTTCTGGTCGAAGATCACGGCGGAGGTGGCGTTGACCTTGCGGAACTCGGCCAGCGCCGCCGGTGTCGGCTGCCCGCGGGTCTCGGCGACGTTTTGGATGAACACCAGCGTCGCGTCGTTGCTGGCCCGGATCCGGACCCGGTCGCTCTGGTCGACCGCCGCCTCGCGCGCGTTGAGGGCGCGGTCCTCGGCGGCCGCCTGCGTGCGCACGGCGGTCGACTGGGCACTCTGGTTGGTGTAGTCGGCCAGGCAGGCCTGCACCTTGGAGTACCCGACGACCAGACCCCCGATCACCAGGGCGTAGAGGATCATCAGGGCGAAGATGATCCTGATCGCCTTCGGCGTGCCCAGGGTGAGCAGCATTTCCCGGGAGCGTTCGTTGTCGAGGTGGTGGTGCTTGGCGCCGGGAACGGGGTCGGCCATCAGCGTTCCTTTCTCACGTCCCACAGCACTCGCGAGACCATCCCGGCCAGGGAGAACGTCAATGCCATCGCAGTGCTCTGTGCCAGGTACATCAGTACTGTCACGGTGGACCTCCAGATGGATCTGCAGGTGCCGCCGGGGTCTCGGGTGGCGTGGGTTGCGCCGAGATTGTCTTGATCGCGGCGCCCCACGGTGCGTAAAGGGCCGAGAACGGTGCCAGGGGAATCCCCCAGAACCAGAACGGCGGCAGCGTCTCGAGAACCTTGGAACCGTCTCGGAACAACTGCACGACCGCGGCTACCGCGTACGTGATCCAAATGGCGAGGATCAGCAGCATGATCAGATCGCGGATCTGTTCTCCACGGGTGCGCTTGCCTGTGACTGGTTCGTCGTGCGTGGCGTCATCGGTCATGACGCTCACACCGAGCTGCCCTTACGCAGCTCCTCCACGGTCTTCTGCAGCTCCGCGATGACGGCCAGGAGCCGGTCGGCCTTGGTGTTCGCGGCGTGGGCCTGCGCCCAGGTGTCCTGCACCGCCCACATCCACCGCACGCTGGGGTTGGTGTTGTGGTCGGCCTGCCATGCCGGCGTCGGGATGACATCGGCGTTGAGGAGGTCTTTCGCGCTGGTCACGTCGGACTCCTTGCTGCCGGCGGCCGGCGTCGACTTGGCGGCGGCCGCGACCGCGCGCTGCTCACCTTTGAGGATGGACAGGATCTGCAGCAGGGCGGGCTTGTTGTCGGTGAACTTGCGGATCACCGACAGGTGCAGGTGCCACAGGTGCGACTTGTCGCGGCCCGGGTCCGGGCCGGAGTCCGCACCGACGCCCAGCGCCCGGCCGCCGGTGAACACCCAGCAGTAGACGGTGCTGCCGTTGAGGGTGCCGATGAACTCCCGCAGGATCGGCTCGCCCTTGAAGTACAGGCGCGGGTCACGGGCGCGGGCGGCGTCGGCGAGGCGCTTGGTGTAGAGCTTCATCGCCGCGGCGCTCATCGTCAGGTCGATGGCGCTGGCCTTGTCCGACGGGCCGAGCTTGTCGTTGGCGACGTCACGGCCGGTCGAGTAGTCCGTCTTGGGCAGCCGGGCCCGGTAGGAGTGGTAGCCGGCCTTGGCCGCGTAGATCCCGCCGAGCAGCGCCGACTTCTCCGCCGCGTCGAACAGGGTCCAGAACGACCACATCGCATCGGTGATCAGCGCCGGGTTCGGGTTGCCCATCAGCGCTCCTCAGGAACGGCGATGACGTCCAGGCCGCCACCGAGAACGGTCCCGACGGCCCGGTCCGGGTCCAGCGTGCGCAGGCCCGAGCTCGCGCCGTAGGGGTAGATGGTCGAGTCGTCGTGCCGCAGGCAGACGGCGAAGACACCGTCGTCGTTTCTCTTGTAGAGCCAGGCGTGCTCACGGCTGCGGTCGGCGGCCAGGAATCCGTCCGGCGTGCGCACCGTGACCTCCTGGCCGTTCAGTGGCCCGCCGACGCACAGACCGGTGTAGACGTCGCTCATCAGGGGCTCCTTCCTTGGGTGTGGTGGGCAGGGCCGCCCGCGCCCAGTGGCGTGGGCGAAATCGGTGGTGTCCGGGCCGGGCCTCACGCGCAGCGGGGAGGTCCTAGGCTGCGCGGATGAGACGACCCGACTGGACGTATGCGGTGGACGCCTGGTGGCAATGGCTGACGGTCTGCCTGGTCAAGGGCCACCACGAGAAGATGGGCACCCCGGGGCACTGCTACCGGTGCGGCCGACCGGTCAGCCGCACGACTGGCTAAGCTGGGCGAGTTCCGCCGTCAGGAAGTCATGACCTGACGGGCGCGCGCGGGGGCCGTGCCTCAGCCTTGGTTCGAGATGCGCTGGCGGGCCGGCACCGGGCACTGTTGCAACCTCTGCCCGGGCCGGCAGTCAGTCACAGGTAGGGCACGGCGTGCCCGGCGTCGAGCAGCGCCTGCGCCAGGCTCGGCATGCCCGGCACGGCGATGTCGCCCAGGGGCCGGCCGTACTTGTCGAGCTGCTTGGACGTGAACACACACTTGCCGTCGCGGGGCAGCATCCCGGTCGCCCAGGCCTTAGCGGCCCGCCCGGCCGCGGTGCTCAGCTCCGGGGCGTCGACCCCGGCGATCCGGCAGTTCTTCTCGGTCCAGATCTCATAGCCCAGGTCGATGCGCAGCCGGCAGGTGTCGCCGTCGACGACGCGGACCACGATCGCCGGATACGTCCAGATGAAAGGGGCCCCGATCACCGAGCACCCCCTGCAATCAGCGTCCGGCCAGGGCCGGTCCGCCGGGATAGAGCCTGTTGATGCAGGCAAGGAACAGCCGGTTGGCGACGTCGGTGGCCTGCAGGTTGCTCCGGGCGCAGTAGATGACGGTCAGCTCGTAGCGTTTGACCTCGTTGAGAACTTGCCGCTCCTGCTCGGCGTTGACCTGCCCGCAGCGGCCGGTGCGGTTGAGGCAGTCGAGCAGCAGGCCGTTGTTGACGTTGACCCTTTCCAGGATGGCCGCGGTCTGGGCGGCGTTACGTTTCCCGGCGTTGATGTTGTAGGCGTTGAGGCCGGCGACCAGCAGGACCAGCGCCATCACGACGATGACGGTCCGCATGAGATTGCGCACGTGACGCTGGGTGGCGATGAGCAGCTCGACCTTGCGGTCGCGGACGCGGGTTTCGGCCTGGACGCTCGCGATCAGTTGCCGCATGGTGTTGTTGGAGGCCGTGTTGGCCCGGATCAGTTCCTGGATCGCGGTCTGTGGATCCTGCTGCTCAGGTTCTGTCGTGTTCACCGGCACGCACCCTTCAGAGCTCGTAAGGTGAGCGGCCCGCTCAGGTGGGCCTGCTGGCCTTGCCGGTGCGCCGCCGGTAGACGTTCATCGCCACGACCACCGCGATCGAGCCGAGCAGCCCGAAGCCGGCCACGGTCAGCACGATCAGCGCCGGTGTGCGCGAGGCGGTCTCGCGGGCGCTGCCGCCCAGCCCGCTCAGCGCCCCCGGCTGCGGTGAGCTCGGCTCGCCACCGGGGGTCACCCACTGGTTGCCCGGCTGCTGGGGTTCGTCGGCACCGGTGTCGGGTTGCGGGGTACGCGCGGCCGGCGTGCTCTTGCGCAGCTTCACGGTGTCGCCTCCGGTGGGTGGCTGGGAGAACCCGGGCGCGTTCCACGCCGGGGCGCTGCCGGTGCTCGGCGGGACGGCCGGGCGCAGCGTCGGCACGGCCGTGCGGGTCGGCGCCGCGGTGCCGGCGGCCGGCGGCGGCACCGTCGCGGTGGGCGCGGTCGTGGTGGGTGCGGGCCGGCGGCTGGGTGTCGTCGGTCGCGGCCGCGGTGTCCGGCTGGTCCGGGTGGGCTCGGGCGTCACCGGCCGGGTGGTAGGCCTGGTGGTGTGGGTCGGCGGCAGCGTCGTTGGTGCTGTCGTGGGCCACGTGGTGGGCGCCCGGGTGGTGGGTGCGGTCGTCGGGGCCGGCGGTGCGCTGGTGGTGGGTTCATGAGTGGGCTCCGGCCAGACGGTGGCGGTGGTGGCGGCGGGCACCGTGGGGGGTGCCGGGCTCGGTTCGGCGGCCGCCAGCGGCGGCCACACCGCGGCGACGCCGAAGGTGACGGCGGTGATCAGCTGTCTCACCGCCTCACCTATTCGCTACCGGAGCGCAGCCGCACCGGCAGCGGGTCGGTGTCGACGCCGGTGTCGTAGGCGGTGTCGTACTGCGGCGCCGGCTCGGCGGGGTCCTCGTCGGCGGCGTGCGCCGGCGAGGCGGACGCCGCCGGTTGCAGCTGATCGAGCTGGGCCTGCAGCCGGTCGATCTCCTCCTGCTGCACGTCCACGATCACCCGCAGCCGGGTGAGCTCGTACTGCGACGGGTAGTCGCGGGCGAACCGGGCGAGCAGGTTTTCGGCGCTGATGTTCATCGCCGGGTCCTTTCTAGTCGGCGTCGCCGAAGCCGCCCTGGTAGGTGATGTTGATGCCGGGCTGCCCGAACGCGGTGATCGACGTCGTCAGGGGAACGTCGGCGTTGTGGTAGGCGCACAGCTCGACGTAGTCGGTCCGGCCGTTGAAGTAGAACGAGTACGACCGGGCCGGCAGGACCATCGTGTAGCTGACGGTGGAGGAGTACACGGCGGTCGCCGACGGCGGGATGACCGTGTTGATGCGCCACTGGACGTAGCGCACCGAGCGGGGGTTGGCCTGGGTGGCGCCGGAGAACCCGACCGCCCCGTCGAGGCGGTAGTAGCCCGGCACGCTGGGCACGTAGCGGGTCGGGCGGGTGCCCAGCCAGCCCGAGAGCAGGTCGAAGTCGACGGTGTCCCAGGTCAGCGGGTACAGGCCGCTGTCGTTCATGGTCATGATCTCGGTGGTGCGGGCCTTGAACACCACGGTGCCCGGCGGCGGCGCCCAGACCGGGTTGCCCTGCACGTCTTTGAGACCGATCCACAGCCGGTTCTTGGTGTAGTCCAGGAACAGCGCGCCGACGGTGGGTGCGGGGCGTTCCGCGGTGGTGCCGGTGACCAGCCCGCCCCCGCCGCCACCACCGGTGCCGCCGCCGGTGCGGCCCTGCAGTTCGGTGATCTGGTCGTCGTGGACCTGCAGGTGGGTGTCGGTGCTGTCCGCGCGGGCTTCCAGGTCGGTGACCCGCGGGTTGATGTCGTCCTTGAACGCTTCCAGTTCGTCGCGCAGCGCGTACCCGGCCGTCGACGCGATGATCATCAGCCGGCCGCTGGGGGTGCTGCTGGCCCCGGCCTCGGTCGGGTCCTCGCCGTCGTCGGCGGGGTCCTCGGTGCCGGGGTCCTCGATCGGGTTGCCGTCCTCGTCGGTCTCGACCAGGTCGGGTTCGGTGATCGGGTCGGTGCTGTCGACCGGGTCGGTGTCGCCGCCGTCGCCGGCGCCGACCTGCGCCCACATGACGGTGATGTTCTCCGGGCCCAGCAGCATCGGGATGGACCCCACGGGCGGGTCACCGTCCGCGCCGGGGGAGCTGTAGACGCTGGTGACGGCGTCGCCGCCGGTGTCGTCGGGCCCGCCGGTGGTGGCCATCAGCAGGTCGGTGTACTGCTCGCCGCCGGTCTCGGCGTTCCAGAAGGTGATCAGCTGGCCGCCGACCACGATGGCCTGCAGCCCGGTCAGCCCGTTACGGGTCGTGGTCTCGGTGGTGCCCAGGTCGATGGTGTACGAGGCGATGTCGCCGCCGAAGGTGTGCCGCATCTCGCCCCCGCTCAGCCGTTGATCGGGTAGGTGATGGTGCCGATGAGGTACGAGTCCTTGTCGATGCCGTTGGTGAAGTTCGGCTCCAGGGTCACCGCGCCGGTCGAGTTGACCTTGATGTGGGCGATGTGGTCCGGGCCGGACGCGGCGACGGTCCCGAACAGGGTCATGCTGGGCCGGAACCCGACCGGCAGGGTGTAGAGCCGCGACGCCGGGTCGTTCTTTTTCAGCGTCCCGCCGGAGCGGATGATCGACATGGTCAGCGACACCCAGCCGTGTTTGCGGCGCACCCGGAACCCGGACCCGGTCTTCCAGCCGGTGGCCGGGGTGCAGTTACGCCAGCCGGTGTCGTAGTACATCGAGCGCCAGGCGCCGGCCTCGGTGCCGATCCAGACCCGGTCGATGTCGATGTCGCGGAAGATCTGCCCGGAGCTGGCCACCGCGGGTTTCGACGCGCTGGGCCCGGTGATGGCCGGCTCGGCCAGGAAGTAGCTGATGTTGGTCACCGCGCTGGCCTGCAGGCCGGTCGCGCCGGCGTTGACCCGCACGATGGCCAGGGGCAGCTCCCAGTACCGGTCGGGGGAGTTCTGCTGCAGCAGCGACGGCGCCTTGGGCGAGGTCGACGGGGTGCCGGTGGTGACGTGTGCGCGGATCTGGTAGGTGGTGCGGTCCAGGCGCAGGTTGACCCGGTCGAGGCGCGTCTTGCCGGAGGCGTTCGACGTGATCGGCAGGGTCAGGATGTTCGGGCCGCTGGTGTAGTAGAAGCCCCGCACGATCGCGGCGCGGTTGGCGCGGACCTTGACGTTGCGGCCGCTGGAGTCGGCGTAGACCATCGAGGGCTGGGTCGGGGAGCCGACCATGCCGTCGCCGGTCTGCCCGCCCATGAGACGTTCGTAGATGGCGTCGGTGACGCCGCCGCCGCCTGCGGTGGGGTAGCTGGATTCGGCCACGCGGAAGCCACCCTCCTTCCAAAGTGGGCTGGGTGGTGCAGGTGGGCTGTGGTGGTTCGGGGTGGCGCTTTACGGCCGGCTGGGGGTGGAGGTGCGCTCCAGGTCGCCGACGCGGCGGTTGAGGGTGCGCAGCTGCCGTACGTAGGCCGAGTCGTAGCGGGCGGCCTGGTTGCCGATGGTGACGCCGACGACCTCGCCGGCGGTGGGGTAGGCCTGCACGTTGATGGTCTGCACCAGACCGGAGACGAACTGCCCGGTCTGCAGTTCCAGCGAGACCAGGTCACCGACGGTGTAGTGCACGCCGAAGCGCTGGTCCGGGGTGTCGGAGGCGTTGGAGGCCAGCCGGGCGGACTCGCCATGCTCGGCCAGCACGGTCACGGCCTGCGCGGCGAGCGCGGCGTTGCCCTGGCTGCCGTCCATCGGCTCGAACGATTCGTAGCGGCCCCAGGCCAGGTTGGCGGTGTTGGTGGTGGGGAACAGGTCCACGAACCTCGCCGAGCCGGAGACCTCACCGTCGAGGTTGCTGCCCTGCCCGCCCACGATGGGGTGGGTGATCTCGGGTGCCACCAGGTCGAAGGCGTAGTACTGCAGGTTGCCGACGTTGAAGGAGAAGATCACCTGCCCGCGCAGGTCCCGCGAGCGCACGACCGTGAACAGGATGTCCTGGTTGACCTGCTTGCAGGTGAAGCCCAGCGAGTCCGGGTCGAAGCTGTCGCCGTTGCCCTGGGTGGCGATGCGGCGCAGCACATCGGTGACCTTCTCGAACCGGGTCTTGACCTTGACGCTCTTGACGCCGGCGATGGCGGTCTCGGCCCCGACGAGCAGCTGGGGTACCCGGCGGGCGGTCAGCGCCGCGGGTCCGGCGTTGAGGTTGACCAGGTTGACCATCGCGGTGACCGGGCTGCCGGTGTACTCCCAGTAGTCCGCGGTCTGGTCCTTGGGTTCCTTGCCCGGCTGCGGGTAGGTGACCCGGGCGCCGAGCCAGGACATGTCGTCGGCGAAGGTGATCGTCATGACGCCGACGCCGCCGTTCTCACCGTCGTCGGAGCGTTCTCGCAGGACCTCCTCGATGGGCCCGGAGATCAGCGTGTCCGAAAGGCCGAAGACCCGGCGGATGATCACCACCCGGTTGCCGGGCTGGATCTGCTCGCGCACGTACTTGTGGGCGGGGGTGACGATCTGACCGGAGCCGGGTTCCTTCCACCGCACGGTGGCCTGCAGGCTCGTCCAGTGCTCCAGGGGGTCACCGACGACGTTGAGGTCCTTGTCGGTGATCAGGATGGTGTAGGCGGCGCCGAGGTACTTGGTGGCCACGTACCGGTCGATGGGGATCATCGAGGCGTAGGTGTTGTCACCGCCGCCGTACTCGATCGCCGGGTTGAGGTCGCTCAACGCACCTCCTACGCGCTCTCGAAGCGGGCCTGGTAGTTCATCGACACCGACGCGCCGGCGCCGGGCCCTGACAGCGAGATGACGATGGTGTTGGTGCCGGGGCTGACCGGCCACAGCGACGTGCCGGCGGCGTTGAACCAGTCGATGTAGCGCGACAGGTTCAGCCCGGTCGAGGACCGCACGCTGGCCGGGTTGGTGGTGATCTGCACGGTGACGCCGGCGGGGACGTCGTAGTCGAAGGCGAACCGCATCCCGGTGGTGGAGTTGACCGCCTCGAAACCGCCGATCGGCCCGGTGATGGTCCAGGTCGGCCACGCCTCGATGTCGCCGGCGTTGATCAGGGTGCGGGTGGTGCCGTTGTTGTCGAAGACCGGTTCCCGGCCGATGATGATGAACGGGTCGTAGTACGAGGCCGGCTGCTGGCCGGGGTCGATGATGGTGGCCACGAAGTCCACCGGGGTCGGCACCGGGTCGTAGAAGTAGCCGTCGGGGCAGAACAGCTGGATGGTGGGTTTGGCCCACAGCCAGTTCTCCCCGGCCTCGCCCTCGAAGCCCTGCTCGTAGAACGCCGAGATCCGCCGCGACGTGCCGTCGGGGCGTTTGATCTCCAGGATCCCGGGCGCCCGCCGGTAGGTGGTCTTGGTGAACGCCTTCATAATCGTGCGGTAGTTGCGGACGAAGTCCGGGTGCGAATCCCCGCCGACGTACAGCGGCCACTGCACACGCCGCGGCTTGGCCCGGATGTAGCGCACGACCTCACCGCCGCGCGGGTACGGATCGGTGACCAGCTCGATCGGGGTGGAACCCCAGGCGGCCGGGCCGTTCATGGTGAAGTAGCCGGGACCGGAGTCGGCCCACGGCTTGGTCAGCGGATAGAGCGTGCCGTCCGGGTCGATCCAGGTCGCGCTGATCGTGCCGGGCGACTGTTTCTTGACCCACCAGATCTCGTCACCGGTGAGCTGCGGAACGACTTCGGCATACGAGGAGCCGCCGACGAGAAGAGGCATCCGGTCACCTCCCTGGGCGTACGCGGAAAAGCCCC
>JBEVHL010000054.1:0-8452 GCA_040511255.1 Mycobacterium sp. | reverse complement strand
CGCACGTCCGGCAGATGATCGCCGACCGCGAGCTGGAGACCTGGCTGGTGGTCGACATGTCCGCCAGCCTGGACTTCGGCACCACCGGCTGCGAAAAGCGCGATCTGGCGGTGGCGGCCGCGGCGGCCATCACCTATCTCAACAGCGGCGGCGGTAACCGGCTCGGCGCGATCATCGCCAACGGCGACAAGATCACCCGCGTGCCCGCCCTGTCCGGCAGGCAACACGAGCAGACGATGCTGCGGACCATCGCCACCATGCCGAAGGCGCCCGCGGGCGTACGCGGTGACCTGGGTGCGGCCATCGACGCGCTGCGCAGGCCGGAACGCCGCCGGGGGATGGCCGTGGTGATCAGCGATTTCCTCGGCCCCATCACCTGGATGCGGCCGCTGCGGGCGATCGCCGCCCGCCACGAGGTGCTCGGGATCGAGGTGCTCGACCCGCGCGATGTCGAATTGCCCGATGTCGGCGACGTGATCCTGCAGGACACCGAATCCGGGGTTACCCGCGAATTCACCATCGATGCCCAGCTGCGCGACGATTTCGGCAAGGCCGCCGATGCCCACCGCACCGAGGTGGCCCGGACCTTCCGCCGCTGCGGGGCACCCATGCTGACGCTGCGCACCGACCGTGACTGGATCGCCGATATCGTCCGCTTCGTGGCCTCGCGCCGCCGTGGGGCTTTGGCGGGACGCCAATAATGCCGAGCGGGCCGCCAATAATGCGGAGCGGCATGCCCGACGATGAAATGACAGGCCTTTTTCTATGACATTGCCGCTGCTCGGACCGCTGTCGCTGTCCGGCTTCGAACACCTGTGGTTCCTACTGTTCTTCCTGGTCATCTTCGCGCTCGTCGGGCTCTACGTCGTGGTGCAGCGGGCCAGGAGCAAGCGGGTGTTGCGCTTTGCCAACATGGAGCTGCTGGAGAGCGTGGCGCCCAAGCGGCCTGCGCGCTGGCGGCATCTGCCCGCGATTCTGCTGGTGGCCTCGCTGGCGCTGCTGACCATCGCGATGGCAGGCCCCACCCACGACGTCCGCATCCCGCGCAACCGGGCAGTCGTCATGCTGGTGATCGACGTGTCGCAGTCGATGCGCGCCACCGACGTCGAGCCGAGCCGGCTGGCCGCTGCGCAGGAGGCCGCCAAACAGTTCGCCGACCAGTTGACCCCCGGCATCAACCTCGGGCTGATCGCCTATGCGGGTACCGCGACGGTGTTGGTCTCGCCGACCACCAACCGCGAGGCCAGCAAGAACGCGATCGACAAACTGCAACTGGCGGACCGCACCGCCACCGGCGAGGGCATCTTCACCGCCCTGCAGGCCATCGCCACCGTCGGCGCCGTGATCGGTGGCGGCGACGAGCCGCCGCCCGCGCGGGTGGTGCTGATGTCCGACGGTAAAGAGACGGTGCCGTCGAACCCGGACAACCCCAAGGGCGCCTACACCGCCGCGCGCACTGCAAAGGATCAGGGCGTGCCGATCTCGACGGTGTCGTTCGGAACGCCGTACGGCTTCGTGGACATCAACGACCAGAAGCAGCCCGTTCCTGTCGACGACGAGATGCTCAAGAAGATCGCCGAGCTCTCCGGCGGAGATGCCTACACCGCGTCGAGTCTGGAACAGCTCAAAGAGGTGTTCACCTCACTGCAGCAGCAGATCGGCTACGAGACCATCAAGGGCGATGCGAGCGTCGGCTGGCTGCGCCTGGGCGCCCTGCTGCTGGCGTGCTCGGCGCTGGCCGCCCTGCTGATCAACCGCCGCCTGCCCGGCTAGTCCCTTTTTCCCGGCGAGCAGACGCAAAGTGGTACGAATTCGGCCGAAATAATACGACTTTGCGTCTGCTCGCGGTGGCCCACGCGGGTATGGCGATTTCAACCCGGCCCGCCCCAAGCGATAGGTTGACGACCATGACTGACACCGCTGTCACGCAAGAAGCCGGCCAGTCCAGCGGCGGCAAGCCGCCGTTCGTCTCGCGATCCGTCCTGGTCACCGGTGGAAACCGGGGTATCGGCCTGGCGATCGCGCAACGGCTGGCCGCCGACGGGCACAAGGTCGCGGTCACCCACCGCGGCTCGGGTGCCCCCGAGGGCCTGTACGGGGTGGAGTGTGACGTCACCGACAACGACGCCGTCGACCGCGCCTTCACCGAGGTCGAGGAACACCAGGGTGCCGTCGAGGTGCTGGTGTCCAACGCCGGCATTTCCAAGGACGCGTTCCTGATGCGGATGACCGAGGAACGGTTCACCGACGTCATCAACGCCAATCTCACCGGTGCGTTCCGGGTGACGCAGCGGGCGTCGCGCAGCATGCAGCGCAAACGGTTCGGCCGGATCATCTACATCGGGTCGGTCTCCGGCACGTGGGGGATCGGCAACCAGGCCAACTATGCGGCCGCCAAGGCCGGTCTGATCGGCATGGCCCGCTCGATCTCCCGGGAGCTGTCCAAGGCGGGCGTGACCGCAAACGTGGTGGCCCCCGGCTACATCGACACCGAGATGACCCGTGCGCTCGACGACCGGATCCAGACCGGGGCACTGGACTTCATCCCCGCGAAGCGGGTCGGCACCGCCGAGGAGGTCGCCGGGGTGGTCAGCTTCCTGGCATCGGAGGACGCCAGCTACATCGCCGGTGCCGTCATCCCGGTCGACGGCGGCATGGGCATGGGCCATTAACACTCTCGCAGGCACTTTCGCACCGTAGTAAGGACAATTCAATGGCAGGTTTTCTCGAAGGCAAGCGCATCCTCGTCACGGGGATCATCACCGATTCGTCGATCGCGTTCCACATCGCCAAGGTCGCCCAGGAGGCCGGCGCCGAACTGGTGCTGACGGGGTTCGACCGGATGAAGTTGATCCAGCGCATCGCCGACCGGTTGCCCAACCCGGCTCCACTGTTGGAACTCGACGTGCAGAACGAAGAGCACCTGTCGACGCTGGCGGCCCGCGTCACCGAGGTGATCGGTGAGGGCAACAAGCTCGACGGGGTGGTGCACTCCATCGGCTTCATGCCGCAGACCGGAATGGGCATCAACCCGTTCTTCGACGCGCCCTACGAGGACGTCGCCAAAGGCATTCACATCTCTGCCTACTCTTACGCATCGCTGGCGAAAGCCGTTCTGCCCATCATGAATTCGGGCGGCGGCATCGTCGGCATGGACTTCGACCCGACCAGGGCGATGCCTGCCTACAACTGGATGACCGTCGCCAAGAGCGCGCTGGAATCGGTCAACCGGTTCGTCGCGCGCGAGGCCGGCCTGTTCGGGGTGCGCTCCAATCTGGTTGCGGCAGGGCCGATCCGGACGCTGGCCATGAGTGCGATCGTGGGCGGGGCGCTGGGCGCCGAAGCCGGTGACCAGATGAAGCTGCTCGAAGAGGGTTGGGATCAGCGGGCCCCGCTGGGCTGGAACATGAAAGACCCCACACCCGTGGCCAAGACGGTGTGCGCCCTGATGTCCGACTGGCTGCCCGCCACCACGGGCACGATCGTCTACGCCGACGGCGGCGCCAGTACGCAGTTGCTCTAGTGGACGAAGAGACGACCGGCCCCGTCGACGCCCTGCTACTGCTGTCCTTCGGCGGACCCGAAGGGCCCGAACAGGTTCGGCCGTTCCTGGAGAACGTCACGCGCGGTCGCGGCATCCCGCCGGAGCGCCTGGATGCCGTCGCCGAGCACTATCTGCATTTCGGTGGCGTCTCACCGATCAACGGGATCAACCGGGCGGTCATCGAGCAGATCCGTGCTGAACTCGTCGAACGGGGCGAGTCGCTGCCGGTCTACTTCGGCAACCGCAACTGGGAGCCCTACGTCGAGGACGCCGTCGCGGAAATGCGTTCCGATGGGATCCGACGCGCCGCGGTGTTCAGCACCTCGGCCTGGGGCGGCTACTCCGGTTGCACGCAGTACCAGGAGGACATCGCCAGGGGGCGGGCCGCAGTCGGACCCGACGCACCGGAATTGGTGAAACTCCGCCAGTATTTCGACCACCCGCTGTTGATCGAGATGTTCGCCGAGGCGGTCCGCGATGCGGCGGCGACCCTGCCGGAAGCGGTGCGTGCCGAGGCCCGGCTGGTGTTCACCGCCCATTCGATTCCGATGCGGGCGGCGTCCTACTGCGGGCCCGATCTGTACCGCAGGCAGGTGCAGTACACCTCTGAACTGGTGGCCGCAGCCGCGGGCTACGCCGACTACGACCAGGTGTGGCAGTCGCGGTCCGGCCCGCCGCAGGTGCCGTGGCTCGAGCCCGACGTCTCCGATCACCTCGCCGCACTCGTGCAAGCCGGCACTCCGGCGGTAATTGTGTGTCCGGTCGGGTTCGTCGCCGACCACATCGAAGTGGTGTGGGACCTGGACAACGAACTCAAGGATGAGGCCGACGCGGCGGGCATCGCCTACGCGCGGGCGTCGACGCCCAACGCCCAGCGGCGCTTCGCCCAGCTGGCACTCGATCTGCTCGACGAACTACGCGACGACCGAGCGCCCGCCAGAGTGGTTGGCGCCGAACCGGTTCCGGGCTACGGCTGCACCCTTAATGGTGCGCTGTGCACGCCGAACTGCGTCAGTGCTGCTGCCAGGCCGAGTGCAGGATCGCGGTAACGGCGGCCAGTCGCGCTGAGCGCACCACCCCCGACAGCGGTCGCAGCGCGTCGGTGGCGATCTGGACCTCCGAGGACGACTGATGGCCGATCGGCATCAACCCGGCGCTGACCGCCATGATGGCGTCGACGTGCGCGGCGTTCTCCAACACCCGCAACGCCCGTTCCGGGGAGTTCTCCGGAGCCCGGTGCAACCGCGCCGACTCCAGGATCTGCTCGACCATGCCGCGCGGATCGTCCACGTCGATACCGGACCCGCCCGCCCGCAGTGCGGTCAGGGCGTCGGCGGCGGAGCGCACCGCGGAGCGCAGGGTGTACTCCGCCTCGCCGAGGTCGGTGTGTTCGGGTACCGGGGCGTTGGGTAGCGAGTACACGGTCCACGACAGAGCGGTCAGTTCCGGCACCAGGTCGTAGTCCGGGTCGTCCTCGTCGGTGTCGTCGTATTCGAATTCAGGCACCAGGCCGATCGGCGGACCCTTCTCGGGTACGACGATCACCGCCTCACCTGCGGTCAGGGCGTCGCGCTGGAACGTCGTGCCCGCAGGCAGGCCCCGGACGTCACCGGGAACGGGCAGCACAATGCTCAGCGTGGGCTCCGACATCGCCCGCGTCGCCGCCGCGGTGCGCAGCGTCTGCAACAGCGACACCGCGCCGGCGTCGGTCACATCCGGCCACGGCAGGCCGGTACAGTCCGCCGCAACAGCGTCGTAGGCAGTCACGGAATGTCTTGGCGCCCACTGCGATAGCGCATCCAGGACGTCGTCGGGCGCGGCCTGGCCAGCAAGCCAGGCATTGGCCCACACCGACAGCGAAACACTTGGGCACCACATGATGGGTGAAGTGTAATAGTTCGAGCTGGATACGGCGGCCCACACCGGCCGCCTACGCGCGCCGACGCGATACGCTGGCGTTATGCCCGCGGCCCTGATCTGGCTCATCGTCGCACTGGGGCTGGCCGGTGCCGAGGCGCTGACGGGCGACATGTTCCTGCTGATGCTCGGTGGTGGCGCACTGGCCGCCGCGGGCAGCGCCTGGCTGCTCGACGCACCGGTGTGGGTCGATGGGCTGGTCTTCCTGGTGGTGTCGGTGCTCCTGGTCGCTCTGGTGCGGCCCGCCCTGCGCCGCAGGCTGACCTCGGCCAAGGCGCTCGAGACCGGCATCCAGGCACTCGAAGGCAAGAAAGCGCTGGTGCTCGACCAGATCTCGGCCCACAACGGGCAGGTGAAGCTGGACGGCGAGGTCTGGACGGCGAGGCCTCTCAACGACCACGATGTGTACGAGCCGGGAGACCAGGTCACCGTCATGCATATCGACGGAGCCACCGCGGTGGTCTGGCGAGAAGTGTGACGTGCGGCTTCAACTACGGGGAGGAACCCGAACATGGATGGTGCCATCGCCGGTTTAGTTCTACTGGCCGTCCTGGTGATCTTCGCGGTCATCGTGGTGGCCAAATCGGTCGCGCTGATCCCGCAGGCCGAGGCCGCGGTGATCGAACGACTGGGCCGCTACAGCAAGACCGTGTCCGGTCAGCTGACCCTGTTGATTCCCTTCATCGACAAGGTCAGGGCGCGGGTGGACCTGCGCGAGCGGGTGGTGTCCTTCCCGCCGCAGCCGGTCATCACCGAGGACAACCTGACGCTGAACATCGACACCGTCGTCTACTTCCAGGTCACCAATCCGCAGGCGGCGGTCTACCAGATCAGTAACTACATCGTCGGCGTCGAGCAGCTCACCACCACCACACTGCGCAACGTGGTCGGCGGGATGACGCTGGAGCAGACCCTGACCTCGCGCGACCAGATCAACGGTCAGCTGCGTGGCGTGCTCGACGAGGCCACCGGCCGCTGGGGACTGCGTGTCGCCCGGGTCGAACTGCGCTCCATCGACCCGCCGCCGTCGGTGCAGGAGTCGATGGAAAAGCAGATGAAGGCCGACCGCGAGAAGCGCGCGATGATCCTGACCGCCGAAGGTGTGCGGCAGTCGTCGATCACCCAGGCCGAAGGCCAGAAGCAGGCGCAGATCCTCGCCGCCGAAGGCGCCAAGCAGGCCGCCATCCTGGCCGCCGAGGCCGACCGGCAGTCCCGGATCCTGCGCGCCCGTGGTGAGCGGGCCGCGTCGTACCTGCAGGCACAGGGTCAGGCCAAAGCCATCGAGAAGACCTTCGCCGCGATCAAGGCGGGCCGGCCCACCCCGGAGCTGCTGGCCTATCAGTATCTGCAGACCCTGCCATTGATGGCCAAGGGCGAAGCCAACAAGGTCTGGGTGGTGCCGAGCGATTTCGGCTCCGCACTGCAGGGCTTCACCAAGATGCTCGGCGCACCCGGCGAAGACGGGGTCTTCCGCTACACCCCGTCGCCGATCGACACCGACCTGCCCAAGCCGGAGGACGACTCCGCCGAGGTCGCCGAATGGTTCTCCACCGCCACCGACCCGCAGATCGTCCAGGCCGTCGCCAAAGCCGAGGCCGACGCACGCGAACCGGTGCCGCCGCTGTCGGTCGGCTCCGCCAGGGAGTACCCACCGTTGACCCAGCAACAGGTGCCGCCGTCGGACTATCCCGACCAGGCGGGACGGCACAGCGAGTCGTGATCAGGGCGTGACGGGCTCGACGACGACGGGTTCGACCGTCGGGTCCTGATCGGCGTCGGCCTGTGCCGCCCGCTGGGTGCGGCGGTGGGTACGCACTTCGAAGGCCAGGCCGAACAGGCCGACGCAGGCCGTGCACAGCGAGACCAGCACCAACAGCGGGCTGACGTGACCGGTGAACGCGTCACCGAGGATCACCACCGCGGCAGTGCCCGGCATCAGCCCGATCAGCGTCGCCAAGGTGTAGGGCACCAGCCGCACCGAGGACGCCCCGGCCGCGTAGTTGATCGCCGCGAACGGGACCGCGGGAATGAGCCGCATCGAAGCGATCGCCAACCAGCCGCGCTGGCTGAGCCGGGCGTCGAGGGAGTCGATCGCCGGATGCTGCACCAGCCGTGACAATTGCCAACCGGCCGCGCGCACCAGCAGCAGGGCGATCACCGCGCTGACCGTGCTGGCGGTGACCGCGATCAGCACGCCGTAGCCGCTGCCGAACAACAGCCCGGCGGCCAGCGTGAACGCGGTGCGGGGAAACGGAAAGACGGTCACCACGATGTGTGCGGCCAGGAAAGCCAGCGGGAACCACGGTCCCAGCGAGGTGGCCCAGTCGCGCAGTTGCAAAGCGGTGGGCAACGGAACCAGAAGTGCCGCTGCGACGAGGATCACAATCACCACCGCGGTGACGATGACGCGCCGCCTCGGGAGCTGGCGCGCGGTCGCGACCAGCGCCGAACGCATACTGCGCAGGGTGCGGGAAATCGTCGTGGCCACGGGTAATAACAGTACGGGCTGTCTGTGAACAACTCGGCGCACCCGCTGACCGGGTGGTGCGGCGAGGCGATGGTCGCCTCGTCGCGCGTGATCACCATCATTTAGCCTGAGGGACGAGTAGTGGGCCACAACAGCCCCCGGCCCGGGCCCAGAATCTCGACTGCCGCGATAACAGGAGCTGCCGGTGTCCCCAGAGGCCCCCACGACCACCGCCGATCCCGCCGACGTGGAGCAGGCCCTCGCCCGCTGGCGCCAGGGCGTGGCCGGGGTGCTGGCCAAGAGCACACGACGTGAGATCTCCGATCTGCCTGCCGAACCCGAGCGGTTGTTGGACACCCCCACCGACGAGGGCTTTCCGGTGCGGCCGCTCTACACCGCACTCGACGGCACGGCGGAGGCTCCGCTGCCGGGCAGTTGGCCGTTCATCCGCGGCGGTGACGGCACCCGGGACGTGCTGGCCGGTTGGAAAGTCGCCGAGCCGTTCCCGCTGGCGGGCCAGGGCG
>JBEVHL010000053.1:0-7357 GCA_040511255.1 Mycobacterium sp. | reverse complement strand
GGGTGGCGCCGGCGAACGGGGCGAACGACGCGGTCTGGGCGAAGGCGACGGTCTCCTCGTGGTGATTTGCGCTCTGTAGGTACATCGCCGGCTGCCCGTCCAGGATCGAGCCCGACGACCACACCCGCACCGTGCCATCACCAGCGAGTTGACCGGTGATGATGCTCTTCGCGCCGCCCTCGGCGCCCGCCACCCAGCCCGTTGAAAGCGCCACGCCGCCAGTGTATTTCTCGTCGTAGGCCAGGAATTCCGAGGTCATCCTCGGCTCGTTGGGTTTGTGCGCGTGCTCGGCGACCTTGCCCGTGGCCAGTGCGCGGGCGGTCGGGGTGTACAGGTCGTAGCGCCAGGTCCGCACCCGTGCCGAGTCGCCGGCCCCTGGCGCGGTGACGATGGTCTCCCGACCCGAGCCCGCGTCCACCATGCCGGTC
Source organism: Mycobacterium sp. (assembly GCA_040511255.1). Lineage (GTDB taxonomy): Bacteria > Actinomycetota > Actinomycetes > Mycobacteriales > Mycobacteriaceae > Mycobacterium. Next base: position 6,929 of record JBEVHL010000053.1, on the reverse strand, counting down.
GCCACAGTCACCCCGGACTCTGATCCCGGATAGGGCGTGAAGGCCGAGAACACCTCGGGCGCCTTACCCGAGTCGGAGGGCAGTTTCGAGCCGAACACCTTGATCTGCGATTCCATCCCCGGTCCCGAGCCGACGATGATGTTGTCCGCCAGTGCATTTCCGTCGATATCGGCGCCCGCGACCGTCACCCCGCCGGTGAAGTCGTTGTCGAAGGGTGCGAACCGGGCCAGCTCGGTCTTGAACACCCCGTCTTGCGTGTTGCTGCCGTCGTAAGTGACAACCTGCGGTGACACTCCCTTACCGGTGCCGACCACCAGATCCAGTACCATATCGCCGTTGACGTCCGCCATCGCCACCGACGGGGTGCCTTCGAAGTCCGGGAACGGGGTGACGGTCTGCAGGACCTTGTCGCCGTTGCCATCTCGCACCTGCACGGTGGCGGGCTTGCCGTTGGCACCGGGGATCGCCACCGCGTAGGTGGACACCTCAGGGATGACGCTGATCAGCGCCATCAGGCCGTTGTCCTCGTGGTTGAGGCGGTGGCAGTGGATCACATAGGTGCCCGCGTACTCCAGGAACTCCTGTCGCAGCGTCAGCGTCGCCGGGGTGCTCACCTGGTGCATGTCATTGAAGATGGGCGCAGGAACGTTGACATTGTCCAGGCCCCACGGCTGCACCCCGGTCTTTCCGCGGTGTGGGTCGTCGATCGCCATCACCTGAAAGTCGTTGACGTGGATGTGCATTGGATGCGCGTCGTTGTTGAAGTTGGTGATCTGCCACTGCTCCACCGAGTTCAGCCGGGGCTGGATCAGCGGGACGTTGGGGAACGCATCGGGTTGGAACATGTAGATGACGGCCTTGGGGTCGCTGTTGCTGGCCTTGTCGCCGCCGATGGTGTCGGTGATGGTCAAGGACCGGTGGACGGCCGGGGTCATCACCGAGGTGTCCACGAATGAGGTGTACGCGTCGAGGTTCTGCCCCGGCTCGAAGGCTGTGGTCTGGCCCTGGCCGCTGGTGTCCGGCGTGGCGCGGATCAAGGTCTGCGTCGGAAAGATGAAGAAACCGTCGGCGTAGCTGATGTACTTCGGATCGACGCTGACCGTGCCGAGCACCGCCGGGGTGTTCTTGGTGCCGTTATTCGTATACAGCACTCCGGGATCGGTGATCTCGGTGGCCCTGGGGTCCGGCGGGAACTCCAGAACCAGGTCGCCGTCAGCGGGCATGGTGACCGCGACCGCGTACCGGGACGCAGGCGGGATGTCGAGCGTCGTGCCGTCGCCGTAGACCGGCTTGCCCACCTGGGTGTACGGGTTGCCGTCCTGCCCGACGATCGCGAACTTCGGGTGATTGCCGGTGGCCGTCTCGGTCAACCGCAGTGTCATATAGGAGATGTCGCTGATGTTGGCCACCACCCAGATTTCCGTCTGGCCCGGTTTGATCTTCAACTCCGGCTGAAACTGGCCGTTGACGGTGTACTGCACATCGCGCTGGTTTTCCGGCAGCGCCGGGTTCTCGTCGATCTTCTTGCCCGGACTGTCGAACCCGATCAGGTTGGACGGCATGAACTGGGTCTGACCGCGGTTGTTGTGTGGCGACAGCGGTCCGGACCACCACGGCGTGATGTATTGGGCGCCGACGGTGGTATCGGCGATGTTCACCGGAGCCAGACTCGGCTGATAGGTGCCGTCGGCCAGCTGGGACCCCTCTGGTGGTTTCAGCGTGCTGACGAATTGTGGCCAGCTGTAGTTGTTCAGCTGATGGCCCTTGCCGTTGCGGTCGAACACGTAGTTGTACTGAATTGCCATGTCGCGCACGGGAATGTTGTTTTTGGTGACCAGCGGCAGATTGCCGTCGGGCCTGCCGATCTCCAGCAGGCCGGCCAGCCCGTAGTAGGTCTGCTGCGCGGTCAGGGTGTGCCGGTGGCTGTGATACCAGTACAGCCCGTTGGGCATGGTCTTCGGCACGTCGTAGGTGTAGGTGTTGCCCATCCCGGACGGGATGGACAGCAGCACGTTGTCGGCGTTGCCGGATGGACTGATGTGCAGGCCGTGGGTGTGCAGGTTCAGTGGCGACTCGGTGAGGGTGGGCGGATAGATCGGCACCTCGCCGCCCTTGGGGGTCATCGCCGGGTCGTAGTAGTCCTGGATGGTCAGGCCCTGCAGGTCGTTGTCGAAGTGCACCACCAACCGCTCGCCGGGGTCGACGTGCAGGGTCGGCGCGGGATAGACGTTGTCGCCCTTGGTCGAACCGTCAGACGTGCTGCCCTTGATCACCTCATAGCCGAACACCAGGAAGTTGGTGACGGGCTCTTTGACGGTGTCGAGATTCACCGTGCCTTGATGTGCCGACAGTCGGACTTCGAGTACACCGTCCTTGCTGGACAGCCGCACCGGCTCCTTGAACGGCTGCGGTTTACCGTCGGGCCCCGCGTTGCCACCTGGCGGTGACTGCTGGTGCACGACGGCTTCCGGCTTCCCAGAGGTGCATGACGTCAGCAGCGCCGTCAGCGCGACCACCAGCAGCAGAACCACGGCCAGGGTTGGCGTGTTGCGACGAGGCGCCATGTCGTTGCTCTTCTCCCGCGTGGGGGCGACGGCACGGCGCGGCCGGTTAAACGGATGATGTTCTTGCTCAGCTAATACCAGCACGCTCAGAACACCGACTCCTGCGCCGCCGGCCCCGGCCACGATCTGTCCTGCACCACGATCTCCCTCGCCGTCGGCGTGCCGGCCGAAGTATAGCCAGGCCAACCCCCGATCGTGCGCTTTCAGCAAACTCGCCGACACGGGCGGGTGGGTGCCGCGGTGCCGCCGCGGGCAGTGTCGGACCGGCAATGTCACGCAAACACCGCCGGTAACCGCTAGGTTGCTCAGGTGTCAGCAGGCTGGGGCTCGGAACTTACCGAGCTCATCCCCCTCGCCCTTGTGGTTGCGCTCTCCCCGCTGTCGATCATTCCGGCTGTTCTGGTCCTGCACTCCGCCCGTCCGCGCCCGGCAGGCCTGGCCTTCCTGGCCGGCTGGTTCTTCGGTCTGGCGGCGCTGACGGCTCTGTTCATCGGGGTGTCCGGACTGCTCGGTGGAATGCGCGGCGGCAAACCCCCGGACTGGGCGTCCTGGCTGCGTGTCGTCATCGGCGCGGCATTGATCGCCTTCGGCATCTTCCGTTGGGTGACCCGCAACAGCAAACCCCATCAGATGCCGGGCACCCGTCACCTCACTGAAGCCACCCCCGTCAAGGCGCTCGCGCTCGGTGTGTTGCTGACGGTGGTCAACCCGAAGGTGCTGTTCATCTGTGCCGCAGCGGGATTGGCCATCGGCACCGCAGGCCTGGAAAGTACCGAGCGGGTGGTGGCGGCGGTGTTCTACGTCGTCGTCGCAGCGTCGACGGTCGCCATCCCGACCGTGGCCTACGCGGTCTCCGGCTCCCGACTGGATCCCACGTTGCACCGGGTCAAAACCTGGATGGAAGAACACAACGCGGCGCTGGTGGCGGCCATCCTGGTGATCATCGGCCTGCTGGTCCTCTACAAGGGCATCCACGGCCTGTAGCGCAACAGGTGAGCCTGTCAATCGATTGGCCCTAAACTCGGCCGAGTGGGATTGGAAGACGGCGATGCGCTGAAGTTGCTGCGGGCGGCGATCACCCCGCTCGGTCAGTCCGACGCCACGATCAGCAACTTCTACACCTGCTGGTTCGCCATCGACCCTTCGGTGCGCGACATGTTCCCGGCCCGGATGGCCGAACAACGGGCCACGTTCGCCCGCGCGCTGGACTGGGTGCTGGGCGAGTTCATCGAGCAACGCGCGGACGAACCGGTGGCGTTCCTGGCCCAACTCGGCCGGGATCACCGCAAGTACGGCGTCACCCAACAGCACTACGAGAGTCTTGCGCACGCCATCTATGCCACGCTGACGTCCAGCCTGGAACCCCAGTGGACCGACGCCGTCGACGACGCCGCCCGGCAGGTCATCAACCTCATCACCGGGGTGATGAGCGGCGCGGCCGACGCCGAGGACGGCCCCGGCTGGTACGAGGGCACCGTCTTCGAACATCATCGGGTGTCCCGGGATCTCGCAGTCGTCCGGCTCTATCTGGACCGTCCGCTGCCCTACCACCCTGGGCAGTACGTCGACGTCGAAACCCCGCAGTGCCCGCGGCAGTGGCGTTACCTCACCCCGGCCATCCCCACCCAACCGGACGGCGCCATCGAGTTTCACGTGCGCTCGGTGTACGGCGGGATGGTCAGCACCGCAATCGTCGGTGAGACCCAACCGGGTGACCGCTGGCGGCTGTCCAGCGCGCACGGCGGGTTGGAGGTGGACCGCAACGGCGAGGACGTGCTGATGGTGGCCGGCAGCACCGGGTTGGCGCCCCTGCGCACCATCATCATGGACATGGCCCGGTTCGGGGTGAACCCGCGCGTGCACCTGTTCTACGGCGCCCGCTACCCGTGTGAGCTCTATGACCTGCGCACCCTGTGGGATATCGCGGCCACCAACCCGTGGCTGTCGGTCACGCCGGTCTCGGAGTACTCGACGGACCCGCCATGGGCCGCGGACTATCCCGACGTGCAGCCGCCGCGCGGCCTGCACGTGCGGCAGAAGGGTCTGCTGCCGGAGGTGGTCACCCGCTATGGCAGCTGGGGTGACCGGCAGGTTCTCCTCTCGGGCGGCCCGCAGATGGTCCGGGCCACCCGCGCCGCGCTGATCGCCAAAGGCGCAGCGGCTGACCGCATTCAGCACGATCCGCTCGACCGCTAGGGCGGCTGTGGAAGGATTCAGCTGTGCCTGAGTACGAAACAATCACGCTGAAAGACCCGTCATCGTCGTTGACTGCGACCTATGTGCCTGCCGCGGGCATGATCGCCACCTCACTGTCCGACGGCGGTGTCGAGTTCCTCGGGCAGCGCCGGGGGCTGCAGGCTTACGTCGATGCGGGGAAGACGATGGGCATCCCCGTCCTGTATCCGTGGGCGAATCGGTTGAGTGCCAACACTTATGACGTCAACGGGGCGGAAGTCACCCTGACCCCGGATACCGGTGGGGTGCGCGCCGACGAGCACGGTTCCCCGATTCACGGTGTGCTGGCCGGCTACCCGGGCTGGCTGATCACGGCCCAGAGCGACAATCAGGTGACCGCCGCGTTGGACTTCAGCGGCACGCCACGACTGCTGGCGGTGTTCCCGTTCCCGCACGTGGTGACGGTGACGGCGACGTTGGCCGAGCGCACGCTGACCGTCGAGACCGTCGTGAGCCCCACCACCGCGGCGTCGGTGCCGTTGTGTTTCGGCTATCACCCGTATCTACAGCTGCCCGGCGTACCGCGGCAGGAGTGGCTACTGGAGACCCCGGCGATGCGGCACCGGACCGTGGACTCGTCGGGAATCCCGACCGGCGCCACCGAAGACTGGGCGGCCCGCTCCGAGCTGTTGGGAGACACCGTGCTCGACGACGGTTTCGACCAGGTCGCCGAGGGTGCGGTGTTTGCCATCTCGGGCGGCGACCGCCGCGTCGAGGTGACGTATGAAAAGGGTTATCCCGCAGCGCAACTCTTCGCCCCGAGCAGCGATGCGGTGATCGGTATCGAGCCCATGACGGCACCGACCGACGCATTGCGCAAGGGCGGTTACCGGCTGGCGGCGCCGGGTAGACCGGACACCGCCAGGTTCGCCATCCGGGTCAGCTAGCGCCGCTGGGGCCTGGGCTGCCAGACCACCAGCGCCGTGCTGGTCGAGCTCGTGCTGATATCGCGGCGCTGGTTGGCTCGGAGTTCTTCGACCTCGTCGGCCAGCTCCCGCAACCGCCCCTTCAGCGCCTCGACCTGGTTGGTCAGTTCGATAATCCGTTTGATGCCAGCAAGATTGACGCCTTCATCCTGCGAGAGTCGCTGAACTTCGCGCAGCAGGTCGACGTCGCGTTCGGAGTACCGCCGTCCACCACCGGAGCTGCGCTGGGGACTGACCAAACCGAGCCGGTCATACGTGCGCAGGGTCTGCGCGTGCATGCCGGCCAGTTCGGCGGCCACCGAGATCAGGAACGTGCGGGCACTGGCCCGGGAATCGTCAGCCTTACTCATAGCCGATTACCGGCCCATCCCGCCCGTGGGTCGAATCCGCTGGCCCGTTCGGCGGCCGAGTAGGCCTCCAGCGCTTCCAGCGCCGCCCCTTCCAGAGTCGGTGGCACCGCGACCTTCACGGTGACCAACAGATCACCATGGCCGCCGCTGCGCTTGGGCACTCCCCTGCCACGAACGCGCAGGATCCGACCGTCGGCGGTGCCCTTCGGCACTCGCACACCGACCTTGCCTTCCAGCGTGGGCACCGAAAGCGTTGTACCCAGAGCAAGTTCGTGGAAGCTGACCGGAACGGTGACTGTCAGATCGTCGCCGTCGCGGCCGAACACCTTGTCGGGTCGGACGTGCACGGTGACGTACAGGTCACCCGACGGAGCGCCGCGCAGACCTGCTTCACCCTGCCCGGCGAGCCGGATCCGTTGACCGTCTTCGACACCCGGTGGGATACGCACGTTGATGGTGCGCGACCGCGTGGTGACGCCGGTGCCTTTGCACTCGTCACACGGGTGCTCGATGATCGAGCCGCTGCCCCGGCATTCGGTGCAGGGCTCAGAGAAGCCGAACGCACCCTGGTTACGATTGACCACGCCGGCGCCGTTGCAGTTCGGACAGACCTTCGGGCTGGTACCCGGCCGGGCGCCACTGCCGTGGCAGTTGGTGCACGGCGCAGGGCTGGTGAGCCGCAACGGCATTGCGACGCCCTTGGTGGCTTCTAGGAAGTCGAGTTCGGTCTCGGTCTCCAGGTCGTTACCGCGCCGGGGCCGGCTCGGCCGCGGCTGAGCGCCGCGGCCGAACAGACCACCGAACAGGTCGCCAATATTGTTGCCACCGGTCTGGCCTGCTGCGTCGAAGAGATC
>JBEVHL010000052.1:0-6965 GCA_040511255.1 Mycobacterium sp. | reverse complement strand
GCCAGCAACGAGGCCGACCCCACGGTTGTCGTGCTCACCCCGGGCGTCTACAACTCCGCCTACTTCGAGCACTCCCTGTTGGCCCGCCAGATGGGCGTCGAACTGGTCGAGGGCCGCGATCTGTTCTGCCGTGACAACACCGTCTATATGCGCACCACCGAAGGTGAACGTCAGGTCGACGTGATCTACCGCCGCATCGACGACGAATTCCTGGACCCGATGCATTTCAAGCCCGATTCCGTGCTCGGGGTGGCCGGGGTGCTCAACGCCGCGCGCGCCGGCAACGTGGTGATCTCCAGTGCGGTGGGCAACGGGGTGGGCGACGACAAACTCGTCTACACCTACGTCCCGACCATCATCGAGTACTACCTCGGTGAAAAGCCGATGCTGGCCAACGTCGACACGTTCCGGTGCTGGCTCGACGACGAACGCGAAGAGGTGCTCGACCGGATCGACGAACTGGTCATCAAGCCGGTCGAGGGCTCCGGCGGCTACGGCATCGTCTTCGGTCCCGATGCGTCCGAAAAAGAGCTCGCGACGATCAGCAGGAAGGTGCGCAACGATCCGCGCGGCTGGATCGCCCAGCCCGTCGTGCAGCTGTCGACCGTGCCGACCCAGATCGACGACTGCCTGGCGCCACGCCACGTCGACCTGCGCCCGTTCGCGGTGAACGACGGCGACAAGGTATGGGTGCTGCCCGGTGGGTTGACCCGGGTCGCGCTGCCCGAGGGCTCGCTGGTGGTGAACTCCAGCCAGGGCGGTGGTTCCAAGGACACCTGGGTGTTGGCGTCACGGTCCTCGGTGGCCGACCGTGAACTCGCCGCCGCCGAGATCGTGCGCAAGCTGCCCAAGGCGGCCAAGGCGGCGCCCCCGGAAAGTGGACCCGATTCGTCGTCGCAGCAGCAACAGCAGTTCCAGGTTCGCAAATCAGAAGAGCAGCAACAGCAGCAGCAGCAACAACAGCAGCAGGCGGTGATGGACTGATGCTCGCCCGCAACGCCGAGGCGCTCTACTGGATCGGCCGTTATGTCGAACGCGCCGACGACACCGCCCGCATCCTCGATGTCACCGTGCACCAACTGCTCGAAGACTCCAGCGTCGATCCCGACCTGGCGTCGCGGACCCTGCTGCAGGTGCTCGGCATCGAGTCACCCGACGACGAGGTTCTCGACGTCTGGTCGCTGACCGACCTGGTGGCGTTCAGCCGGGGTACCCAGGGCGGCTGTTCCATCGTCGACTCCATCACGGCGGCCAGGGAAAATGCCCGGTCAGCTCGGGAGGTCACCTCCAGCGAGATGTGGGAGTGCCTCAACACCACCTACAACGCGCTGCCTGAGCGCGAGCGGGCATCCAGACGCCTTGGGCCGCACGAGTTTCTGTCCTACGTCGAGGGCCGGGCCGCCATGTTCGCCGGCCTGGCCGACTCGACGCTGTCCCGTGACGACGGCTACCGGTTCATGGTGTTGGGCCGCGCGATCGAACGCGTCGACATGACCGTGCGGATGCTGCTGTCCCGCGTCGGCGACAGTGCCTCGTCGCCGGCCTGGGTGACGGTGCTGCGCTCGGCGGGCGCGCACGACACCTATCTGCGGACCTACCGCGGCGTTCTGGATGCCAACCGGGTGGCTGAATTCATCCTGCTCGACCGGCTGTTCCCGCGATCGATCTTCTATTCGCTCAAGCTGGCCGAACACAGTCTCGAAGAACTGCTGCACAGCCCGCACAACCGGGTCGGTGCCACCGCCGAGACCCAGCGGTTGTTGGGCCGGGCGCGCAGCGAACTGGAATTCCTGCGTCCCGGTGTGCTGCTGGAGAATCTGGAGACCCGGTTGGCCGCCTTACAGAAAACCTGCGCCGACGTCGGAGAAGCGTTGGCGCTGCAGTACTTTCACGCCGCTCCGTGGGTGGCCTGGACCGATGCGGGCCGCACCGGCTCGCTGGTCATCGAGGAGGGCGAAGTCTGATGTGGCGCATGCGGGTGGTTCACGCGACCGGATACGCGTACAAATCTCCGGTGACCGCGTCCTACAACGAGGCACGCTTGACGCCCAGGTCGGACTCGCGACAGAACGTCATCCTCAACCGGGTGGAGACCACGCCGGCGACGCGGTCCTACCGGTACGTCGACTACTGGGGTACCGCCGTCACCGCGTTCGACCTGCACGCGCCGCACACCGAACTCGAAGTGACCGCCTCGTCGGTGGTGGAAACCGACAAGCCCGAGAAACCGACCGAGGTCGTCAGCTGGGACGACCTGGCCTCCGACGCGGTGATCGATCGGTACGACGAATTATTGACGCCGACCGATTACGTGCCGGCCAGCAGACGCATCCAGGCCGTCGGCAAGCGGATCGCGAAGTATCACGACCCGCAGCAGGCGGTCTTCGAGGCGGCCAAGTGGGCGAACAGTGAGTTGGCCTACGTGCCGGGAACCACCGGGGTGCACTCCTCGGGGCTCGACGCGCACCGGGAGGGCAAAGGGGTGTGCCAGGACTTTGCGCACCTGTCGTTGATTCTGTTGCGCAGCATGGGCATTCCGTCGCGCTACGTCTCCGGCTATCTGCATCCGAAGAAAAAGGCCACGGTCGGAGAGACCATCGAAGGGCAGAGCCACGCCTGGATCCAGGCCTGGACCGGCAGCTGGCTGAACTACGACCCGACCAACGACACCGAGATCAACGAGCAGTACATCAGTGTCGGGGTGGGCCGTGACTACGCCGATGTGACGCCGCTGAAGGGTATCTACTCCGGTGCGGGTTCAACCGATCTCGATGTCGTCGTCGAAATCACCCGGCTGGCTTGACGTTTCGGCGCCAACTCAGCTGACGGTCAGTCGCTCGATCAGTTGAGCCGGCGCGTCCTCGGGCAGCAGATGGCCTGCGTCGTCGATCCAGGTGAGGCTCTGGTTGGGCACCCGTTCGGCGATCCAGTGCCCGTGCGGCGGTGGCAAGATCCGGTCTTCGCGACCCCATAGCAGCGTCACCGGGATGTCGATGGTGTCCAAAAGGTGCTCGTATTCACCGGTGTCGACCTGGCTGAGCTGCCGGTACTGCCGGTAGTACGCGGCTTGCCCCTCTGAGCCCAACCACGGTTCCAGATACGCCTGCAGCACGCCGGGTCGATAACCCTGGTGGGTGCCGTTGCGTAGATGTGCGGTCACCAGCGCCTCGTGGGCATACGCGGGGAGTTGTTCGAAGACGCCGTGATGCTGACGGATGAGAGCGAACAGGCCGTGTTCCCATTCTCCGCCGGTGACGGCATCGAAGAGCGTCAGATCTGCATACTCAGCGTGTTCGAGCAGCAGCGCCCGCAGCACGATCGCGCCGCCGATGTCGCACGCAACGACGCTGGGGCGCTGCAGGTTCCACCGACGGAGCAATTCGGCGAAGTTGCGCCCCTGCGCCGCGAGAGTGAGGTCCTGGCCCTCGCGCTTGTCGGACTGGCCGTACCCGAGATGGTCGAAGACGTAGACATGCCGTCCTCGACGGGCGAGTGCGGCCGCGACGTCGCGCCACAGGAATGACGAGTACGGCGTGCCGTGGACGAGCACGATCGGCGGGCCTTCGCCGAACGAGTCCCACCGCACGACGCCGTCGGCGAGCTCGGTCGACTTGGTCAGGGTCCAGATCATGCCACTCCTTCTGGATTGTCGGATTCCTCAGCCCGCTCGTGCCTCGCGCGCATCGTCATCCGACCACTGCTGGATTGTCGGATTCCTCAGCCCGCTCGTTCCTCGCGCGCATCGTCATCCGACCATCACCCGGTGCAAGTCGTCGCCCAGCTCGATACGGCCACCAAACTCCGTGGCCGCCAAGGCGCGCCACTGCTCCTCCTGGCCGGGCTGGATGGCGGGCACGTAGTGGGTGAGCACCAGCGTGCCCACTCCGGCGCGCGTGGCGGTGGCCGCTGCCTGTTCCACCGAGGAATGGTAGTCCAGGATGTCCTTGAGCCGCTGGTTCGGCACCTGCGCGATGATGTCCTTGCGAATGACAGTGTGTACCAACGCATCTGCACCCGTGGACAAGGCGTCGAGGGTGTCGCACGGTACCGAGTCGCCGGCCAGTACCACCGAGGCGCCGCCGTACTCGATGCGGAACGCGATCGTGGGCTCAACGGGTCGATGGTCGGTCGGGGCGACCCGGATCTGGACTCCGGAGTGGTCCCACACCGGCCCGTCGGTGTACTCGTAGACGTCTATTGCGGGCGGCTCGGTGATATCGGCGTGATGCCCGATCCGGTAACTGATATCCGGTGCCAACGCCGCCAGCGTCGCTTCGACCACGGCCGCGGTACCCGGCGGACCGATGATCGGCAGCGGCGTGCGGACGAACGTCGTCACCCACCGGGTGGTGATCACATCACTGAGATCAGTGATGTGGTCGCTGTGCAGATGCGTCAGCAGCAGCGCGGTCAGATTCGCCGCACCCACCCCGATCGCCGCCGCGCGCTGCAGCACCCCGCGACCGCAGTCCACCAGAAACAGATCGTCACCGGCGCGCACCAACGTGGCCGGTCCAGCCCGGTTGGCGTCCACCATCGGACTGCCGGTGCCCAACAAGGTGATCTCGATCATGACGCTCGCCTCTCTGTTGCCCACCAGTTCCCCTGGGCGCGGGCGGGTGTGGGAACAGGTATGCCACACCACGTCGAAAAAGGCGGTCCGATCGGCGCAAATCGCCGCCCAGGCGGAGGAATCGACCTAGCCTGGTGTGAACTGGATCACATTCAGGAGGGGACGATGCGAATCGCGGACGTGTTGCGGAACAAGGGTGCGACGGTGGCGACCATCAGCCCCGAGACGGCGGTGCACGACCTGCTCGCGGGACTGGCCGAGCACAACATCGGTGCCATGGTCGTCATCGGTGCCGACGGCCTGCAGGGCATCGTCTCGGAGCGCGACGTGGTGCGCCAGCTCTTCGAGCACGGCGCCGCCATCCTCGACGGCCCAGTGTCGGCGATCATGACGACCCTGGTGGCCACATGCGGGATCGAGGACACCGTCGACCATCTGACGGCGCTGATGACACAGAACCGGGTCCGGCACATCCCGGTGGTCGAGCGCGGACAGTTGGTCGGGATCGTCAGCATCGGTGACGTGGTGAAAACCCGGATGGAAGAGCTGACCCTCGAACAAGAACAGTTGCAGGCCTACATCACCCAGGGCTGACGAACGGGGCGGAATGTGCCAAGGTGCATGAATGGGCCTCGACGTCCGCGCCGGACAACGATCCGACGTACGCGCACTGTCACTCGTACTCGGTCGCGCATTCTTCGACGACCCGGTGACCACCTGGATGTTGCCCGACGCTGCGGCCCGGAACGCGAAGCTGCACAGACTGTTCGGCGCCATGACGCGGTATCACTACCTGCCCGGCGGTGGCGTCGAGGTGGCGATCGGGGGAGGGTCGATCGGGGCAGCCGCGCTGTGGTCTCCGCCGGGGCGCTGGCAGACCACGCGCAGCGAAGAACTGCGGGCCCTGCCACGACTGCTGTGGACGTTCGGCCGCCAGGTTGCCAGGGGCGCGCAGCTCGACGCACTGATGAAAAAGGTGCACCCGGAGGAGCCGCACTGGTACCTGGCCATCATCGGTAGCGACCCGACGGTCCGGGGCGCCGGCTACGGGCACGCGTTGATGCGCTCGCGGCTGGACCGGGTGGACGCCGAGCACGCCCCCGCCTACCTGGAATCCAGCAATGCCGACAATGTGCCCTACTACTCGCGGTTCGGCTTCGAGGTCACCGGCGAGATTGTGCTGCCCGACGGCGGCCCCACCTTGTGGGCGATGTGGCGGGCACCGCGCTGAACGGCTAGCTCCAGGAGTAGTGCGCCCGCAGCCGGGCCGCGACCACGTCGAACACCGGGCGGTCCAGGATGGCGCCCTCGCGGCGAATACCTTCCTCGGGCACGTCGAGCACTCGGTCCAGCCGGACCCAGCTGGGCCTGCCCTCGTAGTCCCACGGGCCGGTGCCGATGCCAACCCACTGGGTGTCATCGGCGTGGTAGTTCTGGCTGGACAGCATGAGCCCGAGCAGGGTCTGTCGATCGCGTCCGACCACCAGCACCGGGCGGTCTTTTCCGCGGTTCGGGTCGTCTTCGTAGACCACCCAGGTCCAGACGATCTCGCCAGGATCGGCCCGGCCGTCGAGGTCTGGTGCGTACACAATCCGCCGGGCGCGGTGCGCTGTGGGCACGATGGTGCTGGTCACGGGCCGGCCGGCGGTGATCGCCACCTGTTGCTCGGCGGTGGCGGTCGCGATCGCGTCGATGCCGATCTTGAGCCCCAGCACGATCCCCTTCTGGAGGCCCTGCTGGATGTTGCGCTGCATCTCCTGCGGATTCTGCAGCTGCTTGATGAGTTTCGGGGCTTCGTTGAACACCAGGTTCTCAGTGACCTTTACAACCCGCTGCAACGTCTTCCACTGCGACGCCATGGGAGAAAGCATAGGCGAGGTTCGCGGCGCGCGATTGTGTCGCGACGGCCGCCGCTCGATAGTCTGGAGGGGCCAGTCCCGGGGTTCACCTGGGGCGGAGACGGTTCAGCTTGAGAAGTCAACCAGGAGATTCCCATCAGCAGTTTCGCCGACAAGACCTTCACAGCGCCGGCGCAGATTCGGAACTTCTGCATCATCGCCCACATCGATCACGGCAAGTCGACGCTGGCCGACCGAATGCTGGGCATCACCGGCGTCGTCGCCGACCGGGATATGCGGGCGCAGTACCTGGACCGGATGGACATCGAGCGCGAGCGCGGCATCACCATCAAGGCCCAGAATGTGCGGCTGCCCTGGTCGATCGACGGCACGGACTACGTCCTGCACCTCATCGACACCCCCGGGCACGTCGACTTCACCTACGAGGTCTCCCGGGCCCTGGAGGCCTGCGAGGGGGCCGTGCTGCTGGTCGACGCGGCGCAGGGCATCGAGGCGCAGACGCTGGCCAACCTGTATCTGGCGTTGGATCGCGG
>JBEVHL010000051.1:0-3301 GCA_040511255.1 Mycobacterium sp. | reverse complement strand
GCAAGTACCTGTCCACCCTATCCGAAGACGACGATCATCCCTACCGGACCGGGCCGTGGCGCCCGCAGACCACGGAGTGGAACGCCGACGATCTCAGCCCGGTCAGCGGTGAAATCCCCCGCGATCTCGACGGCGTCTACCTGCGCAACACCGAGAACCCGTTGCACCCTGCGCTGAAGTTCTACCACCCGTTCGACGGTGACGGCATGGTGCACGTGGTCGGGTTCCGCGACGGAAAAGCGTTCTACCGCAACAGGTTCATTCGCACCGACGGGTTGGTGGCCGAGGGTGAGGCCGGGGGTCCGCTGTGGCCTGGGCTGGCCGAGCCGGTCCAACTGGCCAAACGCGACTACGGCTGGGGTGCCCGAACCCTGATGAAAGACGCTTCCAGTACGGATGTGACTGTGCATCGGGGCATCGCGCTGACCAGCTTCTACCAGTGCGGCGACCTCTACCGTCTCGATCCGTTCACCGGCGACACCTTGGGCAAGGAGAGTTGGAACGGCCGGTTCCCCGACTGGGGCGTCTCGGCACACACCAAGGTCGACGACGCCACCGGCGAGTTGCTGTTCTTCAACTACAGCAAGCAGGCGCCGTACCTGGCCTACGGCGTGGTGGACGCCGCAGGCGAGCTGGTGCACTACACCGACGTGCCACTGCCGGGCCCGCGACTGCCGCACGATATGGCCTTCACTCCGAACTACGTCATCCTGAACGACTTTCCGCTCTTCTGGGATTCGGAGCTGTTGAAATCCGGCATCCACCTGCCCGGCTTCCACCGCGATATGCCGTCACGCTTCGCGGTCATCCCCCGCCGGGGCGGTGCCGACCAGATCCGCTGGTTCGAGGCCGACCCGACGTTCGTCCTGCATTTCGTCAACGCCTACGAAGACGGTGACGAGATTGTGCTCGACGGCTTCTTCGAAGGCGACCCGCAGCCCGGTGATACCGGCTCAAGTAACAAGTGGGAGAAGGCCTTCCGTTATCTCGCCCTGGATCGGCTGCAGACCCGGCTGCACCGCTGGCGACTGAACCTGGTCACCGGCGCGACCACCGAGCAGCCGCTCACCGACAGCATCACCGAATTCGGCATGATCAATGCGGGCTACGCGGGCCGCGACTACCGCTACACCTACGCAGCCACCGGCAAGCCCGGCTGGTTCCTGTTCGACGGCCTGGTCAAACATGACGTGAAAACCGGCACGGAAGAACGTTATTCATACGAAGACGGCGTCTACGGCAGTGAGACCGCGATGGCACCACGGGTCGGTGCTACCGCCGAAGACGACGGGTACCTGGTGACGCTGACCACGGATGTCTCGAACGACGCCTCGTACTGTCTGGTGTTCGACGCGGCTCGGGTAGCAGACGGCCCGGTGTGCAAACTGCCACTGCCGGAACGGGTCTCCAGCGGAACACACTCCACCTGGGCACCCGGTAGCGAACTGCGGCGGTGGCACTAGCCGGTCGGCGCGGTGATCGCGAAGCCCTTCAGAATGGTCTCGGAATCCTTGGCGTACGTCGGGTCGTCGTCGGCGGCTGAGCCGACAGTCAGGGTGGCCAGGTAGGTCTTCGCGTCCGACTCGATTACCACACCAAGGACTTTCGCCTTGCGCGACGGGGCAGGTCCCATCGCGGGGGCGGTGTAGCTGATGGTGGTCGCGGGATAGCCGCATTGCGTGCCGTTGTCTGCCGAGACATCGGTCGCCCTGAGCTGGGTCTCCAGGTTGTCGCGCTGGCCGTCCAGGATCTGCCTGGGCGACTGCGTACTCCCGGCCACCGACTCGAAGGTGACGACAGCGTTGGCCGCGAAATTGTCGGTGGTCAGACTCCGGTTCACCATGACGAAACGGATGATCTGCGAATCCAGCTCGGTTTTACGGTCCCATCCCTCGGGCTGCGGAATGCTCAGCTGCGGGTCGGTGGCGCTGGTGGACTCGATCTTGGTCATCGGCGCCGACACCTCGGTGCAACTGTGGTCCGCGACGGCGGTGCCCTCTGTCGTGGGGCCGCAGCCAGTGAGTACTGCCAGCACAGTCAGCGCTGCGCCCGTCCAGGCAGAGACTGTTCGCATACCTGCCATCAGATCACAGGGCCGGGTCGCGACGGGCGAGGCGGAACTGCAGGTTGTTGCGGACTGCAGGCCATTCGATATCGAGGATCGAGTAGACCACGGTGTCCCGCCGCGACCCGTCGGCCAGCAACTGCTGGCTGCGCAGCACGCCGTCCAACTTGGCGCCGAGACGCTCGATCGCCGCCCGGCTGGCGGAGTTGAAGAAGTGCGTGCGGAATTCAACCGCGATACAGCCCAGGGTGTCGAACGCGTGCCCGAGCATCAGCAGCTTGGTCTCTGAGTTCACCCCGGTGCGGCGCACCGAGCCCGAGTACCAGGTGTGGCCGATCTCCAACCGGCGGTTGGGGGCGTCGACGTGAAAGAAGCTCGACGAACCGACTAGCACCCCGTCGGACAGCCGCCGCACCACGTACGTCACGCCTTGATCGCCGGCCTGAATGTCGAGCAGCCGGTGCACCCAGGCATCAGCGGTGTCTTCCGACGGCGCACTGGTGAACCACAGTGACCCACCGTCACCGTCGGCGGCGGCCGCGGCCACCTCTGGAATGTGCTCTTGTGTCAACGGTTCCAACATCACCCAGCGTTGGCCGGTCAGGATCACCGGCTCGACGAACCGGCTCACCGGGCAGCCCGGTCCACCAGCAGGGCATCCAACAGGGCCCACACCGAGAAGCAGATCGCGCCCGCCGCGCCCGCCGCCCCGATGAACAGGCCGTACCCTGCCGACACCGGCGGACTGACGTACTGATGGAAATACCAGGCGGTCAGAGCGGCGATGAGAATCGAGATCGTCAGCGCACCAATTGAAGCCAACTTTGCCGACAGACCGCGCGCCGCCATCGCCCCGGCCACCAGCAAGGTCGAGGTCAGCAGGACGATCAGCTGCCCCGCGCCGAAGCCGCGGCTCAGTACCAGGCTGCCGACGGTACCGCCGATCGCGCTGGCCCGGCCGCCACCGGCGAACGTGGTCGTCAGCCACGGCAGCCACACGCTGACCGCAACGACGACGGCACACAGCGCGACAAACCAACCGGGACGCAGGCGGGTCATGCCAAGACCCTATCTGGCTTCACTGACTTCACCGGGGCGCGCCATGACCAGTGTCCTGTCGAGTTCGAGGCGGGCCAGAAAGGCGTCGTCGTGACTGACCACGATCATGGCGCCACGATAGGCGCGCAGCGCATCGACGAGCTGGTCGACGCTGGTGATATCGAGGTTGTTGGTCGG
>JBEVHL010000050.1:0-16641 GCA_040511255.1 Mycobacterium sp. | reverse complement strand
GTGCTCTGCACGCCCGCCGCCCGTCGGTTAGTCGCAGGTCACCTTGACGGTGAACTTCTTGGTGATCATCCCCGCCGTCGGGTTCTTGATATCGGCCCCGGCGGCCTCGCCGGTGATGGTGTAGGAATCGCCGCTGACCGCCACGTCGGCGGTCCCGACCTTCATGCCCATGTTGTCGCTGACCGCAAGGGCATTGCCGTCGACGACCATGCCCAACGACTCGACCTTGGGGCTGGCCTCGTCGGTCATCACGATGCCGATGCCCTGTTGGCCGCCGATCGCCCCGCTGGCCACGTTGATCTTGCCGGCCTGCCTGACGCAGGTGACGGTGTTGACGTCCAAGCCGGCCAGGTCGCTGCCTTCGACCTTGACCTCGTTACCGCCGGCCGTCCCGGTGGCGCTGCTCGCGGCCGGAGTGCCGCTGCCGCCCTTGTCGTCCGAGCAGCCGATGAGCATCGTGGCGCACGCGCTCAATCCGACCACTGCCGCGAGAACTCGTTTCACGGGTCTTCCCTTCGTTTAGTCGCCGCCCCAGTGGCGCCGTCGAAGAGAAGTACAGACTGCAAGTCGCGCTACCGATCCCAACATCTGCGGGCCCGCGTTACGCTCAGGCCGGTGTCGACATTTCTGAGGTATGTCCGCATTCAGGCGGTGGTGTTCGTCTGCGGCATCGTCGGACCCATCTTCCTCATCCTGTATTTCGCCATCGAGCCAACGCCGCCCGACAAGTGGATGTATTACCTCGGACTGATCATCACCGCCGTCGATGTACTCATCGCCCTGGCGCTGACCGCCGCTAAGGAATAGCAATGGATTTCGCGCAACGCACCGTCGACATCGCCCGCCAGAACGTCGCCGAGGGTGGCCGGCCGTTCGCCACCGTCATCGTCAAGGACGGCGAGATCCTGGCCGAGAGCCCCAACCTGGTGGCGCAGACTCACGATCCGACCGCGCACGCGGAGATCCTGGCGATCCGGGCGGCGTGTACGAAACTCGGCACCGAGCACCTGACGGGCACCACCATCTACGTGTTGGCCCATCCCTGCCCGATGTGCCTGGGTTCGCTCTACTACTGCTCCCCCGACGAGGTCATCTTCCTGACCACCCGCGACGCCTACGCCCCGCACTACGTCGACGACCGCAAATACTTCGAACTGAGCACCTTCTACGACGAGTTCGCCAAACCGTGGGAACAGCGCCGCCTGCCGATGCGACACCAGCCGCACCCCGACGCCGTCGGGGTGTACGCCTCCTGGCAGGACCGCAACGGCGGTAACCGTCAGGTGCCCGGCGTTCCCTGATAGGTCGAGTTGCCGCTGAACCCGCCACCCCCCAAGATCGACCAGATCATGGACTCGAACTTTGCTTTTGAGCTGGCCGGCGTCGACGCGATCGGGCAGGGCAGCCTCATCGCCTCCGGTGAGGTATCGGCGACCGAACTCCTGGACGCGGCGATCACCCGGCTGGAAGCGGCCCGCTCGCTGAACGCCGTCATCTGCGATCTGTTCGAGCGGGGCCGCGAACAGGCCGCGGCGCTCGACACCTCGGGTGTGCTGCGCGGCGGCGGTGTCGGCCCGCTCGCCGGAGTTCCGTTCCTGCTCAAGGATCTTGGCGCCTCGCTGGCCGGCGCACCGGAAGCGATGGGCTCGCGGGCGCTGCGCACGCATGTCGCGACGGAGACCTCAGGGATCATCACCAAATACCTGGCGGCCGGGCTGGTGGTCTTCGGCAAGACCAACACCCCAGAATGGGGTAACCACTGCACCACCGAGCCGTCCCTGTTCGGCCCGACGGTCAACCCGTGGTCGCCGATGATCACCCCTGGCGGGTCCAGCGGCGGCTCGGCGGCGGCGGTCGCGGCGGGCATCGTCCCGGCGGCTTCCGGCGGTGACGGCACCGGATCCATCCGCGTCCCGGCGTCCTGCTGCGGTCTCGTAGGCCTCAAACCGCGCCGCGCCCGCACCTCGTTCGCCCCGAGCGCCGGGCACGGGATGGAAGGCCTGGTCAACAATCACGCGCTGACCCGGACGGTCCGCGACAGCGCCGCCCTGCTCGATGTGGTGGCGGGCGCGGAACCCGGTGATCCGTACTCGACGCCCCTGCCGTCGACGCCCTATCTGACGTCGATGTACGAGGTGCCGTCCGCCCAGCAGATCCTGATCACCACCACCTCGCCGTTTCCTGGCACCCCGACCGACCCCGAGGTGATCGCCGCCGTCGAAGCCACCGGCCGGCTGCTGCAGAACCTCGGACACAAGGTCGAGCCGGGAGCGCCGACGTTCGACCCCGATGAAGTCGCCGACGCCATCGCCGTGCTGCACACCGTCAGCAACGCCCAACTGCATGCCTTCGCCACCAGCCACCTGGGCCGCGAACCCCGCGAAGACGAGTTCGAGGCCAGCACGTGGGTGATGATGCGTGAGGGTTTCCACACCACTGGGGTGGCGTATGCCGAGGCGATCGACGCCGTGCATGCCCAGACCCGGCGTTTCGCGAGCACCATGGGCGGCCACGACGTGCTGCTGGTGCCGACCCTGCTCAGTGGGCCGCCGCCCTACAAGCTGCTCGATCAGCCCCGCGGCACCACCCGGGCGTTCTTCGACGTCGAGTTTGCCACCACCGGCTGGACCACGATGGCCAACATCACCGGCTGGGCGGCGATCTCGCTGCCGCTCGGCACCACGTCGGGCGGCCTGCCGATCGGTGTGCAGCTGATGGCGCCCGACGAGACGATCCTGTTGCAGCTCGCTGCCCAGCTGGAATCGGCCGCGCCGTGGGCCGGTCGGCGACCCGCCGGCTGGGTGCAACCAGCGGCTACCTAGCGACACAGCGCTCATGCGACACTCTGCTGGTGCTAGCTATCGCCCGCCCCAAGCTGGAAGGCAATGTTGCCGTCAGCGACCAACGTCAGATCGGATTCGCCGAGTTCGGTGACCCGCAGGGGCGCGCCGTCTTCTGGTTGCACGGCACCCCGGGAGCACGGCGGCAGATACCCGTCGAAGCCCGGCTGTGCGCAGAGCAACAGGGCATCCGGCTGATCGGTATCGACCGGCCGGGGATCGGTTCGTCCACTCCACACCAGTACGGCACGGTCGCCGACTTCGCCCACGATCTGCAGATCATCGCCGACGTGCTGGGCATCGACCAGATGGCCGTGATCGGCCTGTCCGGCGGCGGCCCCTATGCCCTGGGGTGCGGGGCGGTGATGCCCGACCGCGTGCTGGCCGTCGGCGTGCTCGGCGGTGTCGCCCCGACCATCGGCCCGGATGCCATCGGCGGCGGGGTGATGGCGCTGGGGTCGTTCGTCGCGCCTGCGATGCCGATCGTCGGCCTGCCGCTGCGGCTGGCGGCGGTCAGCCTGATCCAGTTGATCCGGCCCGTCGCCTCGACCGCGCTGGAGATCTACGCCCGGATCTCACCGGAGGGTGACCGCCGGATGCTGGCCCGGCCCGAATTCAAGGCGATGTTCCTCGACGACCTGCTCAACGGCAGCCGCAAACAGATGGCGGCGCCGTTCGCCGATGTCGTGGTGTTCGCCAGGGACTGGGGCTTCCGGCTCGACGAGGTCAAGGTCCCGGTCAGGTGGTGGCACGGCGACGTCGACCACATCGTGCCCTACGCCCACGGCCAGCACGTGGTCTCCCGACTGCCCGACGCCGAGCTCACCACCTTGGCCGGGGAGAGTCATCTCGGCGGTCTCGGCCGCGCCGAGGAGATTCTGCGCACGCTGATGCAGATCTGGGACGAGGTGGACGCGGCGGAGGCGGAGTAGCCGCTCTGCACCGGTCAATCCTCGCCGGTGAGGACCCTGCGCAATAGGTGCATGGCGATGGTGGTGGACCGTTCCCGGATATCGGCGCGGTTGCCGGGCAGCACCATGGTGCGGGTGCGGGTCCGGCCGTCGCCCAGCTGCACGCTGAAGCACACCGTGCCCACCGGTTTGGTCTCGGTGCCGCCGCCGGGCCCGGCAATTCCGGTGATCGCTATCGCGGTGTCCGCGCCGAAGCGGTCCAGCGCACCTGCGGCCATCGCCTCGGCTACCGGTTCGGACACCGCGCCGTGGGTTTCGATGAGTTGCGGATCGACACCGAGCACGGCGGTTTTCGCGTCGTTGCTGTACACCACGGCACCGCCGGTGACGTACGCCGACGACCCGGCGCGTTCGGTCAGCCGGGCCGCCAGCAGCCCCGCAGTGCAGGACTCGGCCGTGGCGATCCGGCGCCCGGCCAGCAGCGCGGCCACCTGATCGTCCACGAACGCACCGTCGGTGGAGAAGACGTCGCGGCCGTGGCGCTCCTGCAGCAGTGCCACCAACCCGGTGTAGACGTCGGCGGCGTCCGGTTCATAGCGGGTGACCACCTCGAGCTCGCCGCGGCGCAGGCAAGTGGTGATCTCCAGGCGGTCGAATCCGGGGAGCCGGCCTTCGGCGTCGCGCAGCGTCTCGGCCAGCCCGGACTCCGGCAGGCCGAACATCCGCACGGTGTCCTGCAGGTAGTGCGTGCGCCCGGCGATAGCCTGTTGCAGCGCAGCGGTTTCCACCGCGGTGTGCCACATCGGCTGCAGCTCGCGGGGCGGACCGGGCAACACCAGCACGGCGGGCCGGCCAGGACCGGCACCGGGCACGATCACCCCCGGTGCCGTGCCCACCGGATCGAGGATCACCGCGTCGGCGGGCACCATCGCCTGCTTGCGGTTGGCGGCCAGCACCGAATCGAATGCCGCGTCGTCTGCTTGGTCGTCAGACGTGCCGCGTCGGGCCATCAGGCGCCGCAGGATGACGGCGATCTTGTCTTCGAGTTCGGTGTCGAGCACCAGTTCGCGGCCGCAGAACTCGGCGACCACCGCGACCGTCATATCGTCGGCCGTCGGCCCCAGTCCGCCGCTGGTGACGATCAGGTCGACACCCTCGCCGGCCAGGAAGCGCAGCTGGGCGGCGATATCGCCGGGCCGATCGCCGCAGATGGTGATGTGGGCCAGTTCGACGCCCAGTTCCAGTAGTTGATCGGCGACGAACGGGCCGTTGCGGTCCTGCACCCTGCCGGTCAGGACCTCGGTGCCCGTGACGACGATTCCCGCGCGAACGCTCACTAGGCCGGTGCTGCGCCGGGCGCGCGGACGATCATCGGCACCGCCGGGAAGTACGCGGCCATCTCCGAACGGGACTTGCGCAGTGCCGCAGTGCCGTAGCCGTGTTGGCGGTGCTCGGGGTGGATCCAGATCCGGACGTTGACCTCACCGCCGACGAGTTCGCCGAACACCATGCCCACCTTGTCGGCGCCTTCGAGCGCGACAAACCACGCTGCTTCCTCGGCCGCGACCCGGGCCAGTGCCGCCTTGATCTCGTCGTCCAGATCGCCTGCGGGCCCACCAGAACCGTCACCCGCGGCGCCGATGTCCTCGGTGCGCGCGGCGAACACGTCCCGGTCGGTGGGATGGGAGAACGGGCGCAGGGTCAGGCTGTCGCCCCGGCTCGCCGGGCGTTCGTTGAGCGTGAAGTGCAGCTGGCTGTTCAGGTCGTCGAGCTCGGCGGCGATCTTGCGGCGCGAATCCTTGGTCAGTTGTGCAAATGACAGGCCGACGACCGCCTCGGCGCTGCGCGGTGAGGCACCCAGCAATTCGGCGACCGCCTTGACCGCACCGGTCCTGTCCTCGGCTTCGACGATGGCGTCGAGAACCTCGTGCCGACGGTTCAACGCGGTCAGCAGGGCATCGGTGATTTCGCGGCGGTCGGCGGCGATGTCTTGATCGGGCATGGCGTAAGCCTAAAGCGTGTCTGCCCGGGTTCGCGATTTCCCCAGTGACCGCACAGCGGCAGGCAGACACTGGTCAGATGAACCGGGTTGCCGCGTTGCTCGCCGCGGTGCTGCTGGCTGTCCCGATGGCGGCCTGCGCGGCACCGACCCGGCAAACCGGCACCACCTCGGCTGCTCCGGCACCGGCGTCGACGCCGTTCACGGTCGCATTCATCACCCATCAGGCGCCCGGCGACACGTTCTGGGATCTGGTCCGCCGGGGCGCCGAGGCCGCCGCCGCCAAGGACAACGTCGACTTGCAGTATTTCCATGACCCCGACGCCGCCGGCCAGGCGGCCATGGTCACCGACGCGACGGGACGCAAGGTGTCCGGTATCGCGGTCACCCTGCCGAATCCGCCCGTGCTGTCGGCTTCCGTGCAGGCCGCGGTGAGCGCGGGGGTCCCCGTGGTGGCGCTCAACACCGGTATCGGTGACTGGCGGGCACTGGGCGCACTGGAGTACATCGGTCAGGACGACGGCCTGGCCGGACGCACGGTCGGTGAACGGCTGACCAGGGAAGGCGCCAAAAACGTCCTGTGTGTCATCCAACAGGCCGGCCACGTCGGCCTGGAGGCACGGTGTGCCGGCGCCGCCGCCACCTTCGCGGGCACGGTGCAGAAGCTCTACGTCGACGGCACTCGGACGCCGGAGGTGAAAGCGGCGATCGTGGCCGAACTGCAGCAGGATCGCAGTATCGACCGGGTCCTGACCCTGAGCGCGCCGGTCGCCCTGGCCACGCTGGAGGCGGCCGGTGAGGCCAACAGCTACGCCAAGGTGGTCACCTTCGACACCAACACCGCCGTCATCGAGGCGATCAAACGGGGCACCATCAGCTGGGCCGTCGACCAGCAGCCGTTCCTGCAGGGATATCTTGCAGTCGACTCGTTGTGGCTGTACCTGACCAACCGGAATGTCATCGGGGGCGGGCAGCCGACGCTGACGGGTCCGAGCTTCGTCGACGGGTCGAACGTCGACGAGGTCGCCGAACGGGCCAGAGAAGGAACTCGATGACTGAAGTACGGCCGTATCGGATCGCGGTGTCCGACGGCGAGCTCGATGACCTCCGGCGTCGGCTCACCCACACCCGTTGGCCCGAAGCCGAGCCCGTCGACGACTGGACCCAGGGCATCCCGCTGGCCTACACTCGCGACCTCGCCGAGTATTGGCGCGACCAATATGATTGGCGGGCAAGGGAAGCCGCACTCAACCGGTTCGACCAGTCGGTGACCGAGCTCGACGGGCTCGACATCCACTTCATCCACCAGCGCTCCCCACACCCCGACGCTTTCCCCTTGGTGCTCACCCACGGCTGGCCGGGGTCGATCGTGGAATTCCACAAGGTGATCGAACCGCTGACCAACCCCACCGCACACGGCGGCCGCGCCGAAGACGCATTCCACGTGGTGTGCCCGTCCCTGCCCGGCTACGGTTTCTCGGCCAAACCAGATGTGACCGGTTGGGGCGTGGAAAAGGTTGCGCAGGTTTGGGATTCGCTGATGGGCCGGCTCGGCTACGACCGCTACGGCGCCCAGGGCGGTGACTGGGGCGCGGCGGTGACCACGCAGATCGGTCTCAACGTGGGCGGCTGCGTCGGCATCCACATCAACATGCCACTGGGTCGACCACCGGCCGACGGTGGCGACGGCGCCGATCCGAGCGAGGACGAACAGAAAGCGTTCGCCCGGTTGGAGTACTACCAGAAGTGGGATTCGGGCTACGCCAAACAGCAGTCCACCCGGCCGCAGACTCTCGGGTACGCACTGGTGGACTCCCCCGTGGGTCAGCTGGCCTGGATCGTCGAGAAGTTCTGGTCGTGGATGGACTGCGACGGCCATCCCGAGAACGTGCTGCACCGCGACGAACTGTTGGACAACGTAATGCTCTACTGGGCAACGGGTTCCGGGGCGTCGTCGGCCCGGATGTACTGGGAGAGCCTGACCAGTTTCGGCGCGGGCGGCCGGGTGGAACTGCCCACCGGCGTCGCGTCGTTCCCTATGGAGATCATCCGGTCACCGCGCAGCTGGGTCGAGGTCAACTACAACGTCACGCACTGGACGGACATGCCGCGCGGTGGGCACTTCGCCGCCTTCGAGCAGCCCACGCTGTTCGTCGACGACGTGCGGGCGTTCTTCGCAGGAGTGCGCTAGGCCCAGTGCGCTAGCGGGTGGCGTCCGCCACCGGCACCACGATCGGATCGGTGTTGTAGCCGCTGACCCGCACCCAGGACGCCGTCGGACCGCCTTGCGTTACCTCGGCCCGGACCTGCACCGTCTCGCCGGGAAAGACCGTCACGTAGTTGTCGCTGTACTCGATCGGCAGGATCTCGTCGCCGTCGTGGGTGCTCATCACCTCGGCACGTTCGAAGAACGCCACCCGGGTCGACCGGTTGGCCAAGCTGATGGCGACCGTGTCGCGGCCATGGTCGGTGGAACGCTGCGCAGAGATGTCCAACGGTGTGCGCGGCATCGAATTCAATGCCGTCATATCGGCCCAGCTGGCCTGCTTGAGGTCGAACGCGGCATCGTTGCGCGGGTCGCCGACATCGTCGAGTTTCTTCGACTGCCAGTACACGTTCTCGCTCACGACGTGGCCCGTCTGGTCCACCAGTTCGCAACGCACGAAGTAGACCGACGAGTTCATGGGGATCTTCGGCAGGGTCATCGCCTTGGTGGCACCGCCGGAGGCGATGTCGATGCCGCCCGCGGTGCGGTCGTCGCGGACGCGGCCGGTCAGGTCGTAGGTGCGCACCCGCACCCGCAGATCCCTGGCCTCCTGCGGGGTCTGGTTCACGACGGTGATGTTGGCCTGGCTGTGATCGCCGGTGGCGTAGGCGTCGAACACCACCGATAGCGGGCGCAGCCCGGTTTTGGCGCCGTAATAGGCCCCGCCTGGTCGCAGGTAGTAGTCGAACAGATTGCCGAAGAACGACGGCCAGTGGTTGTTGAGCATCCAGTAGATCGTCATCTTGTGGTTGGCCCAGCCGTTGGCGGCGAACGCTTCGAACTGGGCCCGCGTCGACTCATAGTGTGCCAGTTGGGCTTTGCGGGCGAACTCCTCGGCGCTGCCCGACGAGCCGTACCGACGGACGATCGCGGTGCGGATGCTGGCCAGCTGTGAATTGCTGGCGTTCGACCCGGCGTGGAACGACCAGGCGTCGTTGATCGGCCACAGCTTGTCGGCGGGGATGAACTTCTTCAGGCTGGCGAACGGCGGGATGTGCTCGTTGTCGCCCTGCTCGGCCGACGACCCGCGGGTGGCGGCGTACCGGCCGTCGAACCAGTAACTGGGTGGTCGCCAGCTGTACGGACCGGCCATCTGGATGCCGTCCCAGGCGATGTTCCCGTTCTCGTCGTGGTTGATCGACGAGACGGTGTCGACGACGGCGTTCTGCCAGTGCAGATCGGTCAGGATGTCGTGGTACCAACCGCGCACCTCAGGCGGCGGCCTGCCGTCGCTGCCATTGGCCCAGATGAACGCCGACGCGTGCGGGCCGAACGCCTCGACCTGCGAGCGCATGCTGTCCTGGGCGACCTGGCGGTCCTCGGTGTCCCACTGCGGCCACTTCTCCCACTGGTTGCAGCACATCCAGCCGTACATCAGCGGGATGCCGAGCTCGTCAGCTGTTTCGACCAGGTGATCGCCCGGGAACTTGCCCTCCAGCCGGAGCATGTTGAGCCCGAGGTCCTTGACGTACTGCAGGATCGCGGTTTCCCGTTGCGGGTCGTACTTGAACAGCAGGTCCGGTGTGTAGGTGGCACCGCGGATCAGGAAATCCCGGCCGTTGACTGTGAGATAGAAGTTGCCGCCCAGCCCGAGTTCGGGGAACTGCGTGTCCTGATCGCGGTGCTGGGTGACGGTGCGGATGCCGAACCGCTGATGGGTGGTGGCGGTGGTGTGGTTGTACTGCCGGAAGTCCAGCGTCAGGTCATAGAGGTCGGGCTTGCCCATGGTGTAGGGCCACCACAGATCTGGATTCTGTACGCGCAGTTGGGCGAACTCGTCGGGGCTGAAGCTGACGTCGCGTTTCTCACCGGGCAGCAGGGTCACCGGTCGGTCCACCTGGACGTCGGGCTTGCCGGCCCTGGTGATGGTGGCCCGCAGCACGCCGTTGATTTTCTGGGCGGAGTCGTTGCGCACCGCGGTGTTGATGGTCAGGCGCGCGGAATCGGTGTCGGGCAGCGGAAGTTCGGTGTTCACCGTGGCGGGTCCCAGCGTGGCCGCGCCGGAGCTCACCAGGTAGACGGGCTTCCAGATTCCGGCGTTGCGGTCGGCGGGGAACGAGTTGCCGTTGGCCGGATTCTTCTGCGGCCCTTGATATCCGAGATACTTCCAGTTGATCCAGTCGTACCAGCTGTCGGCCAGCTCCACCCCGTCGACGTCCTGGATGGCCTGCTCCGGGGTGACCTTGACGGCCAGGGTGTTGGGTTCGCCGGGCCGCAGCCACGGGGTGACGTCAAGGTCGTGGCTGACGTACATCCCGACGATCTGCTTGCTGTCGGCCACCCGATGGCCGTTCAGCCAGATCTCGGCCCGGTAGTTGATGCCGGGAAATTGCAGCGTGTAGGTGCTGTGCCCGGCGGGTGCGCTGAAGGTGGTGCGGTACCACCAGTCCTGCTGATAGAGATCCTGCGGCACCTTGTCGCGCAGGTTGGTGCCGAAGTAGACGTTCGGATAGGTGCCGTCGTCCTGCAGGGCTTCGAGCACGGTGGCGGGCATCTGCTTGACCGCATGCCAGCCGTCGTCCCGGTAACCGGGAGTGGAGATCGTCGCGCCGTCCGCCGCGATGTTGCGGGCCGACTCCAGCCGCCAGCCGTGGGCGATTTCGACGGTCGAGGACGGCGCTTCCGGGCGGGCGAACGCAGGAAAATCGCCGGCGGCCACCACCAGCACGATCGCCAGCAGGCAGCCGAGAATCTTCAGGCCGGCGGTTCGGCGAGTCCGGGTCGAGATGGCCGGCCTCCTGACGTGATCACGTCGATACATTACGAGATCTGCCAGGGCCGCACAGACCGGGGAGCGCGTGCACTAAACTAGAACACGTTCTATTTTCGCCCATCGTCCCAGCAAGGAACAGACATGCACACTTCCCTCTGTGACCAGCTCGGCATCGAATTCCCCATCTTCGCCTTCACCCACTGCCGCGATGTCGTCGTCGCTGTCAGCAAGGCCGGCGGCTTCGGGGTGCTCGGCGCGGTCGGCTTCACGCCCGAACAACTTGAGATCGAGCTGAACTGGATCGACCAGAACATCGGGGACCACAACTACGGCGTCGACATCGTCATCCCCAACAAGTACGAAGGCATGGATTCGAACCTGCCCGCCGACGAACTGGCCAAGATGCTGGTGGACATGGTTCCCCAGGAGCACCTCGACTTTGCCAAGAAGATCCTCATCGATCACGGCGTCCCGCTGACGGCCGAAGACAACGAGAGCACCCTGCAGCTGCTCGGCTGGACCGAGGCGACGGCCACCCCGCAGGTTGAGGTGGCGCTCAAGCACCCGAAGATGACGCTGATCGCCAATGCGCTCGGCACGCCGCCGAAGGACATGATCGAGCACATCCACGCCGAGGGCCGCAAGGTCGCCGCGCTCTGCGGGTCGGCGTCGCAGGCGCGCAAGCACGCCGACGCCGGCGTCGACATCATCATCGCCCAGGGCGGCGAGGCAGGCGGGCACAGCGGCGAGGTCGGTTCGATCGTGCTGTGGCCGCAGGTCGTCAAGGAGGTGGCCCCGGTACCGGTTCTTGCTGCGGGCGGCATCGGCAGCGGCCAGCAGATCGCCGCGGCGCTGGCACTCGGCGCCCAGGGTGCCTGGACCGGTTCGCAGTGGCTGATGGTCGAGGAAGCCGAGAACACCCCTGTGCAGCAGGCGGCCTACATCAAGGCAGGCAGCCGGGACACCGTGCGCAGCCGCTCGTTCACCGGCAAGCCGGCCCGGATGCTGCGCAACGACTGGACCGAGGCGTGGGAGAACCCGGACAACCCGAAGCCACTGGGAATGCCGTTGCAGTTCATGGTTTCTGGGCTCGCGGTCTCGGCCACCAACAAGTACCCCGACGAGTCTGTCGACGTCGCGTTCAACCCGGTCGGCCAGGTGGTGGGTCAGTTCACCAAGGTGGAGAAGACCTCGACGGTGATCCAGCGCTGGGTGCAGGAGTATCTCGAGGCGACCAGCACGCTGGAGCAGCTGAACGAAGCGGCGTCGGTCTAGGCGTAGAAGTCCTGCTGCCAGCCCTTCGCTCCCGCACACAGCAGGGCGAGCCCGTCGGCGGTCTGCGCGGCGGCATTGCCGCGCGGATCGGGGCAGGGCGCGCCGATCTCCTGCACGCCGTACAGCGGCGGTGACCAGACCCAGAAGCCCGAGTACACCGGCGGCCACTGGTTGGGAATGTAATGGCAGGCGTACGTCTGGCCGGTGTTGCCGCGGCCGAAGATGAACCGCTCCCAGCTGTAGCAGGCGGTGCTGTACTCGACGCCGTACACCATGTTGGGCACGTCGGCCAGGTCCTGGGTCGGCCCCGCCGCGGCCACCGGCGCCGTCGTGACAGTGCCGCCCGCCACGGCTACCGCCACCGCCGTGATCAGTTCGCGAATCATGTACACCTCTCCGCCTGCCTGCAGCACGAAAGCCTAGTGGGTCCGCCGGATGCGTACGGCGAACTCAGATCTTTTGCGCGAAACGCGGTGCAGGCGACGGCGACTTCGCTGTTCAGGGTGGTTTCCTTGACGCATGCTGCCCTCCCGCAACCTCCTGATGCTGGCCGGCCTCGGTGCCCTGCTCGCGACCGTCGTGCTGTTCGCCGGCGTGATGACGCGGCCCATCGGGGCGGATGCCGCGCCCACCACCGCAACTGAAACCATCACCACAGAGCCGAGCACCACAGAGCCCAGCACTACGGAGTCCGCCGCGCCCGAGACGGTGACCCCGTTCCCCACCGACGCCCTCGGCTTCGTCGACTCGAAGGCGCGCTGCGACGAGGCGCAGAACGCCGCGGTGTTCGCCAGGACCCAACGCTCGCTCGTGGTGATCTGCGCAAATCCCAACCGCGGCTTCGAATATCGCGGCGTGCGTATCAGCGACGGCGCTGCACTGCAGGCCACCGCCACGCAGACCGACGCCGGGTTCGAGGCCAGCACCGACGGCGCCGTCTACACGGTGACGCCGACGGAGTTGGTGGTCACCTCCGCAGGCAAAGTCATCTACAAGGACACCTGGATCGACTACCTGCAGGCCCGGTAGCTCGTCCTACGGTGTGGGGGCCGGCAGCAGCGGGTCAGCGGGCGCCGGGGCGGCGGGATCGACGGCCGGAGGCGGCAATGCGGGATCGGCGGGCGCCTGCTGGCGCGGGCCGTTCGGCACGCCGGCCGGCGGCGCGGCGTTGGCGTCCATCGGCCGCTGGGTCAGCAGCAGGAGCGCGCTACCACCGCTGACGTCCTGGGTCTGCACGGCGTGCCACAGTTCCCGCAGATACGACAGGTTGCGGCCCTGCGGGGCCACCGGATCTTCGGTGGTGCCCGGCGGGAGATTCTCCGGGCTCGGTAGATGCGGCACGCCTTCGGGCGCAGGCGCCGGGCCCGCCGCCAACGGCTGGGCCGGGTCACCCGGCGCCGGCGGAACCGGCAGCACGGGCGGTGGGACCGGCTGAGCCGGGTCACCGACCGGAGGTTGACTGATGTCCCCGACCAGCGTCTGGACGGGAACAGGTTGGTTAGGGTCCGGCAAGGGCGCGGGATCCGCCAGCGCCGTCGGACTCGTCGTAAGCACTACCAGCGCACCGAGGGCGCCCAGCGCTGCCGTCAGCGCCACCCGGGGAGATGATTCGATCCGCATCATGCATATTATTCACCCCACGCGCCCCGTTCGTTACAGGATTCGTACCGCGTTTGACCGCCACCCGGCCTGCGCCCGACAGCAGGTAGCCCAGGACGACCAGACCCGCGGCCAGGATCGCGACATTGGTCAACAACCCGGCCATGCCGATGCTCACCGGGTCGAGGAAGTAGTAGGGCGCGCGGCGGCCACGGTGGTTGAGCACTAGCAGTGCCAACGCCAGATACGCCGCGGGATAGGACAGCCACGCCCACGGCTGCCACCACCGGACCAGGCTCTGGCTGTGCCCGACCACCAACCAGTCGGCGACGGCCAGCACCGGCACCACGACATGCAGCAGGACGTTGGGTCCGGTGTATCCCATGCTGAGGTCGACCAGATAGAGGTTCCAGATCACCCCGGCGACGACGACGTAGAGCACGACGGCGCCGCGCAGACCGACCCGGGTGTCCGCCCGCGGTGAGATCAGCGTCCAGGTGTAATAGGCGGCGGCCAGCACATTCGCCTGATAGGTGAAAGTGACCAGCCGCCACAACACCCCGGACCTCGACTGCGTCTCCACCAGTGCCAGGGCCGCCAGCACCGCGACAATGACGCCGACCCGCAGGACGACCCTGACTTGCCGCTCGTCAATCCGCACACATCAGTCAAACACGGATGCGATATCGCGTTCGATCTCCACGCTGCGTCGCGAGGTCAAGAACAGGTTTCAATTCGAGGTTCGCCGAACCGCTCACAAGCCGCCCATCAGCGGTGTACCAATGCCTACGGGGGCCAGAACACGTCACAAACCACCTGTCCCGCACCGGGACATTGTGACCGAATCACAACATTGTCAGGAGTGCGCCGATGCCGAGCCCGAATCTGCCCACCGGTTTTGATTTCACCGATCCGGACATCTTCTGCAACCGGCTGCCGACCGAGGAACTCGCAGAACTCCGGCGCACCGAACCCATCTGGTGGAACGCCCAGCCGCCCGGAACCGGCGGCTTCGACGACGGCGGTTACTGGGTGATCAGCAAGCACAGGGACATCAAGGAAATCTCCCGGCGCAGTGACATCTTCTCCAGTCAGGCGAACACCCCGATCCCCCGGTATCGGGACGGGGCGCCCGCGCAGACGGAGATGGGCAATTTCGTCATGCTCTACATGGACGCGCCCCACCACACCCGGCTGCGCAAGATCATCTCCCGCGGCTTCACCCCGCGCGCCATCGAACGTCTGCGGGAAGACCTCGCCCTACGAGCGCAACGCATCGCCAAGGCCGCCGCGGCCGAAGGGTCCGGCGATTTCGTCGAGCAGGTGTCCGCGGAGTTGCCGCTGCAGGCCATCGCCGAGCTGATCGGCGTACCGCAGGAAGATCGCAAGAAGCTGTTCCATTGGTCCAACGAGATGATCGGCGACGACGACCCCGAATTCGCCCACCACGACGGGACGACGTCGGCGGCCGAACTGATCGGTTACGCCATGGGGTTAGCCGCGCAGAAGGCCGAGAATCCGGGCAACGACATCGTCACCACGCTCATCGAGGCGGACGTCGACGGCCACAAACTCTCCGATGACGAGTTCGGCTTCTTCGTCGTGATGCTCGCGGTGGCAGGCAACGAGACCACGCGCAACTCGATCACCCAGGGAATGATGGCGTTCGCCGAAAACCCGGATCAGTGGGAGCTGTTCAAGAAGGAGCGGCCGGAGACCGCGGCCGACGAGATCGTCCGGTGGGCCACGCCGGTCACGTCGTTTCAGCGCACTGCGCTCGAGGACGTGGAACTCAGCGGTGTGCAGATCAAGAAGGGTCAGCGGGTGATGATGTGTTACCGCTCGGCCAATTTCGACGAAGAGGTCTTCGAGGACCCGTACACGTTCAACATCTTGCGCAACCCCAACCCCCACGTCGGGTTCGGTGGCAACGGGGCGCATTACTGCATCGGGGCCAACCTGGCCAGGATGACCATCAGCCTGATGTTCGGTGCGATCGCCGACCACATGCCCGACCTGGCGCCGCTGAGCGCACCGGAGCGGCTGCGCTCAGGCTGGCTGAACGGCATCAAACACTGGCAGGTCGACTACCAGGGCAGCACGGCTTAGTTGCCGAGGTGCAGTTTCTCTTTGAGCCATGACCGCACCGGCGTCTGCGGCTCGGGCGGCGCGATCACCTGTGGTGGTGGGGCCGGCGGCGGCACGTACGCGGGCGGCGGAGCATCGGCGGGCACGTCGGTAGCCGGCGGTACGTATTCCGGTTCGGGCGCGACGTAGGCCGGCTCGGGCACGTAGGCGGGTGCCTCCGGCTCGGGGGCAGGAGGTAACGCCTCGGGAGCGGGGTCCACGGCTTCCGGCGGTGGCGGGGTGTCCGCGACGGGGATCTCCTCCGGCGGTGCCGCGGGCAGCACCGGCACGATCGGCAGCGCGGCGGGGGTGCCCGCCGTCTTGACCACCTCGCGGGTTTCCAGCGGCGCGTTGTCGGAGACCAGCTGCAGCGACAGTGCCAGCGATACCGACGCCACGAAGGTGACTGCGCCGGCCACCAGCATCGTCATCGGTGCGGCATAGGACTTGTTCTTCGGGCGGCGCTGCACCGGGGCGACATAGTCCAGACCGTCGAAATCCCCCGCGAAATCGTCGGCGAACAGCGACTGGCTGCTGGCCGAGGTCGCCGACGCCAGTGCCGCGCCGTGTGCCAGGGCGAGCTCCGCCTCGGGCGGATCGAAGACGGGCAGCGAAAGCTCGGCCTCGAGTTCGCGGGCCACCAGGTCGAGACCGCCGACCGAGCCGACGACGAACAGTCCTTCCGGGCGCCAGTCGTCGCGCTCGAAGATCCCGATCACCCACGTGATCAGGGCCGCCGAGCTGTCGATCGTGCGGCTGACGACCGTTTCCTCGTCGTCGTCGTACGCGTCGACCAGCGAGATCATCACGGAGTCGGGTTCGACGACGCAGACCGCGGTTCGGTCATAGCCCATCACGCGGCCGATGCTGGCGGCCAGCGCCTCGGCCGCCTGCGGCTGCTTGACCA
The DNA here is from genome assembly GCA_040511255.1 of Mycobacterium sp. Lineage (GTDB taxonomy): Bacteria > Actinomycetota > Actinomycetes > Mycobacteriales > Mycobacteriaceae > Mycobacterium. The sequence continues at coordinate 4 of JBEVHL010000050.1, read as the reverse complement.
GGAC
>JBEVHL010000049.1:0-2946 GCA_040511255.1 Mycobacterium sp. | reverse complement strand
AATCTGGAGACGATCACCGCAGTGGTCATCGGCGGAACCAGCCTGTTCGGCGGGCGCGGCGGCGTCGGCGGAACACTGGTGGGCACGTTGATCGTCGGGGTCCTGCGCAACGGCCTGACCCAGGCAGGGGTCGACAATCTCTATCAGAACATCGCGACCGGCATTCTCGTGATCGTCGCGGTGGCAGTCGATCAGTTCACCCGCAGGAGATCACAGTGACCGGCGCACCCGTGCTGGAGGCACGCGGACTTGTCAAGAAGTACGGCCACGTGACGGCTATCAACGGGGCCGACTTCGAACTGCGCGAGGGCGAGGTACTTGCGGTGATCGGCGACAACGGCGCCGGAAAGACCAGTCTGATCAAGGCGTTGGCGGGCGCGGTGGTTCCGGACGCGGGCGAGATCCTGATGAACGGAAAACCTGTGTCGTTCAGGAACACCCGAGACGCCAGAGCAGCAGGCATCGAAACGGTGTATCAGGATCTCGCGGTGGTACCGGCTCTGGACATCGCGTCCAATCTGTACCTGGGGCGTGAGGTGCGACGAAAAGGGATCGCGGGCAATGTGTTCCGTCGACTGGACATGCCGAGAATGCGACACGAGGCATCGCAACACCTGGCAGACCTGAAGATCGGGATCAAGTCGGTGAACCAGGCCGTCGAGACGTTGTCCGGCGGGCAGCGCCAGGGCGTCGCCGTGGCACGGGCTGCCGCGTTCGGCCGCGGTGTGATCATCATGGACGAGCCAACCGCTGCTCTCGGTGTTCGCGAGTCGGGACAGGTCATCGACCTGATCCGGTCGATCCGCGATCGCGGCATTCCCGTGGTGCTCATCAGCCACGACATGCCACACGTGTTCGAGGTCGCCGACCGGATTCACATCCATCGCCTCGGCCAGCGTGCCGGTGTCGTCGATCCGAAGAAACGCTCGATGTCCGAGGTGGTCGCGCTCATGACCGGTGCAGAGGAGCCATCCGATGAGGAACGCGCCGGTCTCTGAGGGCGCGCCGGTCGGGGTGTTCGTCGGTCTGGCGACTCTCGACGTGATCCACCGCATCGTGAAAGCTCCTGCGGCGAACCAGAAGATCACCGCGACCGCGCAGTTCGTCGCTGCAGGAGGGCCGGCGGCCAATGCGGCCGTCACCTTCGCGGGACTGGGCGGCGACGCCGTCCTGGTCACTGCCCTCGGCATCGATCCGGTGGCCGAGTTGATCCGCGCGGACCTTGCGGTGTACGGCGTCAGAGTCGTCGACGCGGCGGCGGGCACCACCCGGGCGGTGCCGGTGTCCGCTGTGTCAGTGGTCGAATCGACGGGTGATCGGTCGGTGGTCTCGCTCGACGCGGTGAACTCCGATGCACCGCCGCCGGCAGACCTGGCTGGCCTGGTGGCGGCGGCCGACGTGGTGTTGGTCGACGGGCACCACCCGCTGATCGCCCGTGCCGCCGTTCGGCACGCCGCAACACGGGGCACCACCCTCGTCGTCGACGCAGGCCGCTGGAAGCCGGTGATGAGCGATATCGTGCCCTACGCAACAGACATGGTGTGCTCCAACGACTTCCGGATGCCGGACTCCGACAGCCCGGAGTCCACCGCGGCGACGCTGGTCCGCAGCGGGGTTCGCACCGTCGTCACCACGCACGGCGGCGATCCTGTGCAGTGGTGGTCAGGGGGCCGGTCCGGGTCGGTGCCGGTGCAGCCGGTGGTGGTGGTCGACACACTGGGGGCCGGCGATGCCTTCCACGGTGCGTATACGTACTTCGCCACCCAGGTCGGTAGCGGTATCGCCGAGCGCATAGATCGCTCCGCACGCGTGGCGGCATTACGGTGTTCGGTGGTCGGGCCGCGGGCATGGCTGAGCCAACTCCACTCCGAGCAGACCCGAAAGCGAGAACGGTGACCATCGAGCGAGACGCGCGTGACGCCACACTGGACCAGCTGGTCGAGTTGGCCAAGGCGCTCGTCATTCCCGGGCAACGCCGCATTCTCGGTCTCACCGGGGCACCGGGAGCCGGGAAGTCCACCGTCGCAGAGCAACTCGTCACCGCACTGGGGCCCGGCACCGCCGTGCTGGTCCCCATGGACGGATTCCATCTGGCCAACGAAGTGTTGATCGAACTGGGCAGGCTGGACCGCAAAGGTGCGCACGACACCTTCGACGACGGCGGGTATGCCCGGCTGATCGAGATCCTTCGGGCCCAGGGCGTCGACAGCCCGGTGATCTACGCGCCCCGGTTCCGGCGCGAGATCGAAGAGTCGATCGGTTCGTCCATCCCCGTCCCACCCACGGTGCCGCTGGTGGTCACCGAGGGCAACTACCTGCTGCTGGAATCCGACGCGTGGCCTGCGGCCCGGTCGTGCATCGACGAGGTCTGGTTCCTGGCCCCCGACACCGACGTGCGCCACGCCCGGCTGCTCCGCCGTCACGAGGCACACGGAAAGTCCCCGCAGGACGCGGCATTCTGGGCGTTCGGATCCGACGAGCGCAATGCCCAACTGATCGAGTCGACCGCAGGTCGCGCGGACCGCATCGTGCGCCTCCGGTGACCACCATGGGCGACGTTGCCCGACTGGCCGGCGTCTCCACGTCGACCGTCTCGCACGTGCTCAACGACACCCGCAGGGTCAACACCGCGACGCGCCTGCGCGTCGAAGCGGCCATCGAGACGACCGGGTATCGGCGCAACGTCGTCGCCCGATCGCTCGCGGCCGGGCGCACGCACACGGTGGGACTCTCGATCTCGGCGTTGACGAATCCGTACTTCGGCACCCTGGTGCACGCGGTGGAACGCGCCTTGTCCAACGCCGGATACGTCCTGATCGTCGGCGACTCCCACGATGATGTGGAGTCGGAGAAGCGCGTCACCGAGTCGCTGCTGGACCGGAAAGTCGACGGGATGATCGTGGCACCCGCGGCGGGGTCGGAGCGGGTCACCCTGCCTGAAATCGC
>JBEVHL010000048.1:0-9243 GCA_040511255.1 Mycobacterium sp. | reverse complement strand
TGGCGAACAAGCTGCAGAAGACCCAGACCCGTGAGCAGGTCGAGAAGGGTTTCTGGGGCAGGCTCGTCAACATGGTCATGAAGCGGCCACTGCTGTTTGCGTTGCCGATCGTCATCATCATGATTTTGTTGATCATTCCGCTGGGCAAGCTGTCCCTCGGTGGCTTCAGCGAAAAATACCTGCCCCCATCGAATTCCGTGCGCATGGCGCAGGAGGATTTCGACAAGACCTTCCCTGGCTTCCGCACCGAGCAGATGACGCTGGTGATCCAGAACGCCAGCCCCGCGCAGATCGAACAGATCACCCAGGAAGCCGACGCCATCTCCGGCTTCACCGGGTCCTGGACTCCGCGTACCGCGACCGACGAGGGCACCCGCGACCCGAACGTCACCGTCATCCAGAACGGACTTCAGGTCCGCAACGACGCCCCGAAGAAGATCGCCGAACTACGCCAGATACAACCGCCCAAGGGGTCGTCCATCTGGGTCGGCGGTACCCCTGCACTGGAACAGGACAGCATTCACAGCCTGCTCGACAAGGGGCCGCTGATGTTGCTGATCTTGATCAGCACCACGACGATCCTGATCTTCCTGGCGTTCGGATCGTTGGTGTTGCCCATCAAGGCGGCGTTGATGAGCGCGCTGACGCTCGGGTCGACGATGGGCGTGCTGACCTGGATATTCGTCGACGGGCACGGGTCCAGTTTCCTGAACTTCACCCCGACACCACTGACCGCACCTGTGATCGGGTTGATCATCGCGGTGATCTACGGCTTGTCGACCGACTACGAGGTGTTCCTGGTCTCCCGCATGGTGGAGGCGCGGGAGCGCGGCATGTCCACCGCCGAGGCCATCCGGATCGGTACCGCGACCACCGGGCGCATCATCACCGCGGCCGCGTTGGTGCTGATCGTGGTGGCGGGCGCCTTCGCCTTCTCCGACCTGGTGATGATGAAGTACCTCGCCTTCGGCCTGATCACCGCGCTGCTGCTGGATGCCACCGTGATCCGGATGTTCCTGGTCCCCGCGGTGATGAAGATGCTGGGCGACGACTGCTGGTGGGCGCCACGCTGGATGAAGCGACTGCAGGTGAAGATCGGTCTCGGCGAGACCCATCGGCCTGATGAGCGCAAGCGGCCGATGACCCACGAGCGCGACGACGACGCGGCCCTGGTCGGGGCGGGCGCGCCGGTGCCACCCCGCACGCCGCACGATCCCACCCACCCCGACGGCCCGCCGCGCCGCGCGATGCCCACCCGGGTTCCGGCTGCGCAGGACCTACCGTCCGGCGCGGGCACCACCCGCATCCCGACGGCGCACTCTGCGCCCGCCGACAGTGACGAGGCGCCCACCACCCGCTTCAGTTCGGCGAAGAACGCCGTGCGCAGTGCGGTCAGCAATGCGGCCGGTGCGGCCACCGCTGCCACCCACCGCCAGCAGGCGCCGGCCACGCCGGAACGCGAAATCGAATCGTGGCTCGGCGAACTTCGCGGCAAGCCGGGAAATCCTGCACCGCAACCACATTCGGTGCCGTCAGCGGATCCCACCCGGTCGATGCCGCCGGCTCCTGGCACCGAGCCGTCCACGGATGCCACCACCGCGATCCCGACGCAACGACCCAACGGCACACGCACCGAGGACACCAGTTCCGCGACCGAAGCGGCCACCCGCGCCATTCCGATTGCGAAACCCCGGGGCAGCGACACCGAGGCGGCCACCGAGAAGCTGAACTCTCGCGCCGAGGGTGACAAGAAGAACGGTGAGGGTGACGACAAGCCGACCCGTCGCGGCGGCGGTGGCGTCAGCGCCCAGGACCTGCTGCGGCGCGAAGGCCGGATCTAGGAGTCGACCACGTCGGCTTCGGCAGAGAACGCCGGACCGTCCTCGGCTTCCTGAGCCGCCTCTTCGGCGGCCGGGTCGTCGGACATCAGCACGCGCAACGCGCTGTTGAGGAACGCGATGATCGGCACGGCGAGCAGGGCCCCGACGATGCCCGCCAGTACACCGCCGCCGGCGATGCCGAGCACGACGGCCAGCGGATGCAGCGATACCGCGCGGCCCATCACCAGCGGCTGCAGGATGTGCGCTTCCAGCTGCTGGACGGCGATGATCAGACCCAATGTGATCAGCGCGTAGACCACGCCCTTGGTCAACAGGGCGACGATCACCGCGAGGAAGCCGGTGACGATGGCACCGACCAGCGGGATGAACGCGCCGAGGAAAACCAGCGACGCCAACGGCAACGCCAACGGCACCGCCATGATGGCCAGACCGGTGCCGATGCCGATGGCGTCGACCAGGGCCACCACGAACGTCGCCCGGACATAGCCGATCAGTGAGTGGAACCCGGCCCGGCCCGCGTCGGTGACCCTGGTCCGCACATCGGACGGGAACACCCTGGTGACGAAGTCCCAGATGTTGCGGCCGCCGTGCAGGAAGAAGATCAGCGTGAAGAACACCAGCAGGGCGCCGGTGACGATCTCGGTCACCGTCGACGCCGTCGACAGCGCGCCGCTGGTCAGTTTCTCCTGATTGTCCTGCAGCGCCTTGACCGCGGAATCGCCCGCGTGGCTGATCTGTTCGCGGCTCAGGTGCGCGGGCCCGTCGACCAACCAGGTCTGCAGGGAATCGATGCTGTGGGTGACCTGCTCGACCAGCCCGGGCAGGCCCGTAATGAATTGGCTGACAACGAATGTCAGCATGCCGCCGAGGATGGCGAAGCTGCTGAGCAGCACCAGGGCAACGGCGCCGCCCCTGGGCGCGCCGCGGCGGTCCAGCCAGTCGACCAGCGGTACCAGCAATGCTGCGAGCATCGTCGCCAACGCCACCGGGACGATGATCACCTCGACCTTCGCGACCACCCACAGCAACGCGAAGAAGGCCGCAAGAATGACCAGTAGGCGCCAGGCCCATGCCGCCATCTTGCGGACCAACGGGGTGACAGCCAGGTCGTCAACGCTGGTCGAGAGGGCCATGCCCGCCAGCGTAGCGGTCGGACTCACCGGTTCCGGCACATTCCGGGCCCGCCGACACGGGGGCCGGGCCGCCGCGGACGTACTGGGTGAAGCACTGGCACCGCTACCCTGATGCACGTGTCGTACGACGCGCAGGCTCGCGGCGCCGCGAGCCAGCAGGAGGGAACCACGCGCAGTAAGTACTGGTGGGTGCGCTGGGCAATCCTCGCCGTCGCCATCGCCGTACTGGCCGTCGAGGCCACCCTGGTCTGGGATCAATTGGCCAAGGCATGGAAAAGCCTGCTCACCGCGAACTGGTGGTGGGTGCTGGCCGCGGTGTTCGCCGCGATGATGTCCATGCACAGTTTCGCTCAGATCCAGCGAACACTGCTGCGCTCGGCCGGCGTGCACGTCAAGCAATTGCGTTCCGAAGCCGCGTTCTACGCCGGCAATTCTTTGAGCACCACCCTGCCCGGCGGTCCCGTGTTGTCGGCCACCTTCATCTACCGGCAGCAGCGAATGTGGGGCGCGTCCCCGGTGGTGGCGTCATGGCAGCTCGTCATGTCGGGCGCCCTTCAGGTGGTGGGCCTGGCGCTGCTGGGGCTCGGCGGCGCATTCCTGCTCGGCGCCAAGAACAATCCGTTCTCGCTGCTCTTCACCCTCGGCGGTTTCATCGCACTGCTGCTGCTGGCGCAGGCCGTGGCGTCGCGGCCGGATCTGATCGACGGGATCGGTGTGCGGGTGCTGTCCTGGGTCAACCAGGTCCGCGGCAAGCCCGTCGACACCGGGCTGGCCAAGTGGCGCGAGATGCTCGAACAGCTCGAGTCCGTCAGCTTGACCAGGCGCCAACTCGGCCTGGCCTTCGGCTGGTCACTGTTCAACTGGGTGGCCGACGTGGCCTGCCTGGCGTTCGCCGCGTACGCCGCGGGCGGCAAGCCGTCGCTGGCCGGCCTGACCGTGGCCTACGCGGCGGCCCGGGCGGTCGGCTCCATCCCGTTGATGCCGGGTGGACTGCTGGTGGTCGAGGCCGTGCTGGTGCCCGGCCTGGTGTCCAGCGGGATGACGCTGCCTGCCGCGATCTCGGCCATGCTGATCTACCGGCTGGTGAGCTGGATCTTCATCGCGGCGATCGGCTGGGTGGTGTTCTTCTTCATGTTCCGCGCCGAAAGCACGATCGACCCCGACGTGCAGGAGGACCTGGACCTCGCCGCCGCGGAAGCCGAAGGCGAGGAACGCCCGTCGCCCCCGGATGCCGCCGATTCCGCGCGGCAGGGCCCACTCCCCCCGCCACGACCTGATGATTCCTGACCGGTCCCGCGGGCTGGGCGATCGTGCTTGGATCGGCGGATGACCGTGCTCCGGCTTGCCAGAGGCGTGGCGTGCTCTGCCGTATTGCTCACCGCCGCGGCGTGCTCGTCGTCGGCACCGCCGGAAGCCGCTACGCCGTCCGCGCCGCCTGCCGCGGTCACGCCGCTCATCGGCGCCACCATCGCCGACCCCATCCCGGTGCCCGCCACCGACGGCAAGACCCACATCGCCTACGAACTGCTGGTCACCAACACGATGCCCGGCGACGTCACCCTCGACGCACTCACCGCCATCGACGGCGATCGCAAGCTGCTCACCCTGGCCGGCGCCAACCTGTCGTACTGGACCAGGGCGCTGGGGAACCCCGCCACGCCCACCACTCGCATCGGGCCCGGCGGGTCGGCCATCATCTGGTTGGACGTCACCGTCGACGGCGGCGCACCGATCCCCACCGACATCACCAACTCGGTCTCGGTCACCGTCGCCAAGCCCGTCCCGGGTCTGGTGCCTGCCACCCTGACGCAGACGGTCGCGCCGGTGCATGTGCAGGACCGCAAGCCGGTATCCATCGCGCCGCCACTGGACGGCCCCAACTGGCTGGACGGCGACAGCTGCTGCGATATGACCGCCCATCGGATGGCCACCAATCCGATCAACGGAAAGCTCTCTGTGGCAGAACGATTCGCGATCGACTACGTCCAGCTCACCCCGGACTTCCGGCTGTTCAAGGGCGACTCGACGAAGGTGGAGAGCTATCCCTACTTCGGGGCGCCGATCCACGCGGTCGCCGACGGCAAGGTGGTGGCCGTGGTGGACGACCTACCCGAGCAGGTCGCGGGCAAGAGCCCCACCGGTCTACCGCTGGACCAGTACGGCGGCAACCACATCGTCCAGGACATCGGTGACGGCAATTTTGCGTTCTACGCGCATCTCAAGACGGGCAGTATCACGGTGAAAGCCGGCGACGAGCTCAAGACGGGACAGGGTATCGCCGCGCTGGGCAACACCGGTAACACCGACGCACCGCATCTGCACTTCCACGTGATGGACAGCCCGGACCCGTTGGCCTCCAACGGTTTACCGTTCGTCATCAAGTCGTTCCGGTTGGATCAGCGGGTGCAGTCCCAGGCGGCGCTGGACGCCCTGTTCACCGGCAAGCCCGCACCCCTGCAAGCCGGATTCGCCGCCCGCGAGCAGTCGGAGGTCTCCCCGCTGGTGCTCGACATTATGAATTACAGTGTCGGGCAATGACTTCAACTGAGCACTCCGTGACCCGCACCGCACCAGCCAGCCTGGCCGTGGATATCGCCTGCGTGGTGGTGTTCTGCGCGATCGGACGACGCAGTCACGCCGAGGGCATCACCCTGGCCGGTGTCGCCGAGACAGCGTGGCCCTTTCTGTCCGGTACCGCCACGGGGTGGCTGCTGTCGCGCGGATGGCGCAGGCCTACCGCGCTGGTGCCGACCGGGGTCACCGTCTGGGTGGCGACGGTGATCGTCGGAATGTTGTTGCGCAAAGCCAGTTCTCAGGGCGCGGCGGCCAGTTTTGTGGTGGTGGCATCGCTGGTGACGGCGGTGCTGCTGCTGGGCTGGCGGTTGGCTGTGACGATCAGAACTAGTCGGGCAGCGCGGGCGCGGTAGCGACCGTCAGCGTCGCCCGCAGCCCACCCAGCGGGCCGTCCGACAGTTCGATCGTCCCGCCGTGCAGCGTCGCCTGCTGCGCAACCAGCGCGAGGCCCAGCCCGGAGCCGCCCTGCGTCGCGGTGCTGCCCCGGGAGAACCGGCCGAGCACGATCTCGTGTTCGTCAGCGGGCAGGCCCCGGCCGTTGTCGTCGACGACGATCACCATCTGATTGCCCCGTCGGTGCGCGGAGAGCGCGATCATCGTCGCGCCGCCGTGGGTGACCGCGTTGCGCACCAGATTGTCGACCGCCAGCCGCAAGCCGCCCGGCCAGCCCAGAATGGTCCCGGCGTCGCCCGCGGTGACGGTGATCTCCACCGCACCCGTCGGCCGTTGGTTCTCCCGGGCCACCCTGTCGAGTAGTTCCTCGACGTCGATAGACTCGCGGTCCTCGTCCTGCGCCAACTGGCCAGACGCCAGCTGACCCAGCGCGGTGATGATCGCTTCCACCCGGCGCTGGGCGCGGGACAGGTCGGCGACCACCTCCGCGCGCTCCTCGGGCGGCAGGTTGTGGATCCGCAAGGTGTCCAGATCGGCGCGCATGGCGGTCAGCGGGGTGCGCAGTTCGTGGGCGGCGTTGGCGGCGAAGTCCTGCGCGGCCTGCAGGGAGTTGGTGGTGGCCAGCTGGGCCGCGGCGAGGCGGGTCAGCATGCCCGTCATGGCATCGGAGAGATCTTCGGCTTCCTTCACCCCGTGCACGGGGGCGATCTGCTCGGTGCCGTCCTTGCCGAGGCGGCGGGTCTGTTCGGTCAGCCTGCGTAGCGGGCGGCTGGCCGCGCCGCCGAGCAGCCAGCCCAGCCCACCTGCGATGAGTACCGCGCCGACGCCGATCGACACGTACAGCGGGATCCGGGCCCGGTTGAGCAGAATGCTGTCGGCGCGGATACCGATCGACACCAGCAGCCCACCCTGCTGGTCGAGCAGGACCGTGCGCACCCGATAGTCGATGCCGTTGACGGTGACCGTCGACGTGCCCTCGGGTTGGCGCGGCAGCTGGAACCCGCGCTGGAACACCACTTGACCGGTGGTGATGGACCGACCCGTGGACAGCACGCCGCGTTGCGGATCCTGGACCTCATCGGGTCGCATGCTGGCGTCGACGATCGCGTCGAGCCGCCGATCCAGTTGTGTCACATCGTTATTGGCCAACACGATCGATGTCAGCACCACCAGCACGCCCACGACGGCGGCCGCCGCGACCGCGGCCGCGATGGCGACCCTGGTGCGCAGCGACGCGCTGGGCTGGTCGCGTAGTGACCGCCACCAAGGCTGCACCGACGCGGGCTTCACGGACGAAATCATGCGTCGGCGCGGAGCACGTACCCGATCCCGCGAACCGTGTGGATCACCCTGGGCACGTCGTCGCGTTCGAGCTTGCGCCGCAGATAACTGATGAAGACGTCGGCGACGTTGGTGTCGACGTCGAAGTCATAGCCCCAGACCAGTTCGAGCAGTCGCTGCCTGCTCAGCACCACGCCGGCGTTCTCCGCCAGCACCGCCAGCAGGTCGAACTCCCGCTTGGTCAGCTCCACCCGGTCGCCACCGACGAACACCAACCGGCGGGCGGTGTCGATGGTCAGCGGTCCGATGCTCATCGCGTCGGAATGCTCGTCGGAGTGCGCAGAGCGCCGCAGCAGTGCATGCAACCTGGCGACCAGCTCACCCAGATCGAACGGCTTGGTGAGGTAGTCGTCGGCGCCGGCCTCCAGGCCCGCGATGCGGTCGTTCACGGTGTCCCTGGCGGACAGCACACAGATGGGGATGTCGTTGCCGAGTGCGCGTAACGCGGTCACCACGGCAACGCCATCCAGTTCAGGCATCTGCACGTCGAGAACCAGGGCGTCATGGCTCTCATTCGACAACAACCGCAAGGCTTCCTTGCCGTTGGCGGCAACGCGAACGTCAAAACCAGAGTGCCGCAGTCCACGGGCGACGGACGTCCGAACGTCCGCGTCATCGTCGACCATCAGCACCATATGGCCCGCGCCTTCACGCGCGGACGGGTCCGCACCGCCCCCCGACTGTGCCCCCAGGCCAACCAACGGCACTAGGTCTGCGGCGCGTCCGAGATGCCGTCGCCGTTCTCGTCACCGCAGCGGTTCTTGATGTCGACCAGGGGCTGACGGATCCCGGTCAGTTCGGCCTTGTACTGCGGGTTGGCGTTCAGGTAGTCCTGCACCTGGGTGCGAACGGTGTCGCGGGGCGCACCCTCCAGGCCGGTGAAGAACGCGTTGACGTCGGGATGGGTGAACAGGTACACCGACGTGGCGGCAGACACGCCCGCCGACACCTGGGCGAGGTCACCGGCGGTGCAGTTGGGCGGCGGATCGGCAAGCGCCGACGGGGCCACGCCGAGCAGCATCGCACTGGCTACCGCGCCGCTTCCGATGACACCGACGACCGCGCGACGGACAGTGAGCAACATTGTCGGGCTCCTTCATTGGGACTTCTACAGGCCAGGTCAAGTGGTTCGCAGGACGACTAAACACCGTACTGACGAGAGAAAGCTAAGCAGATTCTGTGACCACTTTCTTCTCTTGCGTCAAGGCCGCTGGGAAAAAATATGAAAGTGCAGGTCACGGGGTCGGTCAGCGTGGCGTGTCGCCGGCTTGGCTACCGGGTGGTGGTCGCCGACGGTCCCGGCAGCGGTCCCGGTGCCGCCGGCACGGCGGTCGCCGGGGCCGACAGCACCGGCGCGGTACCTGTCGTGCCGGCAGTGGCCTGAGCCGCAGTGGCCGCTCCTGGCAAACTCGCAGGCAGGCCGCCGGGCACGCCGCCGCCCTGCTGAGCGGCCTGCAGCAGGCCCAGGACCTGCGGAAGCGTGATCGGCAGCTTGCACTTCGAGGACAGTCCGGTCAGCGGTTGCTGGATGGCCTGCAGGTCCTTGGCGGCCTGCGGGTTGCCGTCGAAATAACTCTTCAGTGCGACGAGCGATTGTGGGCCGGCCGGCTGCTGCGAGATGGTCGTCAACGCCTGGTTGGTATCGGGGTGCGCATCGAGATAGATGCCGGTGTTGGTGCCGACCGAACCGACGGTGCGGGCGATGCTGCTGGCTGCGCACGGATCGGGCGCCGCGCCTGCGATCGGCGTGACCAGCAGGGCCACTGCAGCGCTACCGAGGGCGGCGGCGGCGAGCACACCGCACAGGCCGGCACGCAGAATTGTTCGGTGGGTCAGTCGCGGTTGGTTCACGGGGTGACTCCTTACGGATTTCGAACGTCAGCTCGTCGCACCACCGGCTGACGGGCAGCAGTTGATGACGGCACACGGTCCCCCGACCTGAAACGGCCGAGCGCAATCCT
>JBEVHL010000047.1:0-14336 GCA_040511255.1 Mycobacterium sp. | reverse complement strand
CAACTCGTGTATCCGCTGCCTGAACTGCACTTCGCACAGCACAACGAAGAGATGGAGATCAGTAAATGAAGGTCGTCCTGTTCTGCGGTGGCTACGGCATGCGGATGCGCAACGGATCGGATGACCAGATCCCCAAACCCATGCAGATGGTCGGGCCCCGACCACTGATCTGGCACGTGATGCGGTACTACGCCCACTTCGGCCACAAGGATTTCATCCTGTGCCTCGGCTATGGCGCCGCCCACATCAAGAACTATTTCCTGACGTATCAGGAGGCCATCTCCAATGACTTCATCATCCGCGACGGCCAGGTCGAACTGCTCCAGTCCGATATCAGCGACTGGTCGATCACCTTCGTCGACACCGGCCCCGAGTCGGCCATCGGCGAACGCCTGCGCCGGGTGCGTCAGCACGTGGAGGGCGAGGATTACTTCCTGGCCAATTACGCCGACGTGCTGACCGACGCCCCGCTCAACGACATGATCGACGAGGTGAAGTCCGCAGGGGCCGCCGCGTCGATGATGATCGTGCCGCCGCAGTCGTCCTTCCACTGTGTCGAGGTCGACGACGCGGGCTCGGTCACCGAGATCACTCCCGTTGCGCGACTGCCCATCTGGGAGAACGGCGGCTTCTTCGTGCTGACCGCCGATGTCCTGGACCTGCTCACCGAGAACTGCGACCTCGTCGAAGACGTGTGCGGAAAGCTGGCCGGTGAAGGCCGGTTGTACGGGTATAAGCATGCGGGCTTCTGGAAGCCGGCCGACACGTTCAAGGAGCGGGCCGAACTCGAAGCCGGCTTCCTGCGGGGCGACTCGCCGTGGATGCTGTGGGAGCAGGGGAAGTCCGAAGCCGCCCTGGCCGGATCGGCGTCCGGCCACCAGTGATCGGTCTGCACCCGGGGCCGATCCGCGAAATCGCAGTCCTCGGCGCGCATTGCGACGATATCGCGATCGGGATGGGTGGCACTCTGCTGACCCTGGCGCGCGCCAATCCCGGACTACGGGTGCACGCGCTGGTGCTCTCCGGTGCGGGTACCGAGCGCGAGGCCGAAGAACGCAGCGCCCTGGCGGCCTTCTGCCCCGACGCAGCAGTCGACCTCACACTGCTCGATCTGCCCGACGGCAGGGCGCCTGCGCACTGGGACCGAATCAAGAACGCGCTGGCCGACTTTCGCCGCACGTGCGATCCCGAGGTGGTGTTCTGCACGCAACGCCGCGACGCCCATCAGGATCATCGGTTGCTGGCCGAGCTGGTGCCCACCGAATTCCGCGACCATCTGACGTTGGGTTACGAAATCCTGAAATGGGAAACCGACACCCCGACGCCCACGGTGTATCAACCGCTGGACACGTTGATCGCCGAAGAAAAAGTCCGGCTGCTGCACAAGCACTATCCGTCGCAGACCGGCCGGGACTGGTTCGACGAACTGTCGTTCCTCGGATTGTCGCGGCTGCGCGGGGTGCAGTGTCGCGCCGCCCACGCCGAAGCTTTTGTCATGGAGAAGGTCGTGCTGGATTTCTCGAATCCCGCAGCCGGCCGGAAGTAGGAGCACGAACATGAAGGTTCTGGTCACCGGACATCAGGGTTATCTGGGCAGCGTGATGGTGCCCGTCCTGCGCGACGCGGGTCACGACGTCGTCGGGCTGGACAACGGCTACTTCAGCGACTGCGTGCTCGGCCCCGTGCCGGTCGATCCGCCCGGGCTGGCGGTCGATCTGCGCGACGTCACCGTCGATGCGCTGCAGGGATTCGACGCGGTCATCCACCTGGCCGCGTTGTCCAACGATCCGCTGGGGGCGCTGGCACCCGACATCACCTACGACATCAACCACCATGCGTCGGTCCGGCTGGCCCGGCTGGCCAAAGAGGCCGGTGTGGCGCGCTTCCTGTACGCCTCGACCTGCTCGGTCTACGGGTCCGCGGGCCAGGATCTGGTCGGCGAGGACGCCTCGCTGCGTCCGCTGACCCCGTACGCGACCAGCAAGGTGCGGGTCGAGGACGATCTGGTGGCATTGGCCGATTCCGGCTTCACCCCGGTATTCCTGCGCAACGCAACGGCTTTCGGCTTCTCCCCGCGGCTGCGCGCCGACATCGTGCTGAACAACCTGGTCGGTCACGCGGTGCTGACCGGCATCGTGCGGGTGATGTCCGACGGCACCCCGTGGCGCCCGCTGGTGCACGCCCACGATATCGCCACAGCATTCGCCACCTGCCTGACCGCCCCGGCCGAGGTGATCAATTGCCGGGCCTACAACGTCGGCACGGAGATGAACAACGTGACGGTCGCGCAGATCGCCGAGGCCGTGGTCGACACGGTGCCGGACTCGACGCTGCTGATCACCGGCGAGAGCGGCGCGGACCCACGGTCCTACCGGGTCGACTTCTCCAGGGCCCGAGCCGAACTCGGCTATGAGGCGACGTGGTCCGTCGCGGCCGGCGCGGCCGAGCTGTACCGCGAATACACCGCCAACGGGTTGACCGCCGACGACTTCGCCAACAAGTTCACCAGGCTGCCCCGCCTGGAGCAGCTGCGTGGCTCCGGTGTGCTCGACGAGACGATGCGCCGTGTCAGCGCAGTCGTGTGAGCAGTTCGCGCCAGCTGCCCGCAGCGGCGTCCCGCGCGGAGATCACCGACACGGGCAGCGGCCAGTCGAGCGCCAACTCGGCATCGTCATAGGCCACCGCAAGATCCTCGGTCGGGTCATGCGCGCGGTCGATCCGGTAGCAGACATCGGCGGTCTCGGTCAGCGCCTGAAAACCGTGCAGGAAACCGGGCGGCACATACAGATGACGAAAGTCGTTGTCGTCGAGCACAAATGCCTGCTGCTGACCGAACGTCGGCGAGTCAGGGCGGATGTCGACCAGGATGTCGTGCACCGCCCCGTGGGCGCAGCGCACCAGCTTCGCCTCACCGCGACCCGCCCGCCCATGCATCCCGCGGATCACCCCCAGCCCCGAACGGGACTGCGAATCCTGCACGAACGACGCCGCCAGGCCCGGGTTGCCGAAATGGGCATCGAAGATGTCGGCGTCGAAGGTCCGGGTGAACAGACCGCGGTCGTCGTGGAACGGCTGCGGAACCAGCACCAGCACGTCTGCGAGATCGGTTTGCTCGATGCGCACCAGGTCATGGTGCCATGACGGGCCGGGCGGACACCTGTCGGGCCTGCGGCGAGTCCGGCTTGGTGCGGGTGCTCGACCTCGGGGCCGTGCCCGCCGCCGACCATTTTCCGCTGCTGACCGAGCCGGTCGGCGCAGCCGAATGCGGCCACCGGCTGGCGATGGATCTGTGTCCGGGCTGCGGCCTGGCACAGCTCGCCGAGGACGACACGGTGACCGACGAGCCCCGTGGCGTCGAACCAGAAGCGTTGCGGGAGCAGGCAGCTGACGCGGTTCGCGTGGTGGCTGCGGCCGGGTTGCTGCGGGGCGGCACGGTGCGCGAATTCGGCAGCCCGCACGGCGGCACCTGGGTACCACTGCTCACCGACGTCGGGTACACCGAAGCGGCGACGGCGCCGGCCGATATCGTGCTCGACTGCTTCGGCATCATGCACGAGCCCGATCAGCGCGCGGCGTTTCGTCAACGTGCGCAGGCCACCGCGCCGGACGGCGTGTTGCTGCTGCAATACCACTCGATCGCCACCATCATTGCCGCCGGGCAGTGGAATGCGTTGCGGCACGGGCATTTCGCGTACTACTCGCTGACCACGCTGGTACGGCAACTGGCCGAGGTGGGCATGACGGTGGTGGCGGCCTGGCCGTTCGATCTGTACGGTGGCACGGTGCTGCTGGCGGCCGTCCACGCTCAGAACTCGGCGCCGGAGGCCAGCGTGGGGCTGCTGCTGGCCGCCGAAGACGACCTCGGCATCACCATGCCCGACGCGTTCCGGCCACTGCAGGCCGCTGCCGACGGTGACACCGGCGCACTGCGGGGCTGGCTGCAGGCCGAGGCCACCGGGGGCCGCCGCGTCTACGCCTACGCCGCGGCGTCGCGTGCGGTGGCCCAGTTCGCCCGCGCCGGCCTCGACACCACCCTGATCGCAGGCGTGGCCGACGCATCAGATGCCAAGCAGGGCAGGCGAATGCCCGGCACCGACATTCCGATCATCACGCCGACCGAACTCGTCGCCGCCGATCCGGATCTGGTGCTGCTGACCGTGCCCGATCTGCTCGACGAGGTGAGCCGGCGCCATCCGGCGCTGGCCGGCCGGCTCACGACAGGAGGATCGCTGTGACCGATGAGATGCCGTCATTCGAGCGTTCGGCGAAACTGCAGGCCCGCCTGCACGACCTGGTCCCCGGCGGGGCGCACACCTACGCCCGCGGGTCCGATCAGTATCCCGAGTTCATCACGCCGATCCTGACCCGCGGGGCCAGTGCCCGGGTGTGGGACGTCGACGACAACGAATACGTCGAATACGGCATGGGTCTGCGATCGGTCACGCTCGGCCACGGTTTCCGGCCGGTGGTCGACGCGGTGTCCGCGGCGATCGTCGACGGCGTGAACTTCAGCAGGCCAACAGAACTCGAACTGGCCGCCGCCGAAGACTTCCTGGAACTGGTGCCCGGCGCCGACATGGTGAAGTTCGCCAAGGACGGCTCCGACGCCACCACCGCGGCGGTCAAACTGGCCAGGGCCGTCACCGGCCGGGTCAACGTCGCGGTCTGCGAACAGCCGTTCTTCTCCACCGACGACTGGTTCATCGGGACCACCGCCATGGACGGCGGCATCCCGGCGGCGACGGCCGCGGCCACCCTGCGCTTCCGCTACAACGACCTGGAGTCGCTGGCCGCGGTGCTGGCCGCCGACGACGTCGCCTGCGTCATCCTGGAAGCCGCCACCGCCACCGCCGAGCCGCAACCGGGATTCCTCGAAGGCGTGCGGGCGCTCTGCGACCAGCACGGCACCCTGCTGGTCTTCGACGAGATGATCACCGGCTTCCGCTGGTCGGCGCACGGCGCCCAGAGCGTCTACGGCGTGCGGCCCGACCTGTCCGCTTGGGGCAAGGCGATGGCCAACGGCTTCCCGCTGTCCGCGCTGGCAGGCAAACGGGAGTACATGGAACTGGGTGGTCTGCGGGCCGAGGGGCCGCGGGTGTTCCTGCTGTCGACCACCCACGGCCCGGAAACCGCATCGCTGGCCGCGTTCCGTGCGGTGGTGCACGAATACCGCTCGGGTGACCCCATTGCGCGGATGGAGCACGCCGGACGCAGGCTGACCGAGGGCGTTCGCGCCGCGGTGGCCGAGGCCGGGTTGGGCGACTACGTCCAGATCATCGGTCGACCGTCGTGTCTGGTGTTCGTCACCCGCGATGCCGAGGGCACGCCGTCGCAGGCCTACCGCACGCTGTTCCTGCAGGAATTGCTGCGCCGCGGCGTGCTCGGCCAGTCGTTCGTGACCTCGGCCGCGCACACCGATGCCGATATCGACCACACCGTGGCCGCGGTCAGGGGTGCGCTGCCGGTGTACCGGCGGGCGGTCGACGCGGGGTCGGTGGCGGGTCTGCTGGAGGGCCGGCCGGTGGCGCCGGCACTTCGCGCGACGGCGCACCCCCGCGAGCTCTGACGGTCAGCCCGTCCGGGCACCCTGGATCTCGAAGGTCTCGAACGTCATCAGGCCCGACGCCACGGCGGGGTCGACGTTGCAGTATTCGATGACCTCGACGCGGCTCTCGGCCCGCACCACGCCGAGACCCCACGCACCCTCCGGATCGGCGACCGGGCCGAACACCACCACGCGGCCCTCGGCCAACAGCTCACGCCAGAACGACTGATGCTGACGCATCACCTGTTGCTCGGCCTCGGTCATCGTCTGGCTGAAGTCGGCGCGCGGCGGGATCAGCCGGACGAAGAACAGCTCATCGGCCATGGCGGGCGGGTGTCATTCCGCGGCGAGGGTGGCCGGATGGATCGCGATCAGCCCTAACCCGTTGCGCCGCTTGCACATTGCGGCCAGCTCGGCATACACCTTGTCGCCCAGCAGCTCGGTGAGTTCCGGCGCGTAGGACTCATACACCTGTTTGGCGCCGACGTGCGCGGCCGGATCACCGCTGCAGTACCAGTGCAGATCCTCGCCGCCCTCACCCCAGCCGCGCCGGTCGTACTCGGAGATGGTGGTCCGCAGGATCTCCACCCCGTCGGGCCGGGTGACCCAGTCCTGGCTGCGCCGAATCGGCAGCTGCCAGCACACATCCGGTTTCATGGTCAGCGGCTCGACCCCCTTTTTGAGGGCCTTGCTGTGCAATGCGCAGCCGATGCCGCCGGCGAACCCCGGCCGGTTCAGAAAGATGCACGCGCCCTTGTATTTGCGGGTGCGCAGGTTCGGCTTGTCGTCGTATTCGTCCATCTCGAGGTAGCCCTTGCGGCCCAGTCCCTTGTCGCGGAACTGCCAGTCCTCGTCGGTCAGTTGCGCGGCGGCGTCGTCGAGTTTGGCGCGGTCGTCGTCATCGGAGAGGAACGCGCCGTGGCTGCAGCAGCCGTCGTCGGGCCGGTTGACCACGGTGCCCTGGCAGGCCGGGGTACCGAAAACACAGGTCCACCGGGAGAGCAACCAGGTCAGATCGGCAGCGATCACATGTTCGGCGTTATCCGGGTCGTAGAACTCCACCCACTCGCGCGGGAAGTCCAATTCGACCTCGCCGGGGTGTGCGAATGTCATGAAATACCTTTCGCGCAGGCGTTTGTCGCGGGATCTCAACGGTAGACGAGTTTTCTGCCCCAGGTAGTTACAGCGCGCCGGGTACCCGCACTTGCATCCCAGCGGCCGTCACCCCCGTAAGGTTGCTTTTCGTGCGATTGGGCGTGCTCGACGTGGGCAGCAACACGGTTCACCTGTTGGTGGTGGACGCACGCCGCGGCGGCCACCCGACTCCGATGAGTTCGACCAAGGCAGCGCTGCGCCTGGCCGAGGCCATCGACGGCTCCGGCAAGCTCACCCGCAAGGGCGCCGACATGCTGGTGTCCACGGTCGACGAGTTCGCCAAGATCGCGGCCAGTTCGGGGTGCGTCGAGTTGATGGCGTTCGCCACCTCGGCGGTGCGTGACGCCAAGAACTCCGAAGACGTGCTGGCCAGGGTGCGCAACGAGACCGGGGTGGCGCTGCAGGTGCTCTCCGGCCGGGACGAATCCCGACTGACCTTTCTTGCGGTGCGGCGCTGGTACGGCTGGAGCGCGGGCCGCATCATCAACATCGACATCGGCGGCGGCTCCCTCGAGCTGTCGAACGGCGTCGACGAAGAACCGGAAGTGGCGATGTCGCTGCCGCTGGGCGCGGGCCGGCTGACCCGCGAATGGCTGCCTGACGATCCGCCGGGCCGGCGCCGGGTGGCGATGCTGCGGGACTGGCTGGACAACGAACTGTCCGACGCCCGCGCCACCGTCCTGGAGGCGGGCAGTCCCGATCTTGCCGTGGCGACATCGAAGACGTTCCGGTCGCTGGCCCGGCTCACCGGTGCCGCGCCGTCCGGAGCGGGCCCACGGGTGAAGAGGACGCTGACTCTCGGCGGTCTCAGACAGCTCATAGCGTTCATCTCTAGGATGACCGCGGCTGACCGTGCAGAGTTGGAAGGGGTGAGCGCCGAACGCGCACCGCAGATCGTGGCTGGTGCGTTGGTGGCGGAGGCGAGTATGCGAGCGCTGTCGATAGAAACGGTGG
Organism: Mycobacterium sp.; assembly: GCA_040511255.1. Lineage (GTDB taxonomy): Bacteria > Actinomycetota > Actinomycetes > Mycobacteriales > Mycobacteriaceae > Mycobacterium. The sequence goes on along the minus strand of JBEVHL010000047.1, from coordinate 6,682 downwards.
ATATCTGCCCCTGGGCGCTGCGTGAAGGCCTGATTCTGCGCAAACTCGACAGCGAAGCCGACGGAACCGCTCTGGTGGAGACGGTCGTGGGGGATGCTGGAAGCCGGCTAGCGGATCGGCGTGATAACCGGTCGAGAGGCAACAGACGATGACAGGACCTAACGAGAATGACGCCGGGGCCAGCAGCACCCGGCCCATTTCCGTGGCCGAGCTGCTGGCCAAGAACGGCACGATCGGCGCCGCCCCTCCCGGTGGCGGGCGCCGCAGGCGTCGTCGTGGCAACAGCGACGCGGTGACGGTTGCCGAACTCACCGGCGAGATCCCCATCCTGCGCACCGGCTCGTTCCCGGTCATCGAAGTCGAGCCCGAGCCCGAAGCTGTCCAGGACACCCCCGAGGAGCCCGCAGCGACGCCGGAGCCGTCGGCCCGCGCCAACGGCAGCGTCAAAGCCGAACCCAAGGCCGAACCCGCAGCAGAGCCAGAAGACCGACCCACCGACCTCGACGATCCGGTGAACCGTTCGGTGCTGGCCGAGGCGCCCACGCCGCGGCGTGGCCGGGATGCCGCGCCGGAACGCAGCGAGTATCCGCGACCCGTGCGTCCGAAGGACGAGGTCGAAGCGTCCTCGGTGGCCGGCGCCGAGCTGATGAGCCCGGACCCGATCATCGACGAATCCGGCGACACCGGCCTCGACCCTGAGCTCGACGAGACCGATGACGTCGTCCCCGCCTCGGCCGATGACGACGACGCCGAACCCGATGAGCTCGGTATCGGGGATGCGACGTACCTGCAGTCCTATCTGCGGTCGACCAGCGGACCGCTCTACGGTGGCCAGACAGTGGCCGACGATCTGGCCCGGCGCGGTTCCGAGGATGCCGATCTGCTGGTCGACGACGACGCCGAAGTCGAGGAAGCCCTCGACGACGAGCACCGCGGCGACCTCAAGGAATCCGCCACGTCCGGTGACCCCGAGGACCTGTCCAAGGGACAGCTGGTGGTGCGCGGGTGCTGGATCGCGGTGCAGTCGATCATCGCGGTGGCCTTCGGAGCGGGTCTGTTCATCGCGTTCGACCAGCTGTGGAAGTGGAACAACATCGTCGCGCTGGTGCTCTCGGTCCTGGTGATTCTCGGTCTCGTCGTCGGTGTCCGCGTGGTTCGCAAGACCGAGGACATCGCGAGCACGCTGATCGCGGTGGCGGTCGGTGCGCTGGTCACGCTGGGACCGTTGGCACTGCTGCAGTCGAACTAGCCGGCCGAACACCTACAGTGCGTCCCGCCATCAAGGTCGGTCTCTCGACTGCCTCGGTCTATCCACTCCGGACCGAGGCCGCTTTTGAATACGCCGCCAGACTCGGCTACGACGGCGTCGAACTGATGGTCTGGGCCGAGGCGGTCAGCCAGGACATCGCCGCAGTCGAGAAGCTATCGCGGCGCTACGAGATGCCCGTGCTGTCGGTGCACGCCCCGTGCCTGCTGATCTCACAGCGGGTCTGGGGGGCCAACCCGATCCCCAAACTCGAACGCAGCGTGCGTGCCGCCGAACAGCTCGGGGCGCAGACGGTGGTCGTGCATCCGCCCTTTCGTTGGCAGCGCCGCTACGCGGAAGGGTTCAGCGAGCAGGTCGCCGAATTGGAAGCGGGCAGCGACGTCCTGGTGGCGGTCGAGAACATGTTCCCGTTCCGGGCGGACCGGTTCTTCGGCGCGGGACAGTCCTCGATCGAGCGGATGCGCAAGCGCGGGGGCGGGCCGGGAGTGGGGATCTCGGCGTTCGCGCCGTCCTACGACCCGCTCGACGGCGAGCACGCGCACTTCACCCTCGATCTCTCCCATACCGCGACGGCGGGCACCGACGCGTTGGAGATGGCCGAGCGGATGGGCGAGGGCTTGGTGCATCTGCACCTGTGCGACGGGCTGGGGTCGTCCGCCGATGAACACCTGGTGCCGGGGCGCGGGACCCAACCCACCGCTGAGGTATGCCAGATGCTCGCTGGGAGCGATTTCGCCGGTCATGTGATCCTGGAGGTCACCACCTCTGATGCGCGGTCTGTGGCCGAGCGTGAGGCGTTGTTGACCGAATCGCTGCAATTTGCCCGGACCCACCTCCTGCGTTGAAAGGCCCGATGGCTGCCACGCTGTTTTCCGATGCCATGAGACTGCACCGCATCCAGGGTGAACCCGCAGATCTCCAGTCCACCTTCGAGGCGAATCTGAGCCCGCACTGGACGATCGGCCCGAAGATCCACGGCGGGGTGATGCTGTCGTTGTGCGCCAAGGCCGCGGCCACCGCGCTGGGCGACGGCGGTCCCGAGCCGATCGCGGTGTCGGCGAACTTCCTGTGGGCACCCGACCCGGGACCCGTGCAACTCGTCACCACCGTGCGCAAGCGGGGCAGGCAGATCAGCCTGGTCGACGTTGAGCTGGTCCAGGTGGTCCGCACCGGCGATGAGCGCTCGCGCGAAGAGCAGAGGACCGCCGTACGGGCGGCGATCACGCTGGGCACCCCGGAACATGATGTGGCGCCGCTGTTGTCGATCAATCCGGCGGTGGACCGGATGAGTGTCGAACCCCCGGCCGACATCGAACAGATCGGCCCCGGCCACCGGCTGGCCGAGATCAACCACCTGGCCGCGGGCTGCGATATCCGCCCCGATCTGTCCGGCCTGCATCCGGTCGACGGTCAGGCGCCGCTGACGCGGATCTGGGTGCGGCCCCGCGAGGAAGCGCCCGACTCGTTGTTCGCCCTGGTCTGCAGCGACATCTCGATGCCGGTGACCTTCGCGGTGGGCCGCACGGGCTGGGCGCCGACCGTGCAGCTGACCGCGTATCTGCGCGGTAAGCCCGCTGACGGCTGGCTGCGGGTGGTCTGCACGACGATGCAGATCGGCCAGGACTGGTTCGATGAGGACCACACGGTGGTCGACTCCCAGGGCCGGATCGTGGCGCAGAGCCGCCAGTTGGCGCTCGTCCCCGCTCCCTAGGTCTAGGGACCGATAGGGTTCCGGCGTGACGAGAATTGCGATTATCGGCGGCGGCAGTATGGGCGAGGCTCTGTTGGCGGGCATGCTGCGCGCGGGCCGACAGGTCAAGGACATGGTGGTCTCCGAGCGGGCGCCCGACCGGGCCAGGTACCTGTCCGACAAGTACGCCGTGCAGGTGACGTCGTCAGTCGTCGATGCGGCCGAGAACGCGACCTACGTGATCATCGCGGTGAAACCGTCCGATGTGGAATCGGTGGTCAGCGCGATCGGCGAGGCGGCCGCCAAGTCCGACGCCGACAGCGTCGAGCAGGTTTTCGTCTCGGTCGCCGCCGGCGTGACCACAGGTTTCTACGAGGCCAAGCTGCCGGCCGGGTCGCCGGTGATCCGGGTGATGCCCAATGCGCCGGCGTTGGTGGGTGCCGGCGTCAGTGCCTTGGCCAAGGGCCGCTTCGCCACCCCCGAGCAGCTCAAGGAAGCCTCGGCGCTGTTCGACTGCGTGGGCGGGGTGCTGACGGTCCCGGAGAGTCAGTTGGACGCGGTGACCGCGGTCTCCGGGTCGGGCCCGGCCTATTTTTTCCTTCTCGTCGAGGCTTTGGTCGATGCAGCAGTGGCGGTGGGGCTGCCCAGAGCGGTGGCAACCGACCTGGCTGTGCAAACGATGGCCGGGTCCGCTGCCATGTTGCTAGAGCGTCTCGACGACGGCCATGAGCTGGCCGCAGACGGCGGTCTGGGCAACGGGGTGGACACCACTGCGGCCCAGCTCCGGGCCACCGTGACGTCGCCTGGGGGCACCACGGCGGCCGGTTTGCGTGAACTCGAGCGCGGTGGTTTGCGGGCTGCGGTCGCCGCGGCCGTCGAGGCCGCGAAAACCCGCTCTGAGCAGTTGGGAATCACATCCGAGTAGTTCATCTATTTTCGACGGATTGCCCCACACCCGTCGCAGTAACCCCATCTGCCCCGCTATTCTCCTCGTTGTATGCACGCGTTCGTGCCAGCGGTGGGGAAGCCGCTGGAACTGGCCGTGCCTTATCGATTGGGTTGCGATGACGTCTAGTAACGGGCCATCGGCGCGGGATTCTGCTGGCAAGAACGCGCGGGATATCGGCGGTTCGGACGGCCAGCAGGTCGCCCGGACGCAGTTCCTCACCGTCGCGGAGGTCGCAGGCCTCATGCGGGTCAGCAAAATGACCGTCTACCGGCTGGTGCACAACGGTGAGCTGCCCGCAGTTCGGGTCGGCCGGTCCTTCCGTGTGCACGCCAAAGCGGTCCACGACCTGTTGGAGACGTCGTACTTCGACGCGGGTTAAACAGGGGTTCCGGCTCCGGGTTCCACCAGGGGATGCCCACCCAGTTTTCATTTTGCGGCCACCTCCTGGGTAAGGTGACCGGGTTCAGTCGTGCGATTAGCGGTAGGTAGGCAGCGAAGTTTATGGGTTCAGTCATCAAGAAGCGGCGCAAGCGTATGTCGAAGAAGAAGCATCGTAAGTTGCTTCGCCGCACCCGGGTTCAGCGCAGAAAACTCGGTAAGTAGTCCGAGCCGCAGGCTCGGTCGGCGCTACGTGGTCGTTTCCTTCCGGTAACGCCGCTGGCAGCACCGACCGGTAGCCTGTCGTGATGGACTCGGGGCGCGACGGCGATATCGGTAATACCGGAAGCGCTCCGCACCCCAAGGTCGTGCTGGTAACAGGAGCCTGCCGTTTTCTCGGCGGCTACCTGACCGCACGCCTGGCGGCGAATCCGTTGATCGACAGGGTCATCGCGGTGGACGCCGTAGCGCCCAGCAAGGACCTGTTGCGTCGGATGGGCCGTGCGGAATTCGTCCGGGCCGACATTCGGAATCCGTTCATCGCCAAGGTAATTCGCAATGGTGACGTCGACACCGTGGTGCATGCCGCGGCGGCGTCGTATGCACCGCACTCCGGCGGACGCGCGACCCTCAAGGAACTCAACGTGATGGGCGCGATGCAGCTTTTCGCTGCTTGCCAGAAAGCTCCGACGGTGCGCAGGGTCATCCTCAAGTCGACCTCGGAGGTCTACGGCTCCAACGCGTTCGATCCGGTGATGTTCACCGAAGACAGCGGTAGCCGCCGTCCCCTCGGTGAGGGATTTGCCCGCGACAGCATCGACATCGAGGGTTACGCCAGGGGAGTGGGCCGCCGTCGGTCCGATGTCGCCGTCACCATCCTGCGGCTGGCCAACATGATCGGGCCTGCCATGGACACCGCCTTGTCTCGGTACCTGGCCGGCCCACTGGTGCCGACCGTGGCCGGCCGCGACGCCCGGCTGCAGCTGTTGCACGAGCAGGACGCCCTCGGCGTGCTGGAGCGGGCCACGATCGCAGGCAGGCCAGGCACGTTCAACGTCGGCGCCAGCGGCATCATCATGATGTCGCAGGCCGTGCGCCGGGCTGGCCGGCTTGCCCTGCCGCTGCCCACCCTGGGGGTCAGCATCGTCAATTCGCTGACACGGGCGGCCCGCGGCACAGACCTCAACAGCGATCAGCTCAACTACATGAGCTACGGCCGGGTGATGGATACCACCCGGATGCGAACCGAGCTCGGTTACCACCCGAAGTGGACCACCATGGAGGCCTTCGACGATTACGTGCGCGGTCGGGGTTTAACCCCGATAATTGACCCGCGGTGGGTACGCTCGTTGGAGAGTCGCGCCGCCGCGGCAGCGCAACGCTGGGGGAGCTAGAAATGAATTCAAAAGGGTGGGAAGAGGGAAGCCATCGTGGCGGGTGAATCAAAGGCGAAAGTGATTCCGCTGCATGGCAATTCGAGCCGCGCCGCAGCGGCACGCCGCGCCGGCCAACGAGCCGACGCTGCCCGCAGGCATCCGTCGTTGCTCTCCGATCCGGACGTGCGTGCGTCCCCGGAGCAGATCGCCGCGGTCGTCAGGGAGATCGACCAGCATCGCAGCGCCGCCAACGCGGGGTCACCGGTTGACGAGGCGCCCAACGATCTCGCGCTCAAGATCGCCGCGGTCGCCGAATTCGCCCGCAAACGGCTGTCCGGTGATTACACCGTTGACGAATTCGGCTTCGATCCGCACCTCAACGACAACGTCTTCCTGCCTTTGCTGAGGTTCTTCTTCAACTCGTGGTTCCGGGTCGAGGTCAGCGGTATCGAGAACCTGCCCGAGACCGGGGCGGCACTGGTGGTGGCCAATCACGCCGGCGTGCTGCCGTGGGACGGGCTGATGGCGTCGGTGGCGGTACACGATCACCACCCCACCCACCGCGACCTCCGCCTGCTGGCCGCCGACATGGTGTTCGACATGCCGGTGATGGGCCAGGCCGCGCGAAAAGCGGGGCACACCATGGCCTGCACGGCCGATGCGCACCGGCTGTTGGCCGGCGGCGAGCTCACGGCTGTCTTCCCCGAGGCCTACAAGGGGCTGGGCAAGCAGTTCAAGGACCGCTACAAGCTGCAGCGGTTCGGTCGCGGCGGGTTCGTCTCGGCCGCGCTGCGCACCAAGGCGCCGATTGTGCCGTGCTCGATTGTCGGGTCCGAAGAGATCTACCCGATGATCGCCGACGTGAAGTTGCTGGCCCGGCTGCTGGGGTTGCCGTATTTCCCGATCACGCCGCTGTTCCCCCTAGCCGGTCCGCTCGGCCTGGTGCCGTTGCCGTCGAAGTGGCATATCGCGTTCGGTACGCCGATCGAGACCGCGGACTACGAGGACGGCGCCGCCGACGA
>JBEVHL010000046.1:0-6618 GCA_040511255.1 Mycobacterium sp. | reverse complement strand
CGATGACGACTTCTTTGACACCGGGCCCGTCGGGATTGGTGTCGCCACAGATGATGCGGACGATCTCGGCCCGGTACTCTGGCGCCTCGCAGTTGACCTTGAACTCTATCGATTCGCCTGGGCGGCAATAGATGCGGTCACTGTAGCCGGTGATGGTCAGCATGCGGAGATGACCAGGTCCTGCCCGACATGGTCCTTCCAGCGCAGCGCGAACACCTCGCGTTCGGCCGTCTCGAGGTCGGTGAAGAAGGTATCCAGCACGTCCACCGCGCGGCCGCGTTCACCGGTCAGCCGACCCAACTGCCACTGCTGGTGCGGCGTCACCTCGATCAGGACGTACTTGCCTGCCAGCGGCTCACCGCGGAGCACATTGAGCACCCGCTGCAGCCCCGGACTGTGCAGGCCGACCGGCGCGGCCATGAACTCGTGGGCGAACGGCAGATCCCGGACCGGATCGATGCGATATGTGGACTTCGTCATTTGCATCGAATCGTAAGTCGGCATAACGGCGGCCGCTGTGTGAGCGTCACTCGGTAAGTTGGCCGCATGGCTCTCCCAACACCGTCACCCACCACCACCGCCGTCGTCACCGGCGCCTCCTCCGGTATCGGGGCTGATATCGCCCGCGAGCTGGCCCAGCGCGGTTACGGCGTCACCCTGGTCGCCCGCCGCGAGGACAAACTGCAGGATCTGGCCGCCGAACTCGGCAATGTCCGGGTCGAGGTGATTGCCTGCGATATCGCCGACGCCGACGCGCGGGCCGGGCTTCTCGACGAGGTCGAGAAGCGGGGACTGACGGTCGACATCCTGGTCAACAATGCCGGGATCGGCACCATGGGCCCGGTCAAGGATGCCCCGGTGGCCGGCGAGATCCGCCAGATCCGGGTCAACGTCGAGGCCGTGGTCGACCTGACGACGCGCGCTGTGCAGCTGATGGTGCCGCGCGGGAAGGGCGCGATCCTCAACGTGGGCTCGACCGCGGGCTTCCAACCGTTCCCCGGACAGTCCGGCTATGCAGCGACGAAGGCCTTCGTCCGGTCCTACACCGACGGGGTGCGCGCGGAGCTGACCGGCACCGGGGTCACCATCGCGACGCTCAACCCGGGCCCGGTGCGCACCGGGTTCATCGAGGCAGCCGGAATGGATGAGCGGACGTTCGCGAATGCGTTCCCGAAGTTCATGTGGATGCCGTCGCGGGAAGTCGCCCGGGAGGGGGTCGAGGCGCTGGAGCACGACAAGGGCAGCGTGATCCCCGGGCTGCCCAGCCAGCTGTCCACCCGGCTGTTTCAGGTGATCCCGAAACGGTTCCTGCTGCCGCTGCTGGTCAAACAGCATCCGGCGTTGCGGCGCTAGCTGCCGGCCAGGCCCGCATCCAGCCCTCGACGGGGAGATCCAAGCCGTTGCACAGGGTGCAGACCGTCCGGTATCAGCCGACGGCGATCAGCAGCTCCATCCGTTGTTCGTCGTCGAGGTTCTGGCCCAGTGCCGCCCAGGTCGGCGCCGACCATGAACCGGTGTGCTCCACCTCGTCGACCGCGGCGATCAGGATTCGCTCAGCGGCGCTCCAGCCGGGGTCGCTGTCGGTGACCAGCGCGTCGCATTCGTCGTCGCTGACACCGGCGATCGGACCCCAGAACGCGGCCTGACCACCCCATTCGTAACGGCAGCCCACCAGCGCGCAGATCCGCAGGATGGCGATCGTCCGCACCCGGGCCGGCAGCCTGGTCTCGGTATAGAGCGCTTCGCCCAGTGCGCGAAGTCGGTTGGCCAGCTTCGGGTGTCGTTGCAGACAGCGCACCAGCAGCAGCGGCTCGTAGGTCCGGTCGGGGTGGCCCCAGCGGCCGATGCCCGCTGCGTCCTCGTCGCTCCACGGTTTCGGCAGCGGTGCCACCCTGGATGTCTGTGCCATGCGAGCATCGTCGCATCCGGCGTCCGCCGGGTCAGTCGGTACGGGCAGCTCGGCGCCAGATCTCGGTGCAGGTCTCGCGGGCCCTGGTCAGCTCGGCGGCCGATACCCGGGAGGCCTGGTAGAAATTGCGTTCGATCATCCAGCACAGCGCCTTGGCGATTGCCGACGATTCGCGGGGGCCGTCGCCTTCGGGCACGCCCATATGTTCCAGCACCGCGGTGATCGCCTCGATGAAGATGTCCGCGGTGTCGTTCCACAGCCTGTCGAGCTCCGGGATGGTGGCCGCGAGGTCGATGGCGGTCCGCATCACCACGCCGTGGTCGCGCCACAATTCCTCGGTGCGCATCATCGCGGTCTCGATGGCCTGCGGTCCGCTGGCGGCGTCTTCGGCTGCTGCACGGGACTTTTCGTGCAGGACGACGACGGTGCGCGCGAACAACTCGGTGACGACCTGCTGTTTGGAGCCGAAGTAGAAGTACAGGGCGCCGCGGGTGATGCCTGCGGCTTCGGCGATGTCGGCAATCGTCATCGCGTCGTAGCCGGGCGAACTCAGCAGCCGTTCCGCGGCGTCCAAGATGGCCGTCTCACGCAGATCTCCCTTGCGTGGCGCGGCTGTTCGTCGGCGGGTCAATTGGCGGCGATCTGATGTCCGTCGGCGAAATCGGTGCTACGCGAGAGCCATTCCCATTCGACGATATCCGCGTCGAGTGCTTGACGGCCTGCGGTCACCAAGCGCAGGGCATCTGAGCCGAGGATCAGATGCTTTGGTGGTGCCGCGGCGTCGACGATCTGCAACACCGCCTCGGCCGCCTTTGCCGGATCGCCGAGTTGGTTGCCACTGGCCTGCAGCCGGGCCTCGCGTATCGGTGCGAACACCGCGTCGTAGTCGGCAATGGTCTGCTCGGCGCGGACCATCGAGCGGCCCGCCCAATCGGTGCGGAACGAGCCGGGCTCGATGGCCGTCACATGGATGCCGAACGAGGCGACCTCCTTACCGATGCTCTCCAGCAGGCCTTCCAACGCATACTTGCTGGCGCAATACCCGGACAGCCCCGGAACGGTCATCAGCCCACCCATCGAGGTGACCGCCATGATGTGGCCGCGCCGCCGGGTACGCATATGCGGCAACACCGCCTGGACGGTGGCCGCGGCGCCGAAAACGTTGGTGTCGAACTGCTTTCGCACATCGAGCAGCGACGTCTCCTCGAACACTCCTTCCAGTCCATAGCCGGCGTTGGCGATCGCGACGTCGATCGCACCGACCGACTGTTCGACATCGGTGACGCAGTCGAGAACCGCCTGATCATCGGTCACGTCGAGCAGCCTGCCGTGGGCTCGGCCGGGCGTCAGCGCCTCGAACGCCGCGAGGTCATCGGCGTTGCGCACGGTGCCGACGACGGTGTGTCCCGCGGCCAGGGCGCCCGCCGCGATCGCGCGGCCGAGCCCGCTGCTGACTCCGGTGATGAAAAACGTCTTATATGCCAACTTTTGTTCTGCCATGGATCCGACGGTACTCACTAATCAACACTGTGTCGACTTTTATCGATGTCCTGCAGATTAGGCGGGCGCCGGTTGCCGCCCCCGGACGAGCTTGCCCGGCCTGGCGTCGGTCGGCACTCCGTTCTCGGCGATGACCTCACCGGCGACGATGGTCGCCACGTATCCGTCGGCGGACTGATCCAGCCGCTTGCCGCCTGCAGGCAGGTCGTAGGCGATGACGGGCCGGTGCACCGTCAACGCCGCATGGTCGATGACGTTGAGGTCGGCTTTGTAGCCCACCGCGATCTGGCCGCGATCCGCCAACCCGGCGACCCGGGCCGGAACTGAGGTCAACTCGCGGATGGCGTGGGCGACCGTGAGCCGCCCGGACGCCCGGTCGCGGGCCCAGTGCGCCAGCAGGAACGTGGGAAAGCTTGCATCGCAGATCATTCCGTAGTGCGCGCCGCCGTCGCCGAGGCCAAGTACCACGTCATCGCGGTGCAGCAGTTCGCCGATGGTGTCCAGCGAATTGTCGCGGAAGTTGGCCAGCGTGACCAGCAGCATGGCGTGACCGTCATCATCCAGGCAGCGGTCGTAGGCCTCGGCCAGCGGGTCGAGGCCGCGGGCCCGGGCGCGGGCGCCGATGCTGTCCGACGGCGACGGCTCGTAGTTGGGCGGATCGCCCAGCGGGTACATGTAGTCCCAGGCCTGCGACGCGAACATCAGCGGATGGCCGTTGCTACCCGGTTTGTCAGCCAGAATGCGTTCCCGTACTTCGGGTTTGCGCATTTCGGCGACGCGCTCCGCCAAGGGCAGATTCGCGATCTCCTGATAGCTGGGGTAGGTGGTGAACGGGTTGCCCGACAGGTCGAGCCCGATCACCAGGCCGATCGGCCGCGGGAAGATCTGCGCGCTGATGTCGCCGCCATTCGCGTTGGCCTTCTCGACCATCCTCAGCGCGTCCAGATGCAGTGCGGGACCGGCATTTCCGATCGCCAGGGTGAACGTGACCGGCAGCCCGACGCCGGCGGCGACGTCGAACACCGCTTGCAGCGCACCCTCGTAATCGGCGGCCAGCAGATCGGGAACGAACTGGATCAACCCGCCGCCGGCGTCGTCGACGCCGCGGGCGATCGCCTCGATCTCGTCGTGGCCGGCCTCGTAGCTGGGGATCGGCTGGCCGCTCTCGGTCTTGTGGATGGTCAGCCGCGACGAGGCAAAGCCAAGGGCGCCAACCGAAATCGCCTCGGCGGCCAGCTTGCGCATCATGGCCAGGTCTTCGTCGGTGGCCGGTTCGCGGTCCACGCCGCGCTGGCCCATCACGTACACCCGCAGCGGTGAGTGCGGCAGGAATGCCGCCACATCGATATCGCGGCGGCCCGCCTCCAGGGTGTCCAGAAACTCCGGGAAGGTCTCCCAGTTCCACGGCAGGCCGTCGACCATCACCACGCCCGGGATGTCCTCGACACCGGCCATCACGTCGACCAGCACATCGTGGTCCTCGGCCCGGCACGGCGCGAACCCGACGCCGCAGTTGCCCATCACCGCGGTGGTTACGCCGTGCGCGGAGGACGGCGTCATGCGTTCCGACCAGATGGCCTGACCGTCGTAGTGGGTGTGCAGGTCGACGAAACCGGGGGTGACCAGCAGGCCGGTGGCGTCGATCTCGCGGTCCGCGGTCCCGTCCACTGACCCGATCGCTGTGATCACTCCGTCGGACACCGCGACGTCGCCTACGTACGGTTCACCGCCGAGGCCGTCGACGATGGTTCCCCCACGAATGCATAGGTCGTATGTCATAGGTGGAATCTACGATGAATACGTGATCGATCACTTCGGAATCAATTGCAGCGACTGGGCAAAATCGCAGGACTTCTACGACAAGGTGCTGGGGATCCTGGGGTACACCCGGCAGATGGATGTCGGGGTGGCGATCGGCTACGGCAGCGACGGTCATCCCTCGTTCTGGATCGCCGATGCCAACGCAGGTGGCGTATCCGGGCCAAACCGCGAAGTGCACGTGGCGTTCGTCGCCAAGGACGCCGAGGAGGTGCAGGCGTTCTTTCACACGGCGCTCGCACTGGGGGTCGAACCGTTGCATGAGCCGCGGCTCTGGCCGGAATACCACCCGGGCTACTACGGCGCGTTCGTCCGCGATCCGGACGGCAACAACGTCGAGGCGGTTTTTCACGGCGGAGGTCCCGCGGAGTAGTCGCACCCCGGTAGTAGCGTCGGCGTCATGGCCAACGACTCTTCTGCTGCCCAAGAACTGCTCCGCGATGCCTTCACCCGGTTGATCGAGCACGTCACCGATCTGACGGACGGGCTCAGCGACAGCCTGTCCGACTACCGCGCCACGCCCGACGCCAACAGCATCGCGTGGCTGCTCTGGCACAGCGCCCGGGTGCAGGACGCGCAGGTTGCGCCGCTCGCCGGCGTAGAAGAGATATGGACCAGCGGCGGCTGGGTGGACCGGTTTGCTCTCGACCTGCCCCGCGGCGACACCGGCTACGGCCACACCCCCGAGGACGCCGGCAAGGTGCACGCACCTGCCGAGCTGCTGGCGGGTTACTACCAGGCGGTGCACGAGATGACCCTGAAGTACGTGACTGCGGTGACGTCAGAGGACCTGGCCCGCGTGGTCGACAAGCGATGGACCCCTGCGGTCACCGCCAGTGCGCGGCTGATCAGCGTGATCGACGACTGCGCGCAGCACTTGGGTGCGGCGGCATACGTGCGGGGGATCGCGCCCTAGCGTCGCGACGATGCAGAGCGAGGCACGAGCGATGAGGAGGAGCGGCGCAGTGTGTCTAGCAGCGCGACGCCGCTACCAGGACAAACTTGACGGGTGTCAAACCCGCCGAGACTTACGTCACAAGGCCTGGTTACCATGGGCAGATGACCGCCACACCAGAAGTCGCATCGACCACTGAGTCTGCCCAGAAGGCGTCCGATACCGCGACCATCCTCAACCCCGCGACCGGTGCCGTGGCCGGCCATGTGCAGTGGTCCGACCCTGCCGACATCCCCGCCGTGGCCGCCAAGCTCAGGGTGGCGCAGCGTGAGTGGGAGCAGCGCGGCGCCAAAGGTCGCGCGGCGGTACTGGCGCGCTTCGCGACCTGGTTGGGCGAGCACCGGGACGAGATCGAGCAGCTGCTGATCAAGGAGACCGGCAAGTCCGGCACCGACGCGGCGCAGGAAGTGCCGCTGCTGATCATGATCCTGTCGTA
>JBEVHL010000045.1:0-2748 GCA_040511255.1 Mycobacterium sp. | reverse complement strand
ATTCCCGACTGATGACGACGACGACTGCGGCCCGGTCCGACACGGACGGGGCCGCTGTTGTGTGCGCTGACGCCCGGGAATAGACCGGTGATCGATTGGGTAACGGCTTATAACCGAGTTTGGTAACGATGTGGGCACGACACGCCGATAGCTCAATTACACCGTTACCGGATCCGGACCAACCGGCCACATCGATCGGAGTCGTTGATGCGAATTCTGAAGTCGCGATCGCTGACAGCGACCCTCGCAGTGCTGTCGGCGGCGTCCGCCATCGCGCTCGCGGTGCCCGCGACTCCGGCCAGCGCCGATCCCGGTGTGGTGGTCCATCCCGGTATGGAGATCCTGCAGGACACCAACGTCTGCACCCTGGGCTACGTCGACCCCGCGCTGCGGGTGGCCTTCACCGCGGGCCACTGCCGCGGATCGGGTCCGGTGACCGACACCAACGGCACGGTGATCGGCAACATGGCGACCTTCCGGGACAACACCCCCGACGGCGCGACGGTGACCACCGATCAGACGATCCAGGATTACGAAGCGATCGTGTTGGCCGACAACGTCTCGGTGAACAACATCCTGCCCAGCGGCAAGCCACTGGAGTCGCAGCCCGGCCGGGTCGCGCAGCCGGGGGAAGCGGTGTGCCACTTCGGGATCATGACCGGTGAGAGCTGCGGCAGCATCGACCGCGTCAACGACGGCTGGTTCACCATGGCCAGCGGCGTGGTCAGCCAGAAGGGCGACTCCGGCGGACCGGTGTACGTCATGGACGGTAACCGCGCGGTGGTCATCGGCCTGTTCAACTGCACCTGGGGCACCTTCCCCGCGGCAGTGTCGTGGCAGTCCACCGGTGATCAGGTCCGCGAGGACGTCAACGTCGTGAGCAACGTCAGCGTCAACCAGCGCGCCCAGCTGCTCGCCGCGCACTGAGCTACCGCGCCAGCACGAACACCGGGATCGACGGCGCCGCCGCCCGGATCTCGTCGGTCGTCGATTCCGGCGTGAGCCCGCCGATGTGGCCCTTGACCTCCCAGTACCACCGGTCCAGATAGCGCTTCAGCAGCGCGGGCTTGGCGTCGTCGGGCACCTCGGTGACGCTCGCCCGGCGACCCCGCCACCGCGGCCCCACCTCGACCTCGCCGGCCGCTCGGGCGTTCCTGGCCCACTGGGTATTACCGCGCGGGGACACCAGGTACTCGACACCGTCGACGGTCATCAGGTTGATCACCACCCCGCGCATCACGCCGCTCTTGCGGCCGCGGACCCGCAGGGCGTGGCTGCCCATGATGCTGACACCGGCCTCGGCCAGCCAGCGGATCACGGCATTGCCCGCCTTGGCGATCAGGTTCGGTTCGTCGTAGCGCATCGACATCGGTCTCTCCTCGTAAATAGGTTTTGAGAGCAGTGCTCTCGGTTGCTTCAGATTGCCACGGCTTGGGTTCGAAATCAAGAGCACCGCTCTCATTCGTGTCAGACTGGCCAGATGGGAAAACGACAGGACACCCGCGACCGGGTCGAGGCGCAGATCATCGAACTGGGCCGCAAACACCTGGTCACCGAAGGAGCCGCGGGGCTGTCCCTGCGCGCCATCGCCCGCGACCTCGGCATGGTGTCATCGGCGGTGTACCGCTACGTCGCCAGCCGCGACGAACTGCTCACCCTGCTGCTGGTCGACGCCTACTCGAGCCTGGCCGACGCCGTCGATGCGGCGCGACCGGTTGGTGGCGACTGGAGGGTCGATATCGCCGCGATCGCCCACGCCGCGCGACAGTGGGCATGTGCACAGCCGGCCAGTTGGGCGCTGCTCTACGGCAGCCCGGTGCCCGGATATCAAGCACCCGCCGAACAGACCGTCGGTCCCGGCACCCGGGTGGTCGGCGCCCTGTTCGACGCCATTGCCGCAGGCGTCGCTGCCGGCGCCATCCCAGCTTCGAAGCAGGTGGTCCCGCAACCCCTTTCGCGTGATTTCGACCGCTTGCGCGACGAGTTCGACTTTGACGCCGACGATCTGGCGGTGGCGAAGGGCTTCACGTTGTGGGCCGGGCTCGTCGGCGCCATCAGCCTGGAGGTGTTCGGACAGTACGGGTCCGACACGGTGAGCGAGCCAGGTTCGGTCTTCGAACTGCAGTTGCAGCTGCTGACCGACATGGTCACGGGGTAGGGCAAAACTAGAACCTGTTTCAATTCGCTGGCCGGCTGGGTTATTCTGCGAAGTGATGAGTTCGCCTGTCCAGACTGCTGTCCAGATAGCCTGGGTGACCCCCGATATCGACGCCACCGAGGCGGCCCTGACCGGCCTGCTCGGCGTCAAGAAGTGGGTCCGGATGCCTGATGTGCACTTCGCTCCGGACACCTGCACGTACCGCGGAGCGCCCGCGGACTTTCACGCGGACATTTCCCTGAGCTACCTGGGGGAGATGCAGCTCGAACTCATCTCGCCCGTGCGTGGCACCAGCATCTACAGCGAGTTTCTGGTCGACAACCCCACCGGCGGGCTGCACCACATCTGCACCGAGGCGCTGTACGCGACGCACTTCGATGCGGCCCTGGCCGCCGCCGAGCAGCACGGCGCCGACATCGTCTCCCAAGGGGTGATGCCGGGCGGTATGCGGTTCGCGTATCTCTCCGACGCCGCCGCAGGCGTGCCGTATCTAGAAGTCGCCCACATTCCCGATCAGATCCGATCGTTCTTCGACCACATCAAGCAGGAGCAACAATGAGCACCGACATCCCGCCCACCGTGAGCGCCGC
>JBEVHL010000044.1:0-20673 GCA_040511255.1 Mycobacterium sp. | reverse complement strand
ACCACGCCCTCGCCGAAGATCGGCGTCATGAACGGATACGCCTCGGCCTGGTTGAGATCGCTGTCGCTGGAGCGGAAGAAGAACTCGTTGGCCTCCGCGCCGGACAGCATCACCACCTGCTTGTCGGCGAGCTGGAACCACCCGGCGTCACCGCATTCGTCACGGATGCGCTGCATCAGGCCGATCGGGTCGGTGCGGAACTCCTCGAGGTGGCCGTGTTCCTCTTCTTCGCCACCCGAAACCCTAAGTACCACCTTGGTGGTAGAAGAAAAATTAGTCATGACGGCAGTCCCTCCTCGCCAAGGGCGAGCTTCTGGCGGTCTTTGGTGGCGGCCAATGGGGCTTCGGGCTGAAGTTCCATGTTGGCGATGAACCCGCCGCGCGGTGTCTCGGCGACAAAGGTGATGGCACGCGCCAGATCTGAGGCACGCAGGAAGTAATCGTGGCGCGCCTGGCCCCATTTGGCCCAGTCCTCCAGTGCCGGCCCGATGGATTCGGCGGGCAGGCTCCAGCCCATCGATGTCTTGGTCGGGCCGGGATGGACGATCGACGCGCGTACCCCGGTGCCCTCCAGCTCCATCTGATAGTTGGTCACCATCGCGACCAAGGCGGCCTTGGCTGCACCGTAGGCGCCCATGTGCGGCCGCTGCCGCAGCGCGACGTCTGAGCCGACGAAAATCAGGTCGCCGCGCTGGCGCTCGATCATGCCCGGCAGTACCGCACTGGCCAGCCGGTTGGCGCCGACCAGGTGGATCTGCAGCTGCGAATTGAAGTCGTCTGAACTGATGTCGGCCAGCTTGCCGAAGTAGGTGTCCCCGGCACCGGCGACCAGCACCTCGATATCGCCGAGTGCGTCAACCGCACTGGCCATAAAGGATTTCACCGAGTTGGGGTCGGTGACGTCGAGGTGGAAGCCGACGGCTTCACCACCATCGGCATTGATCTTGCCGACCAGGTCCTCGAGCTTCTCCACCCGGCGGGCACCGAGGGCGACGGGAAAGCCGCGCGCCGCGAGTTCGATGGCGGTGGCCTCGCCGATACCGGCTGAGGCCCCGGCGACGATGGCGGGCCGGCGTTCGGGCAGGGGTGCAAAACGGGGCATGGTATCGAGCTTTCAGCGAGTCTGAACGGTGATGGGCAGGTGAGCGAAACCGCGAACGCTGCTGGAGTGGACTCGCACCGAATTGGCTTCGTCCACTTCGTAATTGCGGATTCGCTTGAACAGTTCGGTCAGCGCGACCTGCGCCTCCATCCGGGCCAGGTGGGCACCCAGGCAGAAGTGGGCGCCGCTGCCGAAGCTGAGCAGCTTCGAACCGATCTCGCGATCGATGCGATAGGCGTCAGGATCGGAGAACACCCGCTCGTCGCGGTTGCCCGAGCCGGGCAGGAGCAACAGCACGTCGCCTTCGGGAATGGTGGTGTCGTAGAGCGTCATGTCCGCCGAGACGGCACGCGCCAGGATCTGGCTGGAGGCGTCATAGCGCAACGTCTCTTCGATCCACGGTTTGACCAGCGAGTGATCGTCGAATACCGGCGCCAGCTGGTCCGGGTTCTTGAAGCCCCAATATGCGGCATTGGCAAGCAATTTCGTGGTGGTCTCGTTTCCGGCCACCACCATCAGGAACAGGAACGCGATGATCTCTTCGTCGGTGAGCCGGTCGCCGTCGATCTCGGCTTCCACCAGCGCCGAGGTGAGGTCGTCGCTCAGCTTGTTGCGGCGCTGGTTGACCATGTCGGCGTAATACACCATCAGGTCCGCCGAGGCCTGCATGGCCTCCGCGGGCACGTCCCTGACGCCGTCGTCGCGATGCATCACGCCGTCGGCGAGCGCGCGGATGCGGACCCGGTCTTCTTCGGGCACGCCCATCAGTTCCGAGATGACGTCCATCGGCAGCTTGCCTGCGAAGTCGTCGACATAGTCGAAAGTGTTGGACTGGAGTGCGGCGTCGAGATGCTGCACCGCGATTTCGACCACCCGTCCCTCCAGTTCGCGAATTCGCCTCGGTGTGAAGCCTTTCGACACCAGGGTGCGCAGCCGGAGGTGACCGGGGTCGTCGAGCGCGAGGAAGGACATCACCCGGTGCGCATGTTCATTGCGCGAGATGGGGTCAAGGGATACCCCGTGCTTGTTGGACAGGGTGGTGCTGTTCCGGAAACCCTGCACGACGTCGGTGTGGCGGGACAGCGCCCAGAATTGCTGCTCCTCGTTGCGGTACAACGGTGCCTCGTCGCGCAGCCGCTTGTAATACGGATACGGGTCTTCGTGGAAGTCGTAGTCGTACGGGTCGAGGAACGGCGGTGCGGTGGCGGTCATCGTTCGTCTCCAAGGATGAGGCCGACGACGTAGCTGAGTCGATCGGCGATCTGGTGGTAGGTGAAGGCGCCGCTGCCCGCGTTGACCAGTGCGCCGAAGAACGTCATCTCCAACGCCGACACCGTGCGTGGATCGCATTCGGGTCCGGCGGCCGATTTGATCCGGCGGTGGATCTCGGCACCGATTCTGTCGCGCACCTTCAAGACGGTGGGGTCATTGCTGGCCAGCAGGGCCGCAGTGCATGCGGCCGCCACTTCGGGCTCGTCGGCCACCACCAAGGCCAGGCTGCGCAGCGCCTGCTCGACGCGACTCGACATCGAGTCGTTGACATCGGTGAAGTACGGCACCTGCTTGAGGAGATCCAGGTACACCTCGGCGATCAGGTGGTTCTTCGATGAGAAGTACGTATAGGCAGTGGCCGGCGCGACCTTCGCCCGCGCCGCGACCGCTCGCACGGTCAGATCGGCGTACGACGATTCGCGCAGGGTCGCGATGGCAGCGGTGAGAACCTTGCGGAAGGTCTCCTCCTGCCGACGGTTGCGCGGCGTCTCACCAGGGTCGGGACCTCCCGCACCCGTCATGACCACCACCGCATCGCTGGACACATGTCCAAGTTATCCGACGAGTGTGTCGGGAAGCAAGCGCGAGCGTGAGAAATCCATCTGAAGTGCAGCTATGGTCGACCCAGCTGCCGTTCACCTGGCCGACCCTTGCACCCGGTGGGCGTCGGGAGATATGGTTCGACCGGCACAGCCGGACAGCTGTCCAGAAACTTAATCAGAAGATGCAGGGAGATCCGATGGCGCTACTGGGCGATCGCGAGAGTCGACTGTTCATCGACGGCAAACTGACAGCCGGCAGCGGAGGGACGTTCTCCACGCTCAACCCCGCCACCGAAGAAGTGCTCGGTGTTGCCGCCGACGCGACCGCTGAGGACATGGGCAACGCCATCGAGGCGGCCCGTCGCGCTTTCGACGACACCGACTGGTCCACCAACGTCGAATTGCGGGCGCGCTGCATCCGCCAACTGCAGACCGCCATGCGCGACCACGTCGAGGAATTGCGCGAGCTGACCATCTCCGAGGTGGGTGCACCCAAGATGCTCACCTCCGGCGCCCAACTGGAAGGCCCGGTCGAGGACCTCACCTTTGCCGCCGACACTGCCGAGACCTATCAGTGGCGCACCGATCTCGGTCACGCGACACCGCAGGGCATGCCGACCAATCGCATCATCGCCCGCGAGGCTGTCGGTGTGGTCGGCGCGGTCACGCCGTGGAACTTCCCGCACCAGATCAACCTGGCCAAGCTCGGCCCGGCGCTGGCCGCGGGAAACACCGTCATCCTCAAGCCCGCGCCAGACACCCCATGGGCTGCGGCCGTGCTCGGCGAACTGATCGCCGAGCACACCGACTTCCCGCCGGGCACCATCAACATCGTCACCTCCAGCGACCACGGTGTCGGTGCGCTGCTGTCGAAGGACCCGCGGGTCGACCTGGTCACCTTCACCGGGTCGACGGTCACCGGCCGTGCCGTGATGACCGATGCCGCAGCCACTCTCAAGAAGGTGTTCCTGGAGCTCGGCGGCAAGTCGGCATTCATCGTGCTCGACGACGCCGATCTGGCCGGGGCCGCGTCGATGGCGGCGTTCACCACTTCGATGCACGCCGGCCAGGGCTGCGCCATCACCACCCGGTTGCTGGTGCCGCGCGCCCGCTATGACGAGGCCGTCGAGGCCGCGGCCGCCACCATGGCCGGGATCAAACCGGGCGACCCGACCAACAAGCGCACCGTCTGCGGCCCGGTGATCTCCGAGCGTCAGCGTGACCGGGTGCAGGGCTATCTCGATCTGGCCATCGAAGAGGGCGGCACGTTCGCCTGCGGCGGCGGCCGGCCCGCTGATCAGGACAAGGGCTTCTTCATCGAGCCGACGGTGATCTCGGGACTGACCAACGATGCGCGGGTGGCTCGCGAGGAGATCTTCGGTCCGGTGCTGACCGTGATCGCGCACGACGGCGACGACGACGCGGTTCGCATCGCCAACGATTCGCCATACGGATTGTCCGGCACGGTGTTCGGTGCCGACGACGACCGGGCGCAGGCGGTGGCGGACCGACTGCGGGTCGGCACGGTCAACGTCAACGGCGGGGTCTGGTACTCCGCGGACGCGCCGTTCGGCGGATACAAGCAATCCGGTATCGGACGCGAGATGGGCCTGGCCGGCTTTGAGGAATACCTGGAGACCAAAGTCATTGCGACACTGGCGACTTAGACACTCGCCCCGAGAGAGGATTCGAGCATGGGTTTGTACGGCGATCAGTTCAAGGACAAGGTAGCCATCATCACCGGCGCCGGCGGCGGCATCGGACAGGTGTACGCGGAGTCCCTGGCCCGTGAAGGCGCGGCCGTGGTCGTGGCCGATATCAACATCGAAGGCGCCAAGAAGGTGGCCGACGGAATCAAAGGCGAGGGCGGCAATGCGTTGGCGCTGCCGGTGGACGTCAGTGATCCCGAATCCGCGAAAGAGATGGCGGCTCAGACGTTGTCTGAGTTCGGTGGCATCGACTACCTGGTCAACAACGCCGCGATCTTCGGCGGGATGAAGCTCGACTTTCTCATCACGGTCGACTGGGAGTACTACAAGAAGTTCATGAGCGTGAACCTCGACGGCGCGCTGGTCTGCACCCGCGCCGTCTACCGCAAGATGGCCAAACGCGGTGGCGGCGCCATCGTCAACCAGTCCTCCACCGCGGCCTGGCTGTACTCCAACTTCTACGGTCTGGCCAAGGTCGGCATCAACGGCCTGACCCAGCAACTGGCCACCGAACTCGGTGGCCAGAACATCCGGATCAACGCGATCGCGCCGGGACCCATTGACACCGAGGCGAATCGGACCACGACGCCGCAGGAGATGGTCGCCGACATCGTCAAGGGCATTCCGTTGTCCCGGATGGGTGAACCGGAGGACCTGGTGGGCATGCTGCTGTTCCTGCTGTCCGATCAGGCCAAGTGGATCACCGGACAGATCTTCAACGTCGACGGCGGACAGATCTTCCGGTCATGAGCTCTCCGACCGAACCGACCGTGGGCTATATCGGCCTTGGCAATCAGGGTTTGCCGATGGCCAAGCGGCTCGCGAACTGGCCCGGTGGCCTGATCGTCTTCGATGTCCGTGTCGAGGCGATGACACCGTTGGCCGAGCTCGGGGCGACATTGGCCGACAGCGTGGCCGACGTCGCCAAGGCCGACATCATCAGCGTCACGGTGCTCACCGACAAGCAGGTGCGGGACGTCGTCGGCGAACTCGCCGCGCACGCCGCGCCGGGCACGGTCATCGCGATCCATTCCACCATCGAACCCACCACCGCCGGCGAGCTGGCGGAGCAGTTGCGGCCCAAAGGCATTCACATCGTCGATGCTCCGGTGAGCGGTGGGGCCGGTGCGGCGGACAAGGGTGAGCTGGCTGTCATGGTCGGGGCGGACGATGACGCCTACGAGCGGGTCAAGCCGGTGTTCAAGCAGTGGGCCTCGATGGTGGTCCGCGCCGGCGACCCCGGAGCGGGCACCCGGATGAAGCTGGCCCGAAATATGTTGACCTACATCGGCTTCGCTGCTGCCTGCGAGGCGGCGAAGCTGGCCGAGGCGGCGGGTATCGACCTGCAGAAGTTGGGCCGGGTTGTCCGCCACAGCGACGCCCAGAGCGGCGGACCCGGCGCGATCCTGGTCCGCGAGGACACCGCGCCGCTGTCATCGGACCACTTCGTCTACGACATGTTCGTCCACACCCGCGGACTGGCCGAGAAAGATCTGGGGTTGGCGCTCGCGCTGGGCGAGAAGACCGGCGTGGACCTGCCGTTGGCGGAGATAGCGTTGCGGGATCTGGCCGCCGGACTCGGCGTTCCGCACGCGGCGACGAAGGAGTGAGCATGGACGAGTTGCGCAAAAAGGGCCTGGCGAAGATGAACGAGGTCTACGGCTGGGAGATGCCCGACTCGCCGGGTGACTACTTCGCCCTGACCGCTGATCATCTCTTCGGCACCATCTGGAGCCGTCCCGGGCTGTCGATGCGCGACAAGCGCATCATGACGCTGACCGTGGTGACCGCGCTCGGCATTTCCGACCTGGCCGAGATACAGACCAACGCCGCGCTGCACAACGAGGAGCTCACCGCCGACGAGCTCAAGGAAATGGCGATCTTCCTGACCCACTACCTGGGTTTCCCGCTGGGTTCGAAGCTGGACGGCGCGGTGACGAAGGTGGTGGCCAAGCGGAAGAAAGCGGCCGAGCGGGGAGCGGACGAAGACAAGAAGGGCAACGTCAACGACGCACTGAGGATGCACTCCGGTAAGACCCTCGACGATTAGGCCGGCGGACCGACCGCGGCGCCGACCCACCGTCGCAGATAACGACGCAGGTCCGCGTCGGTCCGGGGCGGCCGGCCCGGGTCGATGACGAACGACTGGATGATGCGCAGTAGATGTTCGGCGAGCTCGTTCAGGTCGTCGTCGCCGAAGCCCGCTGCGCCCCAGTCGACATCGAAGCGGCGCAGCACGGCATTGGCGAATTGCAGCGCCACCTCCGACGTCACCGATTCGGTGTGCGCGGTGGCCTGTCCCGGCTCGATGAGCAGACCGATGTGCTTGTCTTTCGGCAGCCACTCCAGTGCGGTGGCGATGGCCTCGGTCACCGCGTCCACCGGATCGGTGATGCCGTGCAGATGCGCGGCCAGTCGGTCCAGGAAATCTCCTGCCGCGTGCACGGCCGCCGCCACCAGGAGGGCATCGGTGCTGGGGAAGTAGCGGTACACGGTCTGACGGGTGACACCCAGAGTGCGCGCCACATCGGCGATGCTGATGTCGGCGCCGCGCTCGTCGATGGCCTGGCCGGCGGCGGTGAGGATGCGCGCGACGGCCTCGTCATCGGTCGCGGGGGCCGATCCCGACCAGCCGTGGGTACGCATGCCCCGAATGATAGATCAGCCTGTGTAGCTGACCTGCAGCTCCTTGACCCCGTTGATCCAGCCAGAGCGAAGGCGTTGCGGCTCAGCCAATTTCGTGATGTCCGGAATCTGGTTGGCGATCTCGTTGAAGATCAGCTTGATCTCCATCCGGGCCAGATTGGCGCCGATGCAGTAGTGCGCGCCGTTGCCGCCGAAGGCCAGGTGCGGGTTGGGGTCGCGCAGGATGTTGAAGTCGAAGGGCTTGTCGAACACCTCTTCGTCGTAGTTGGCCGAACTGTAGAACAGGCCGACCCGCTGCCCCTCGCGGATGCTCACCCCGCCCAGTTCGGTGTCAGCCAGTGCGGTGCGCTGGAAACAGTGCACCGGGGAGGCCCAGCGGACGATCTCCTCGGTGGTGGTGACGGGCCGCTCACGCTTGAAAAGTTCCCACTGATCGGGGTTTTCGAGGAACGCGTTCATTCCGTGGGTCATCGCGTTGCGAGTGGTCTCGTTGCCCGCGACGGCCAGCAGGATCACGAAGAACGCGAATTCGATATCGCCCATGGCCTCGCCATCGACGTCGGCCTGGATGAGTTTGGTGACGATATCGTCGGCAGGGTTGCGCCTGCGTTCGTCGGCCATGTTGTACGCATAGCCCATCAGTTCGGCGTTTGCGACAGTCGGGTCGGAGTCGAAGTCCGGGTCGTCGGTGTTCATGATGCAGTTCGTCCAGTGGAACAACTTGGCGCGATCGGCTTCGGGCACACCGATCAGATCGGCGATCGCCAGCAGCGGCAGGTTCGTGGCGATGTCGTCGACGAAATTCCCGCTGCCTTTTTCCAGGGCCGCGGCGACGATCTCGCGAGCGGCCCGCGCCAACGTGTCCTCCAGCGCCCCGACTGCCCTGGGGGTGAACAGCCGGGAGACGATCTTGCGCAGGCGGGTGTGGGCGGGGGCATCGTGGTTGATCAATAGCGCCTTGGTCAGGTCGAGTTGTTCACTGGTCACACCGTCGGGTAGCCGCATCACCGCGCCCTTACGGTTGGTCGACCACAGGTCGCCGTTGCGCGAGATCGACTTGATGTCCTCGTGGCGGCTGATCACCCAGTAGCCGCCGTCATCGAAAATGGACTCAGCCTGCTCGTTCCACCAGACCGGGGCGGTCCTGCGCAGCTCGGCGAACTCGGTGACAGGAATGCCCCGCAGCAGGACATCGGGGTCGGTGAAGTCGTAGCCCTGGCCGAACGGGCGGGCGCTTTCGGTAGTGGTCATGACGGACGCCTCCTCATGTGACGCGAGACACGTGGTTACCGCGACCATACACTGAATCGTCGGGTGTATGGCCGGGGGAATCGCAAGGGCGTGACCAGATGCGAACTGAGGCTCGTACCGTATAGGTTACGGTAGGGAAAATCCGGAGCAGGGGAGCGACGTGGCAGATGGCGGACGGCCGACGTGGTCGCGCACGCTGCTGATCGACACCGCTGTCGAGCTGCTCCGCGAAGGCGGCCCCGATGCCGTCACCGTGGAAGCGGTCACCACGTCCGCGCAGATGTCCAGGGCCACGCTCTACCGGCAATTCCCCGGCTGCAGTGAAGTTCTGGCGGCCGCGTTCGGTGAGCTGATCCCCGCTCCGGTCACCGCACCGGCCGACGGATCTTGGCGGAACCGGCTGATCGAGGTCCTCGTCGGGCACGCCCGCGCGGTTGCAGACCGGCCGCTCATCGTCACCGCGATGTGCTGGCTCTCCGTGGGTACCGGACGGTCCGGACTGGCCGACGCCTTCGCGGTCGACGCGGTGGACAGTCCGCAACGCACCGCGTTGCGGCAACGTATCGAGGCGTGGTGCACAGCGCCGATCGACGACGTGTTGGCGAGTCCAGCGGCAGGCGCCGAACTCGGTGAGATCGACCGGGAGCTGGTGTTTGCCCTGTTGATCGCGCCCGTCGTGTTCGGCCGCAGCACCAGACCGCAAGTGTGCGCGGCCGCCGCGGTCGCCGCGTTCTCGGCGGCACATACCGAGCGGTTCGTCGAGTAGGGGAGCGGGACAGGATGATTCGCGTCGTGCAGTGGGCCACCGGGACCGTCGGGCGCTACGCCGTGCAGGCCGTGGTCGCTCACCCGGACCTCGAGCTGGTGGGTGCCTATGTGTACAGCCCCGACAAGGCCGGCCGCGACGTCGGCGACGTCTGCGGTATCGGCCCGGTCGGGGTGACCGCCACTTCCGACGCCGACGCCGTCATGGCCCTCGATGCCGACTGCGTGCTGTACATGCCCCAGGGCGAGATGGATCCGATGGGCGCACTCGACGACATCTGCCGGCTGCTGGCGTCGGGAAAGAACGTCATCTCGACGGCGGTCACCGCGTTCATCTATCCCCGCAGCTGCGACGACCCGCGGGTGGTGCAGCGCTTGGAGGCGGCGTGCGCCGCCGGGCAGACCTCCTTCCATGGCACCGGGATCGAACCCGGTTGGGCCGCAGAAGTTCTGCCGCTGACGATGTCGGGATTGTTCGCGCACATCGACTCGCTGGTGGTGCAGGAACTTCTCGACTACTCCACCTATGACAGTGCGTTCATGCTGTTCGACGTGATGGGTTTCGGCCAGGCGCCGGACGCGCCGGTACCGATGGCCGACCCGGCGGCGTTGGGTGCGACGTTTCGCGCGCCGCTGATGCTGTTGGCCGACGGCCTCGGCGCCGACATCGATTCCTGCGAATGCCACCGGGAGGTGGTCGTCACCGCCGAGGCGTTCGACGTCAAGGCGGGCCGTATCGAAGCAGGCACCGTATCGGCGCAGCGGTTCGGCTACAGCGCGGTCGTCGGCGGGCGGCGAGCCCTGACCGTCGAGCACATCACGCGGTTGCGTGACGACCAGGCGCCCGACTGGCCGACCGGCCGTGGGTGGAAGGTGACCGTCGAAGGCAGCCCGTCGATGGTGCTCGAATCCCAGATCGCCACGCACGGGGAGAACGAGACCGACCAGGGCTGCCTGGGCACCGCGATGCACGCCGTGCATGCGATCGGCCCGGTCTGCGCTGCCGACGCCGGTATTCGCACCTTCCTGGATCTCCCGATGATCGTCGGGCGCCACGTCCTGCGCTGAGCCGCCTTGCGGGAAAGAATCGCACCGATTTCATAGGTCCCGCAATCGGTATCGCTAGGTCAGAGTGAGGGCTATGCGGTTGCGTGCGAACAGCCCTTGCGCGCAGCCAAGTTTGTGTACGGGCGGTCCACCTCGGCCATTGACGGGGTGACCACCGCTCGCCGCGTGCCCCCAATCGTGAGAGACCCTGCATGACCGATACCAGCCTGGCCACGACATTGGCCCCCACGCACTCAGTGCCTACGCCGACCACCGGCAGTGCCCGGCGCGAGGTGTTCCTGCCCGAAGACATCCGCAGGCAGACGCCGCTCGGCACGCTTCGGCGTCGGCTTCGGTGGCCGCTCGGGATCTACACCACTCCCGTGGTGATTCTGGTGGTGTGGGAGGTGCTGGCTCGAGCCGGCGTCCTGCCCCCGGCCTACGCACCCGCACCGACCGAGATCGTCAAAGCCGCGGTGGAACTGTGGAACGACGGGGTGCTGGGACCCGACCTGGCGATCTCGTTGCAACGAGCGGGAATTGGACTGGCTCTCGGTCTGAGTGTCGGCATCGTGGCCGGGGTACTGGGCGGGGTGCTGCGCAGCGGTGAATACCTGTTCAATGGATTGGCCCAGATCCTCAACACCGTCCCACTGCTCGCGGTGTTGCCACTGATGATCGTCTGGTTCGGCATCGACGAGCTGACCAAGGTCCTACTGATCGCGTTCGGCGCCGGCGTCCCGATGTATCTCAACCTGTTCGCGGCCATCCGCGGCGTCGACCAGCGGCTGATCGAGATGGCCCGCACCACCGGCGCGGGGCTGTCGCGGGTCGTCACCCGCGTGGTGGTACCGGGGGCGCTACCGGGTTTCCTGGTGGGACTTCGCTTTTCGCTCGCCTACAGCGTGCTGGGCTTGGTGGCCGCCGAGACGGTCAACGCCAACGAGGGTCTCGGCTTCCTGATCACCCAGGCGCAGACCTACCTGCAGACCAACAAGGTGTTCGTCGGTCTGGTCATCTACTCCGTCCTCGGCCTGTTGGCCGACCAGATCGTGCGGTTCCTCGAGCGGGTGCTGCTGCGGTGGCGCCCCAGTTATGAGGCAGCATGACCGTTCCCGCGGCCACGGTGCCGCGTCAGCAGACCGGCGTCCTCGTCGAGCAGGTGGTCCGGAAATTCGGTGATCGCGTGGTGCTGGACCACCTCGATCTCACGATCGACGACGAGGAGTTGGTGATTCTCCTCGGCCCATCGGGCTGCGGGAAGAGCACGCTGTTACGGCTGCTGGCGGGGTTGGACAAGCCCGACGGCGGTCGGATCGAAGTGCCTGCCAGCCGAGCGGTCGTGTTCCAGGCCGACCGGCTTCTGCCCTGGCAGCGGGTGCTGAGCAACGTGACGTTGGGCCTGCGCGGCCCCGATGCCAACGACAGAGCCCGCAAAGCGCTCAGTGAGGTCCACCTGGCGGGCCGCGAGAAGGCCTGGCCCAAAGAACTTTCCGGGGGTGAGGCGCAACGCGTTGCGCTGGCTCGGGCCTTGGTCTCCGAGCCGGAGCTGATCCTGCTCGACGAGCCGTTCGCGGCGCTGGATGCGATCACCCGGCTTCGGATGCATGACCTGGTTCGCGAGCTACGGCGAAAGCACCACGCCGCCATGCTGCTGGTCACCCACGACGTCGATGAGGCCATCGCCCTGGCCGATCGCATCGTGGTGATGAGTGACGGGCGTATCGACACCAACCACCGGGTGCAGTTGTCGGCCGCTGACCGCGAGGCCAGCGTCGCCCGCGAGCAGCTCCGCGCTGCCCTCCTGACCGACCTCGGATTAGCCAGCAACCGCTGAAGTTTTTGTTTCGACACCGCCCATCTAGGAGAACCCATGTCCACCAGATCTTTTCGAGTAGTCGGCGCCGCAGCGCTGCTCACCGTGGTGACGGTGCTCGCCGCGTGCGGCTCGTCAGCCAAGGCCCCAGACGCACCTCTGAGCAATGCAGGCGGTTCGTCGAGCCATCCGGAATGGAGTCAGTTCACCTTCACGATCGGTGACAACGGCGGCGACGGCAGCGAGGAACTGGCGAAGGTGACCGGTGCGTTCGACGACGCGCCGTACAAGGTGAAGTTCGCCCGGTTCGACTACGGCCCCCCGTTGGTGCAGGCCGCCGCTTCCGGCGACATCGACCTCGGCTCGGTAGGTGACGTCCCGCCGATCACAGGCGCGGCAAAACAGTTCGGCTTCAAAGTGGTTGGGGTGCAGCGCGGCGCGGACGACACCAAGGCGGCGGAGAACATCATCGTGCCGAAGGATTCGCCGATTCAGACGCTCGCCGACCTGAAGGGCAAGAAGATTGCCGTCCCGCAGGGCAGCTCCGCACACGGGCTGGCCCTGTTGGCGCTCAAGAGTGCGGGCCTGAGCCCGAAGGACGCGCAACTGGTCTACCTCAGTCCGGCGGCAGGCGCCACCGCGTTCAACACCGGCAAGGTCGACGCGTGGTCCATCTGGAACCCGCAGTCGGCAGTGGCGGTGGGTGCTGGTGCCCGCATTCTCGCCAAGGGTCTACCGCCCATCGACCAGGTGAACAACTACTACGTCGCCGGGGACAAGTCGCTCAACGACCCGGCCAGGCGGGCCGCGCTGACCGATGTGCTGACGCGGGTGGCCAAGATCTTCACCTGGGCCCAACAGCATCCCGACGACTACGCCAAGGCCATCGCGAAGGAGACCGGCGTCTCGCTCGACGACGCCAAGGCGACCGTGGCAGCGTTCCCGTTCAAGATCACTCAGGTTCTGCCCGAAGACGTCAAGTCCGAGCAGGCGCTGAGCGACGCGTTCTCCGAAGCCGGTGAGATCCCGGTCAAGGTCGACTTCACCACCGTCACGGACAACATCCTCCCGGACGGTTTCGACAGCACAAAGCTGTCCTGACCGATGGGTGCGAAGCTGCGGGAACTGCATCTCAATGCCTTCCTCATGGAAGCGGGTCACCATGAGGCGGCGTGGCGGCTGCCCGAGAGCAATCCGCGGGCTGACTTCGATCTGACGCACTGGATCGAACTGGCACAGTTGGCCGAGAGTGCGGCCTTTGACTCGCTGTTCCTCGCCGACGGCCCAGCGCTCACCGGGACCGGCGAGTTCCGTCCGCCCGGCCAGCTCGAACCGTTCACCCTGCTCACGGCGCTCTCGCAGCACACAAGCCGCATCGGGCTGATCGCCACGGTCTCGTCGACCTACAACGAGCCGTACAACCTCGCCCGCCGGCTGGCGTCGGTCGATCACGTCAGCCGCGGACGGGCTGGCTGGAACGTCGTCACATCGGCAGGAGCTGACGAAGCCGCCAATTTTGGGCTCGTCGACCGACCCAGCCACGCGACGCGCTATGAGCGTGCCGACGAATTCCTCACCGTCGCAAAGGCATTGTGGGACAGCTGGGAAAATGAAGCCGTCCTGGCCGACAAGAGGTCGGGGCGGTTCGCCGACCCGGCCCGTTTGCACGGTGTCGAGCACTCCGGCAAGCACTTCAAGGTTGCGGGGGCGCTGAACGTCGAACGCCCGCCCCAGGGTTACCCGTTGCTGGTGCAGGCCGGGTCGTCTGAGGACGGGAAGAACTTCGCCGCCCGGCACGCCGAGGCGATCTTCACCGCGCACCAGACCTACGAACGTGCCGCCGAGTTCTACCGTGACATCAAGGCGCGGGCGGTGGCTGCGGGTCGTGACCCCGACAGTGTGGTGGTACTGCCCGGCATCGTGCCGTTCCTCGGTTCGACCGAGCAGGAGGCCCGGGAGCTGGCCCAGCGGTTCGACGAGCTGCGCGTGCCTGAATACGGCCTGACGCAGCTGGCCTGGAATTTCGAGACCGACCCGTCGGTGTTCGAGCTCGACGAGCCCCTGCCCGAATTCATCCTGGCCAGGCCGAAACTGGAGGGCTCCCAGAGCCGTTCCGACCTCATCATCGAGCTCGCAGTCCGCGAGAACTTGACGGTCCGCCAAATCCTGTCGCGTCTTGGCGGCGGCCGCGGACACTTCACCTTCATCGGGACACCGGAACAAGCTGCCGACACGATCATCTCGTGGTTCGAGGGCGGCGCCGCCGACGGCTTCAACATCATGGCGCCTGCGCTACCGTCCGGGCTGGCGACCTTCATCGAACACGTGGTGCCGATCCTGCGCAGCAAGGGCGTGTTCCGGGACGACTACCGGGGCACCACCCTGCGCGAGCACTACGGCCTGCCGGTGCCTGCCAACCAATTCCACGCCGAGGATGCCCGTAAGGAACGCCATGACCAATGATGAAGTAGCCCAGACGTTGTCGACGGACGTGCTGGTGATCGGCGGCGGTCCGGCAGGCACGTGGGCGGCCATCAAAGCGGCACAGGCAGGTGCGAACGTCGTGCTGGCGGACAAGGGACACACCGGCTCAAGCGGAGCCACCGCCTCGGTCGGCACCGGTATCTGGTACGTCGACGATGTGCCCGAATTGCGGGAGGCGGCCATGGCCAGCCGCGATGCTCTCGGTGGCCACCTGGCCGAACGGGATTGGATGGCAAGGGTTCTCGACGAGACGCGGGCCAGGATGGACGAGCTGGCGACGGTGCAGCGCTACCCCTTCCCGGTGGGCGCCGACGGCAGGACGATCCGCGACGACCTGCAGGGGCCGGAGTACATGCGCAGGCAGCGCACCCGGGTACAACGCCTAGGTGTCCGCATCCTCGATCACACACCGGCACTGGAGCTTCTGGTCGACGACGACGGCGTGGTGTCCGGAGCGGTCGCACTGGACCGTGCCTCGGGCCGTGCCGTGCGCATCGAGGCCAACGCCGTGGTGCTGGCCGCCGGCGGCTGTGCCTTCCAGTCGAAAACGCTGGGCTGCGACGTCAACACCGGCGACGGTGCGTTGATGGCGGTCGAAGCGGGGGCGGTGCTGTCGGGCATGGAGTTCTCGAATTCCTTCGCGATCGCTCCGAGGGGAACCTCGTTGACCAAGACGGCGTACTACTCCTGGGCCACGTTCTACCGCGGCGACCGAACTGTCATCGAGGGAGCGGGCAGCGCCAGGGGCCGGACACTGATTGCCAACACCCTGCGCGACGAGCCGGTGTTCGCCAGGATCGACCAGGCCACCGCCGCCGAACAGGCCGCGATGCGCAAGGGGCAACCGAACTTCTTTCTGGTCTTCGACCGCCTCGGCATCGACCCCTTCACCGATTTCTTCGAAATCACCCTGGTGGCCGAGGGCACGGTTCGTGGTACCGGCGGAGTACGGGTGGTGGATTTCGACTGCGCCACCGACGTGCCGGGGCTCTTCGCCGCGGGCGACACCGCCACCCGCGAACTGATCTGTGGCGGGTTCACCGGCGGCGGCAGCCACAACGCGGCGTGGGCCGCCTCGTCGGGAAGTTGGGCAGGCCGGGGCGCGGCGGCGTTCGCCACCCAGCGACCTGGCCGACCCGCAGGCCTGCGGGCGATCGGCGGTGCCGGGCTGCGGCCGACCGGCCGGGTCGGGCTCGACTACCGGGCGGTGACGGCTGCGGTGCAACGCCATGTGCTGCCGCACCAAACCAACTTCCTGCGGCACGCCGACCAGCTGACGCCTGCCCTGCAGTCGTTGCACGACGCCTGGGGTGCAGTCCGCGCGGGGCTGGGTGGCGCGGGTGAAGACCTCTTCCGTGCGCGCGAGGCCGCGGCGATGGTCGCGCACAGTCGCTGGATGTACCACGCCGCCCTGCAACGCACTGAGACCCGCGGCATGCACAAGCGCGTCGACTTCCCGGCGCAGGACCCCACGCAGCGCCACCGGCTGCTGACCGGCGGGTTGGACGAACTGTGGAGCCGTCCTGAGTCGGCCCGACCGACGTCGGGCACTCGCGACGGACGGGCCGCATGATCGAGATCGTCGACGCCGACCGCTGCATCGGCTGTGACCGGTGCATCGAGGTCTGCCCGACGCGGGTCTTCGACCGGGGAACCGACGGGGTTCCGATGATCGCCAGGCAGGACAGCTGCCAGACGTGCTTTCAGTGCGAGGCGTACTGCCCCACCGATGCGCTGTTCGTGGGGCCGCTGGCCACCCCGGCGCCGGCGGACTCACCTTTCCGCGACGTCGAGCGGCTCGCCGATTCCGGGTTGCTCGGGGGATACCGGCGCGAGCTCGGGTGGGGCGGAGGGCGCGCTCTGGGCGCCAGAACAGCTGTCGGTCCCGACTATCCCGGATAGTTGGCCACCGCACATTTCGCCGCAAATGGGTGAGTTGTGAGCGCACTGGGTACTGATACCTCGGCTGGTTAGCCCGGAGCGCCCGCGGGGGCGATCGTTCCGATGTTGGCAAGTGCTTTGAACTGGGAAGAGTCGATCAACGGCGGCGTGCCTGCCGAGCTGCACTTCCCAGCGAATGCCTTTGCTTACCCGCACAAACCTTCACCAGGAAGGGCGGGGTCATTCGAGACAGAAACCCGGGGTGTCAGAGCTTGTGGCAACAAATATCTTCGCGAAGGCGGCCGACGACCACCTGCTACCGCATCTGCGGTGGGAGCTGGAACAGGTGATGTCGCGGGTGCGGCCCGAGGATCTGTCCGCCAGAGAAATCACCGCGCTGCTGGAAACGCTTACTCCGGCGCATTCCCGGGTGCTCGGCAGGATGGCCGGCGAAGTCGCGTCCGCCAACGGATAGGGCTGCGCCGGGTGGCCCGATAGGGTGAGCACTCGTGCGCGTCCTCGTAATCGGATCCGGTGCCCGTGAACATGCGTTGCTCCTGGCGCTGCGCCGGGATCCCCAAGTGGAAGCGCTGGCGGTAGCGCCAGGCAACGCCGGCACCGCGGCCGTCGCCGATCAGTACGACATCGATATCAGCTCTGCCGAGGCCGTCGTCGCATTGGCGCGCCGGGTAGCCGCCGACCTGGTGATCATCGGACCGGAAGTGCCGTTGGTTCTCGGCGTCGCGGATGCGGTGCGGGCGGCAGGGATCGCCTGCTTCGGGCCGTCGAAGGACGCTGCCCGCATCGAAGGATCCAAGGCGTTCGCCAAAGACGTGATGACCGCCGCGGGGGTTCGGACCGCTGCCAGCGAGATCGTCGACAGTCCCGCGCGCCTGGATGCCGCGCTGGACCGGTTCGGCCCCAAAGCCGGGCAGCCGGCCTGGGTGGTCAAAGACGACGGATTGGCTGCGGGCAAGGGCGTGGTGGTCACGCCGGATCGCGATACCGCCAGGGCGCACGCCGCGAGCCTGCTCGAAGGCGGGCACCCGGTGCTCCTGGAATCGTTCCTCGATGGTCCCGAGGTCTCCCTGTTCTGTGTGGTGGACGGCGCGACGGTGGTGCCGTTGGTGCCTGCGCAGGATTTCAAGCGCGTCGGCGACGGTGACGCCGGTCTGAACACCGGAGGAATGGGCGCCTACGCGCCGCTGCCCTGGCTGTCCGACGAGGCGGTCCGGCAGATCGTCACCGAAGTGGTGGAACCCGTTGCTGCGGAACTGGTTTCGCGAGGTAGTTCATTCTCCGGACTGCTGTACGCCGGCCTGGCGATGACGTCGAACGGCCCCGCGGTCGTCGAGTTCAACTGCCGATTCGGCGATCCTGAGACGCAGTCCGTGCTGGCCCTGCTCGAGTCGCCACTGGGGCAACTGCTGAACGCCGCCGCCACCGGTGAGTTGGCAGATTTCGAAGAACTCCGCTGGCATCCGGGTGCCGCGGTGACGGTGGTGATCGCCGCCGAGAATTACCCCGGCCGACCTCGGGTGGGCGACGTGATCACCGGTGCCGACGCGGACGGGGTGTTGCACGCAGGCACCGCACGCCGATCTGACGGCGCGGTGGTTTCCGCTGGTGGCCGTGTCCTCGCAGTCGTCGGTACCGGCGCCGATCTGGTGAGTGCAC
Organism: Mycobacterium sp.; assembly: GCA_040511255.1. Classification (GTDB taxonomy): domain Bacteria; phylum Actinomycetota; class Actinomycetes; order Mycobacteriales; family Mycobacteriaceae; genus Mycobacterium. Next base: position 2,481 of record JBEVHL010000044.1, on the reverse strand, counting down.
GGGCCGACGCCTATCAGAAGGTGGCGTCGATTCGCCTGCCGGGCAGCCATTTCCGCACCGATATCGGCCTCGCCGCTGCGGAGGGCAAGATCCACCTCTGAGGCTGGGTGATGCCTTGGCGAAAGCCGACCGCAACTCATGCCGTATGACTTACAGTTGACCCGTCAATGGGGTTGGGGTGGCGTTCTGCCCCCGTAAAACTGGAGGTCAGTTGTCCGAGGTCGAGGCCGGTCGGGTAGCAGTCGTGGTGGGCGGAGCGTCAGGCATCGGCTGGGCCACCGCGCAAGGTCTGGCGGGGGAGGGCTACCGCGTCATCGTCGCCGACCTCAACGCCGACGGCGCCGCTGCCCGCTGCGCCGAGCTCGGTGCCCCACACACGTCCGCGGCGGTGAACGTCACCGACGAAGACAGCGTCGCCGCGCTCTTCGCACAGGCCGGCCCGATCGACGTGGTGGTCAACACCGCGGGCTTCGGCGACTTCGGCCGCATCACCGAACTCGACATGGACCGGTTCCGCGCCGTCATCGACTGCTGCCTGACCGGCGCGGTGATGGTGGCCAAGTACGCCGGCCGGACGCTGCGCGCGGGCGGCTCGCTGGTGTCGATCACGTCGCTCAACGCCAGGCAGGCCGCGACGGGGATGAGTGCCTACTGCTCGGCCAAGGCGGGCCTGGCGATGTTCACTCAGGTGGCCGCACTGGAGTTCGCGCCGAAGAACATCCGCGTCAACGCCGTCTCGCCCGGTTTCGTGCACACGCCGCTGACCGAGCTGGTCACGCTGGCGCCCGGGGTGCTCGAGGACTATCTGGAAAACACCCCGCTCGGCCGGGTCGGCAAGGCCGAGGATGTCGCCGACGCGGTGCTGTATCTGTGTTCGGACAAGGCGTCCTGGCTCACCGGCGAGGTGCTCGACATCAACGGTGGCGCCCACCTCAAGCGCTACCCGGACGTGCTGGGCCATATCGAACGGATGGCCTCGGCGTGACCTATTTCTCCGGTAAGCAGGCCGTCGTCACCGGTGCCGGCTCGGGGATCGGCGCCGCGCTGTGTCGGGCGCTGGTGGTCGCCGGAGCGGAAGTGCTGTGCACCGATATCGACGCTGATGCCGCGGCCCGCACCGCCACTCTGCTCGGAACGCGAGCCCGGTCAGCGCAACTGGACGTCACCGACGCCGCCGCGGTGCAGGCCGTCGTCGACGAGGTGGTGAACCGAACCGGACGACTGGACCTGATGTTCAACAACGCGGGCATCACCTGGGCTGCGGACACCGAGAATCTGACACTGGATCAGTGGAACGCGATCATCGACGTCAACATCCGTGGTGTGGTGCACGGCGTCGCGGCGGCTTATCCCGTGATGATCCGCCAGGGCAACGGTCACATCGTCAACACCGCGTCGATGGCGGGTCTCGCCGCGGCCGGGCTGATCACCAGCTACGTGATGACCAAGCATGCGATTGTCGGGCTCTCGCTGGCCCTGCGGACCGAGGCGGCCGCGCACGGTATCGGTGTGCTGGCCATCTGCCCCACCGCGGTCGAGACCCCGATCCTGGAGAAGGGGCTGCCCGACGGTTTCGACGGTCGCGCGTTCTACAGCAGCGGACAGGGCAGTAAGGAGTTCTACAGTCCCGACCGACTGGCCCGCGACACGTTGCGCGCCGTCGAGAAGAACAAGGCGCTCCTCGTCGTGCCGCGCGCAGCGCACGCGGCATGGCTGTTCGCCCGGCTGGCGCCAGGAGTTCTGCAGCGGCTGTCGATCGGCTTCGTCGCGAAACAGCGCAGACAGCAGATTGCCGTATTGGAGGGAAACACCCGATGAGCAAGGCCATTTCGATACCGCGGTACCCCGCCGATGTGACCGCTGACTGGCTGGCCGCCGTGCTCACCGCCCGCGGCGACTCGGTCGACGTACGTGAGGTGGAGGTGGTGCCGATCGGCACCGGCCAGACCGGGGCCACCTACCGGGTCACGGCCACCTACGCAGATGACGCGGGCGGTCTTCCGGACACGTTCGTCATCAAGCTGCCCGCCACCGACGACACGGTCCGCGACCGGGTGACCATGGGGTACCGCGCCGAATGTGCGTTCTACGCCCACGTTGCCGACCGGGTGCAGGTCCCGACACCGCAGTGGTTCCATTGCGACATCACCGAGGATGCCGCGGAATACGCTCTGCTGCTCGCTGATCAGTCACCGGCGGTACAGGGTGATCAACTCGCCGGCTGCGGGGAAGCCGAGGCCCGCCTGGCGGTGGCGGCCATCGCGGGTCTGCACGGTCCCACCTGGCAGGACCCGGTCTGGCTGGACTTCACCGGCATCGCGTTCCAGCGGCCGGACAAGGCGACCGCGGAAGGGATGGGCGAAGTCGCCCGCATCAGCGTCGACCTCACCCTGGCGAAACTCGGTGCCCGGCTGGGCCCGGCGGATAGTGAAACCTTCAGTACCACAATGGGGTTGGTGGCGCCGTGGCTGCTGGCCGAGC
>JBEVHL010000043.1:0-15205 GCA_040511255.1 Mycobacterium sp. | reverse complement strand
GTCGTCGGCGACTATGTTCAGCTGCGGCGCGCCGGGGCCGATTCGCTCAAGGGGCTGTGTCCCTTCCACGACGAGAAGTCACCGTCGTTTCACGTGCGGCCCAACCACGGTCATTTCCACTGTTTCGGTTGTGGGGAAGGCGGTGACGCCTACGCCTTCCTGCAGAAGATCGAACACATCACGTTCGTCGAGGCCGTCGAAATGCTGGCCGACCGGATCGGCTACACGGTCACCTACACCGGCGGGTCAACCACCAACGTGCAACGTGACCGCGGCAGCCGCAGCCGGCTGATCGCCGCCAACGCCGCCGCCGCCGAGTTCTACGCCGAGGCGCTGCAAAGCCCGGAGGCCGAGCCGGGCCGCAAATACCTGACCGACCGCAATTTCGACGCCGCCGCGGCCAAGCACTTCGGCTGCGGCTGGGCACCGTCGGGGTGGGACACCCTGACCAAGCATCTGATCCGAAAAGGGTTCGAGTTCAAGGAACTTGAGGCCGCCGGGCTGTCGCGGGAAGGCAACCGCGGACCGATGGACCGGTTCCACCGCAGGCTGCTCTGGCCCATCCGGGCGGCCAGCGGCGAGGTGATCGGGTTCGGTGCCCGCCGGATGTTCGACGACGACCGGATGGAAGCCAAGTTCGTCAACACCCCGGAGACGGTGCTCTACAAGAAATCGTCGGTGCTCTACGGTCTCGACTTGGCCAAACGCGATATCGCCAAGGGACATCAGGCGGTCGTCGTCGAGGGTTACACCGACGTGATGGCGATGCACCTGGCCGGTGTCACCACCGCCGTCGCATCCTGCGGTACCGCGTTCGGCGACGAGCATCTGGCCATGCTGCGTCGACTGATGATGGACGACAACTTCTTTCGCGGCGAGCTGATCTACGTCTTCGACGGCGACGCCGCCGGTCGCGCCGCCGCCCTCAAAGCCCTTGAGGGTGAACAGAACCTGGCCGGGCAGTCGTATGTGGCGGTCGCCTCGGACGGGATGGACCCGTGCGATCTGCGGCTGAAATCCGGCGACGGGGCCCTGCGGGATCTGGTCGCCCGGCGAACCCCGTTGTTCGAGTTCGCCATTCGCACGGCGATCGCCGAGATGGATCTGGACACCGTCGAAGGCCGGGTGTCCGCCCTGCGTCGTTGCGTGCCGATGGTCGCGCTGATCAAAGACCCCACTCTGCGTGACGAGTACGCCCGGCAGCTGGCCGGGTGGGTCGGCTGGGACGACGTCGCGCAGGTGATCAGTCGAGTGCGCGACGGCTCCAAGAGTGCCCGCACCCCGAAGGGCATCCAGCCGCAACACGGCCGCGGTTCGCGCACCACCGAGGTCCGGCGGTCGGCTGCGTCGGTGACCGCCGACAAAGTCGAGCCGCTGCAGCGACCCAACCCCAAGGATCCGACGCTGTGGCCGCAGCGTGAGGCGCTCAAATCGGCCCTGCAGTACCCGGCGCTGTCGGGCCCGGTGTTCGATTCGCTGACCGCCGAGAGCTTCACCCACCCCGGCTACGTCGCCGTCCGGGCCGCGATCGAGGCCGCCGGTGGCACCTCGACCGGAATCGGCGGCGCGCAGTGGATCGACGCGGTCCGTCAGCATGCGGCGTCCCCGGCGGCCGGCGCCCTGATCAGCGAGATGAGCGTGGAGGGCATTCGCGTCGAGGACGAGGAGAAGCTGCCCCGCTACATCGCCAGCGTGCTGGCGCGCCTGCAGGAGGTCTGGGTGGGCAGGCAGATCGCCGAGGTGAAGTCCAAGCTGCAGCGGATGTCGCCGGTGGAACAGGGTGACGAATATCACGCCCTGTTCGGTGACCTGGTGGCGATGGAAGCCTATCGGCGCAGCCTGCTCCAGCAGGCCAGCGGCGACGATCTCACGGCGTAACCCCGCTGCCGCGGTTATCCTGACAACGAATGCCTCAGGAAGGGTTTGTCATGGGATTCACGCAGGGCCGTACCCGTCGCTTCGTGGTCATCGGTGCGTTCGCCGCCGCCGCGGTCGCCGCGCCCGCCTACGCCGACCTGATCACCCCGCCCGCCGCCACCAGCACCCAGGCGGAATGCCTGGCCTGGCTGGGCGCCCGCGGCAGTGGCACGTGCATCTCGTATTCGAACTCCACCGGCGCCGGCTCGACGGGCTTCGGCAGCCCGGGGGTCTCGGTCGGTGGCCCCAACAGTGGCAGCCCGGGGCTGAGCACCGGCCCGCTGTTCCCGGGCCAGAGCATCAACGTCCCGCTGGGTTAGCGCGCGTCAGCGCCGACGACGCTGGTCGGGCTGCTCCGGCTCGATCACCGTCGTCGCATCATCGATCTCGGTCAGTTCGACCATGCCCGGATCGGGGGAGACGCGGTCGGCGATCTTGCGCCGTCCCGCGTCGATGACCGTCCTGGCGGCCGGACTGGCAGTCACCGCGCGATACGTGCCGACGATCTGTTCGTAACGGCGCCTGCCTGCTTTCGCGCCCAGCACGTAGCCGACTCCCAGCACGGCGACAATGCGGATCACTCAGTGCCTCCAGGTCCCTCGCCAAGGTGAATGTGTTCTCTCCATCCTGCCTCACCCGCGGGAGTGCGCGCCCGGGCAGGAGCGTCTTGGCGTTGAGCGGTATCAGTACGCTAGAGTCACTCCTCGGTCCGCGGGAAGCAGCTTCGCGGAGGGTAATCCCCTGTAGCTCAATTGGCAGAGCAGCCGACTGTTAATCGGCAGGTTCCTGGTTCGAGTCCAGGCGGGGGAGCAAGTTTCTGCTCATGCGGACAGGTGCTCGGGGTGCAGCATCTCGGCGTACCGCAGCTGCTCGGGGATGCCGAACCCGTCGACCAGGGCCTCGGCATACGGCCGCAGCAATCGGCAGCGGTCGTTGATCGCGCGGGTCACCGCCTTGGCCCGCTCGGTCGACAGGTACCGGTGCTCGATGTACCAGGCCTTGTCCGCCTCGATCACCGACAGCGCATACAGATCGCACACCATGCCCAGCACCTTGCGGGCCTCGCCGTCCTCACAGGCGTCGATACCCGCCACGAACGCCTCCAGGATGATGCGGTCGATGTGGGCGGTGGCGGCGTGCAGCACGTGGTCCTGCACGGCGTTGAACGCGTCGAAGGCGGACATCTCCTTGGCCTTGCCCTGCAGGCGGCGCGCCACCGACGAGATGAGGTACTCCTCCCGGTCCTCGAACATCTTGACCTGCGTGCCCCGGTTGAACAGGCTGCCCTCTTCCTCGTTGTCCTGGCGGGAGTCGAGGATGGTCTGCATGATCGCCTCGGCCGCGGTGCGCTTCATGACGCGATCGCTGGCGAAGTTCGCCGCGAACCGCACCCACTCGACCGGGCTCATGCCTTTGACGTCGTCGGCATAGGCAGTGAGCAGTTCCTTGGCCACCAGCTGGGTCAGCACGTGGTTGTCGCCTTCGAAGGTGGTGAACACGTCGGTGTCGGCCTTCAGTGCGATCAGCCGGTTCTCCGCCAGATAACCTGCGCCACCGCAGGCCTCGCGGGCCTCCTGGATGGCACCGGTGGCGTGCCAGGTGTTGGCCGCCTTCAGCCCGGCCGCACGGGATTCCAGCTCGCGCTGCTCCTCGGCGTCCGGGGTCTCTGAGCTCTGCAGTTCGTGGCATTTGGCCACCAGTTCGTTCTGCGCGAACTGCAATGCATACGAGCGGGCGATCAACGGGAACAGCCGTCGCTGGTGTACCAGGTAGTCCATGATCACCACCTCGCCGTCGCCGTCGGGCGCGCTGAACTGCTTGCGCTGCAACGCGTATCGGGTGGCGATGTCGAGGGCCACCCGCGCCGCTGCGCCGGCACTGCCGCCGACGGTGATGCGGCCGCGGATCAACGTGCCGAGCATGGTGAAGAAGCGGCGGTTCGGGTTCTCGATCGCCGAGGAGTACGTGCCGTCGGCGGCGACGTCGGCGTATTTGTTCAGCAGGTTCTCCCGCGGCACCCGGACGTGGTCGAACATGATGCGACCGTTGTCCACACCGGGCAGGCCGCCCTTGTAGTGGCAGTCCGAGGTGGTGACGCCGGGCAGGTCGACACCGTCTTCGCCGCGGATCGGCACCACCAGACAGTGCACGCCGTGGTTGACGGGCTCGCCGCCCTCCTGGGTGATCAACTGCGCGAAGACCGCTGCCACGCGGGCGGTTTCAGCTGCGCCGCCGATGTAGTCCTTGCGTGACGACGGGGTGGGGGAGTCGATGACGAATTCTTCGGTGGCCGGGTCGTAGGTCGCCGTGGTCTCGATGGACTGCACGTCGCTGCCATGGCCGGTCTCGGTCATCGCGAAGCAGCCGAGCAGGTCCAGGTCGATGATGCGCCGGACATAGGCCTGGTGATGCCGCTCGGTGCCCAGGTTTTCCACGGCCCCGCCGAACAGGCCCCACTGCACGCCGGCCTTGACCATCAGCGACAGGTCCGACATCGCCAGCATCTCGATGCGGGTGACGGCCGCGCCGACGTCACCGTTGCCGCCGTGTTCCTTCTTGAAGCCGTCCTCGGCCTCGCCCGCCGCGGCCATGATCTTCAGCTGCTCAGCCACTTTGGTCCGGGCGATCACGGTGTTGGGGGTGTAGTGCGGCCGGAAGACGGGGTTGGACAATTCGGTCCGAACCGCGTTCTTGACGTCTCGCCAACGGCCGTCGAGGGTGTTCCGCAGATGCTCCGCAGTGGTGGTCATACCCGACGGTAACAAGCGGCGGGGCCTCGTAGGTGTGAGTCCGCTAACGCAGGTGAAGCTGATTAAATACGCCGGATTTGGGTACCGTTTCCTCTCATGTCACAGGTGCATTCGGGTGCCGCCGCCGCCGGTGAAGGATTGCCGCACGACTTCGATCACACCCATGCCGATGTCAGCGGCGGCTGGCTGCGCGCCGCCACCTTCGGCGCGATGGACGGGTTGGTCAGCAACTCGGCGCTGATCGCGGGTGTGGCAGCCAGCGGCAGCGTGCACGCGGTGGTGCTCTCCGGGGTGGCCGGTCTGCTGGCCGGCGCGTTCTCGATGGCGCTCGGCGAGTACACCTCGGTGACCACAGCCAACGAGCAGATCGAATCCGAGGTCCGGGTGGAGCGCCGAGCCTTCGCGGCCCATCCGAACGCCGAGCGGGCCGAACTGACCAAGATGTTCGTCGATATCGGTCTCTCGCCCGAGACCGCCGCGCAGGCCACCACCGACATTCATCAGGACGAGAACCGGGCCATCAATTTCCACCTGGTGCAGGAGCTCGGGGTCGATCCGCAGGACAAGCCGTCGCCGTGGGTGGCAGCGGGATCGTCCTTCGTGATGTTCGCCCTCGGGGCGGTCATCCCGCTGATTCCCTACCTCCTCGGTTTCGGTGTGCTGTGGTTCGGGTTGGCTTGCAGCGCAGTCGGATTGCTGATCGCGGGCGGGGCGGCCGCGCACTTCACCCGCAAGGCCGTCTGGCTGGGATCGCTGCGGCAGTTGACCTTCGGGGCCATCGCGATCGCGGCGACGTACGTCGTCGGACTGCTCATCGGTGCGTCCGTCAGCTGATCATGAACAATGACCGACCGGTGTTGGCGGTGACCGGCGCGACGGGTGCGCTGGGTGGGTTGGTCGCCGCGCGGGTGGCCCAGTACGCGCCGCTGCTGATCGTCCGCGACGCCACGCGCGCACCGGATCTCGGGCTGGTGGTCCGCAGCTGCGACTACCGCGACGTCGAGGCATCCGTGGCGGCGCTGCGCGGCGTCGAGGTGTTGTTCATGGTATCGGCCGCCGAATCGCGCGATCGACGGGCGCAGCACCGCACCTTCGTGCACGCCGCCGCGGAAGCCGGTGTCCGCCACATCGTTTACACCTCCTTCTGCGGAGCGGCACCCGACGCGACGTTCACCCTGGGCCGCGACCACTTCGACACCGAGCAGGCGATCCGCGACTCGGGAATGGCATTTACGCTGTTGCGCAACAACTTCTACGCCGACATTCTGCCGGACTTCGCCGACGACGCCGGTGTGCTCCGCGGGCCGGCCGGCGACGGTCGGGTGGCTGCGGTGGCCCGGTCCGACGTCGCCGACGTCGCCACCGCCGTACTGCCGGATCCGGACAAGCATGCCGGTCTGACCTACACCCTGACCGGACCCGAGGCGCTCACCCTGGCTGAAGTGGCCGGCAGGGCCGGCGCCGCGCTCGGCAGAACGCTGCGCTTCGAGGACGAGACCGTCGAACAGGCCTACGCGCGGCGGGCCGCCGCGTTCGACGTCGAACAGTGGCAGCTCGATGCCTGGGTGAGTACCTACACCGCGATCGCCGACGGCTCGTGCGCAGAGGTGTCCGACGACATCAGCGCCGCGCTTGGGCAACGAGCCAGGACACTGGAAGAGGCGCTGGCGTAGCGCCGAGGTCAGTACATCTCCACGCCGAAACCGCCGCGCAGATCGGTGTGCGCAGCCTTCAAGATTTGGTTGCACAGTGCGATGAGGGCCTCGACATCCAGATCAGACTGCTCGCCGAGTTGCTTGAGCCACAACGCTTCTTCGTTCTTCAGCTCGGCCCACCGCTGCTCATTGGCATCTGTCTGGACCAACTGCTCTTTGCAGGTGTCGAGTTGCACCAGGGAGTACCCCTGCTCGCGAAACTGGCGGTCCCACTCGTCGAGCAGCAGTTCGGTCAGATCGCGCACCGGCTCCGAGGCGTAGATGAGCAGCTCGGCCACGCCGTCGTCGAGACCGAGCCTGGCGCGAAACTCGTACAGCTCTCGGATGGCCGCCGCGCGTCGGTCGCTGATGCTCTGCTCGGTGCCGGCCAGCGACTCGGCGCCGCGCTTGACGTGCATGATGGCGGAGATGAGCCTCTTGAGGACGGCCTTCTTGTCGTCGCCCGCTCGTTTCTCGAAGTCCAGGAGCAGCGCGTGCGTCCGATCCTCCTGCTTGGTTCTGGCATCGATGCGTTTGGTCCAGATCGCCACGGTCGCAGTGGAAATCACGGACACCATGGGCACGAGCGTCGTGGTCAGCAAGGTGAGCACCGTCATGAAGGCTCAGTCTGCCCGACCGCGGCTCACCGCATGCGGATTCGACTCAGCTGTCGCTGCCGATGGTCAGGGCCACCGCTTCATCCTCGGCCTCTTCCTCCGGCGTCTCCGCGTCGTCGATGTGCCGCAGGTGAGGCCGGGTGGCGAGCATGACGCCCGCCGCCAGCAGCACCGCCCCCGCGCCGACCCAGAACGGTACGTGCGCGTTGAACGTCTCACCCAGCACGCCGGCCAGCCAGGGCGCCACGGCCGCTCCGCCGAACCGCAGGAAGCTGTAGGCCGCCGAGGCCACACCGCGCTCCACCGGCGCAGCTTTCATCACGGTCTCGGTGATCAGCGTGTTGTTGATCCCGATGAACAGGCCCGCCACCACCACGCACGTCGCCAGCAGGGCCTTGCTGTCGGTGCCGACGGCCATCACCGCGAGCAGCACCGAGAACGCCAGCAGGTTGATGGCGAGCACCCGCACGGTGCCGAAGCGGTGTTGCAGACGCGGCGCCACCCACACCGAGGTGAAGGCCAGCGCCAGACCCCAGCCGAAGAAGATCAGTCCGATCTGATGTGCGTTCATATCGAGCGGGAACGGAGTGAAGGCCAGCAGGGTGAAGAAGCCAAAGTTGTAGAGCAGCGCGGTGATTCCGGTGCCCAGCAGGCCGCGGTGCTTCAGCGCCCGCAGGGGATCGGCCAGGCTGGTGGTGCGTCCGGACGGCGGCGTAGCGGGCAGCAGGAACACGGTCACCACCAGCGCGACGGCCATCAGCACCGAGACGCCGAAGAACGGTCCGCGCCACGTAATGCCGCCCAGCACACCGCCAACCAGCGGTCCCACGGCGATGCCGAGGCCCAGCGCCGCCTCGTACAAGATGATCGCCTGGGCCACCGAACCGCGGGCGGAGTTGACGATGGTGGCCAGCGCGGTGGCGATGAACAAGGCATTGCCCAGGCCCCACAGCGCGCGCCAGCCGACGATGCCCATCACCGAATCCGACATTCCGGCCAGGCCGGCGCCGGCGATGATGATCACCAATCCGATGAGCAGCGTGCGCTTCGGCCCGATCCGGCTGGAGACCACTCCGGTGATCAGCATCGCCACCCCCATCACCGCCATGTAGCTGGTGAACAGCAGCGACACCTGCGACGGCGACGCGTTGAGGTTGTCGGCAATGGGTTTGAGGATGGGGTCGACGAGGCCGATTCCCATGAACGCGACGACAGAGGCGAAAGCTACGGCCCAGACGGCCTTGGGTTGGCGCCACATGAGGTGCTGGCACTCCTATCTAGTTGTCTATTTGGGTATTTGTGCGCTGTCGAGCAGGCGCCGAATCACCTCGACGGCCGCTGCGAGAACTTCTCTGTCCTCGGTGTCCAGTTGCGCCAGGAGCGGATCGATGACCGCGGCCCGGTCGGTGCGCACCCGGGACAAGGTGTTGACGCCCTCAGGGGTGATGCGGATCAGTACCGCCCGCGCGTCGCCGGGATCGATGGTCCGGGTTACCAGCCCCGCGTCTTCGAGGCGCCGGACCTGGGTGGTCATCGTCGGCTGCGAGCAGTGATCCAGTGCGGCGAGGTCGGAGATCCGGGCTTCACCCTGGCTTTCGATGGTCGACAACAATCTCGCCTGGGCCCACGGCAGCGGGGGTTGGGTGCGTTGATTGGCCATCCGGTTGAGCCGGGCAACGACTCCGAGCAGACCCGACCCCAACTCGGTGTCGGCGGACTGAGCACGGGCAGGCGACATAGCGCCCTAATTTACATAGCAACCCTATATAGATCAACCGGACGCGCCATGCATATTCGACCGACTGGCAGAATCGTGCAATGACCGCGATTCGCCAGGCACCACAGGCGCAGCGGGCGCGGTCACTGAACCCCGGTGAAATGGCGCAGGCCTCGGTGATGGCCGCGTTGTGCGCGGCCACCGCCATCATCGCCATCGTGGTGCCCTTCGCCGCCGGGCTGTCGCTGCTGGGCACCGTGCCGATGGGGCTGCTGGCCTATCGCTACCGGATCAAGGTGTTGATCGCCGCGACGGTGGCCGCCGGCATCATCGCCTTCCTGATCGCCGGGCTCGGCGGGCTGATGACGGTGGTGAACTGCGCGTATATCGGCGGGTTGACCGGAATCGTCCGGCGTCGCGGCCGAGGGACTCCCACGGTCATCGCCGCCTCGTTGGTGGCGGGCGCGTTGTTCGGTGCCGCGATGGTGCTCGCGCTGACCCTGCTGTCGCGATTGCGGCATCTGATCTTCGAGTCGATGGGCGCCAACGTCGACGGCGCCGCGGCGGTGCTCTCCCGGGTGCCGCCGTTCGCGGCCGCCGCCGACGACCTCAAGCGGTTCTTCGCCACCGCGCTGGCGCACTGGCAGTGGCTGATCTTCGGCTACTCGGTCTTCGCGATCATCATGGTGTCGTTGATCGGCTGGTGGGCACTGTCGAGAGTCCTGGAGCGGCTGCGCGGCGTGCCCGACGTGCACAAACTGGAGCTGGCCAACGACGGGTCGAGCGGTCCCGTTCCCGTGCGATTGCACGACGTGAGCTTCCGGTACCCGGGGGCCCAGCACGATGCGCTCAGCCCGACCAGCCTGACCGTCGACACCGGCGAGCACGTCGCCGTGATCGGCGCCAACGGCTCCGGCAAGACGACGCTGATGCTGATCCTGGCCGGCCGTGAGCCCAGCGCGGGCATCATCGAGCGCCCCGGTGGCGTCGGGCTCGGTCGAGCCGGGGGCACGGCGGTGGTCATGCAACATCCGGAAAGCCAGGTGCTGGGCAGCCGGGTCGCCGACGACGTCGTCTGGGGACTACCCCCGGGCACCACCGTCGATATCGAGCAGGTGCTGGCCGAGGTGGGGCTGGCCGGCATGGGCGAGCGCGATACCGGCGGACTGTCCGGCGGTGAGTTGCAACGGTTGGCGGTGGCCGCGGCGTTGGCCCGCAAGCCCGCGATGCTGATCGCCGACGAGGTCACCAGCATGGTCGACCAGGTCGGCCGCGAACAATTGCTCGAGGTGCTCTCCGGGCTGACGCAGCGACACCAGATGTCGTTGGTGCACATCACGCACTTCAACAACGAGGCCGCCTCCGCGGACCGGACCATCAGCCTCAGCGATTCCCTCGACAACGCCGCGATGGTCGAGCTGGCAGACGCACCCGCCGCCACCGTCACCGAGGAACGCGAGCACTCCGGTATCCCCGTGCTGGAGCTCGACCGCGTCAGCCATGAGTACGGCTACGGGACGCCGTGGGAGAAAACCGCACTCAAGGACATCAGCTTCGTCGTGCACGAAGGCGACGGCGTGCTGATCCACGGCGGCAACGGATCCGGCAAGTCCACCCTGGCTTGGATCATGGCCGGCCTGACCATTCCGAGCGCAGGCACCTGCCTGGTCGGTGGCAAGCCAGCGCATGACGAGGTCGGGTCGGTGGCGATCGCCTTCCAGGCGGCGCGGCTGCAGCTGATGCGGGCCCGCGTTGATCTCGAAGTCGCTTCCGCCGCGGGATTCTCCCCGCACGACCACCAGCGGGTGGTGGCCGCGCTCGCGACGGTCGGCCTGGACGCTTCGCTGGCCAAACGCCGCATCGACCAGCTCTCCGGCGGCCAGATGAGGCGGGTGGCGCTGGCCGGTCTGCTGGCCCGCTCACCGCGGGTGCTGATTCTCGACGAACCGCTGGCCGGTCTCGACGCCGCCAGCCAGAAAGGTCTGCTGCGGCTGCTGGTGGACCTGCGGCGCAACAAGGGGCTGACCGTCGTGGTGATCTCCCACGATTTCGTCGGCCTGGAGGAACTGTGCCCCCGCATTCTGCAGTTGCGCGACGGCGTGATGGAACCTGCGGCAGCGCCTACCGGAGGCATGTGATGACCGCGATGTCTGACGCCCCGCCGACCAACCCGCAGCCGAAACCCGTTGTGTTGCTGCGGCCGGTTCCCGGGCGCACCGTGATCCACGAACTGTGGGCAGGCACCAAGCTGATCGTGGTCTTCGTCCTGGGGGTGTTGTTGACCTTCTATCCGGGCTGGGTGCCGATCGGTCTGGTGGCCGCGATGGTGGCGACCGCGGCGTGGTTGGCGCACATTCCCCGCGGGGTACTGCCGTCGGTGCCGAAGTGGCTGTGGCTGCTGCTGCTGCTCGGCGGCGTCACCGCGGCGTTCGCCGGCGGCAGCCCGCTGATCGATGTGGGTTCGGTGCATCTCGGCTTGGGTGGGCTGTTCAACTTCCTGCGGATCACTGCGTTGTCGATCGTCTTGCTGGCGCTCGGGGCGATGGTGTCGTGGACGACGAATGTGTCCGAATTCGCCCCTGCGGTGGCCACTTTGGGCAAGCCCCTGCGCTGGTTCCGGTTCCCCGTCGACGAGTGGGCGGTCGCGCTGGCGCTGGCGCTGCGGGCCTTCCCGATGCTGATCGACGAATTCCGCGTGCTCTTCGCGGCGCGAAAACTGCGACCAAGCCCGGTGCTGACGTCGCGGCGGGCCAAGCGCAGGCGGTGGGCCGTGGAGGTGGTGGACCTGCTGGCGGCGGCGATCACGGTGGCCCTGCGCCGCGGCGACGAGATGGGTGATGCCATCGCCACCCGTGGTGGTACCGGCCAGATTTCGGCAGCGCCGTCCAAGCCCAAGGCGCGCGATTGGATGGCTCTGGGCATCGTCGCCGCGGTCAGTGCCGTGTCGTTGGTGCTGGAGTTGACGGTGTTGGGCACCAGCGGCTAACGCCGCGGCATCCGGAGGGCCTGCTTCGGGGGCACCCGCCGCTTCACCTCGGCGGTGTCGAAGAAGCGGTTGATGCTGGCTCGCAGTCGTGGTTCGCGCCAGTACTCACCGTGGCCCAACGTGTCCTCGTCGACCTGCTCGGTGACGTCCAGGTTGTCGCCTCGGCGTTTCAGCGGCAACGGCGAACCGATGGGATCCGTTCTGCGCCAGTAGTTGCGCCACCACGAGCCCTTGAACGTCATCGATCCCGTCCTGGCGAAGAAAGCCTTGTCGAAATATCGCGGAAAGAACGTCTCGTACAGCGTGGCCAGGGGCGATCCGCAGGTGAACAGAGCGATACGGTCTGAGCGTTCGTTGTTGCCTGCCGTGTGCAGGTTGGCCTTGAGCGCTGCACGGTCGCTGCGCCCCTCGGTTGGTTGTTCGCTCCAGTGGCCCCCGCGGACGAACCACGCGCAGATGACCGAGCCCTGGCTGTGTCCGACGAGTGCTATCGGGGCGTTCGGGTGGTCCAGGACCAGGTCGTTGATCGCCTGCCGGATCCCTGACAGCAGCGCACGGCGGTACGACGCTCCCGCGAGTGGATGCAGGTCGGGCGCCCAGAATCCGGCGATATCAGCGATCGAACTGAAAGTACGGCGGAGCTGTTCGGCCAACCGTTCGGGACGACGGATGATGATGAGCACGATCGCAGCCGCGCCTGCCACCTGTAAGACCAGCAGCAGATGTCCCACGAACAGCCGCTTGGGATCGCTGAACCCGACGCACATCGCCGTCCACACGATTGCGGTGCTGACGACGATGAGGGTGACCAGTACGGCCAACTGTGTCGGCAGCGACGTAACCAGTTCGTGAGTGCGGCTCGCAGGCTTGGCACCCCGCCGGGTTGTCTCGGACCCGGCCGGTGTCGGCGTCCGCCCGTTCCGATCGTGCTGCCACCACAGGGCGAACCAGAAGATGGCGCCTGACACGGCCACCATCGCGATGAAGAACACCGGCACCAGATCGATGCGTAGCGCATTACCGACGTGCGCCACCACTTCGGTACTCAGGTCGTCTGGTTTGGGCAGCAGCACATTACGCATTGATGCGCCATCTGAAATATGTTCTCCTTCAACCCCTTTGGATGGTACAAAACGTACAAGACTAGCGGTGAACAATCTCAGCATCGAACCACCGGCATGCAGCAGCGCGACGGCAAGAACCAGCAGTAGTGCGGCGCCGGCAAACGCGGCGCCGTTTTGCTTCTTCCAAAGCGCGAACACGCACAGAGTCAGAGCCACCAACCATACAATCGCGGTGGTGGTGCTGATGATTGCCGTCATCGGGTCAGCAGCATTGTTGATGTCCCCGGTCTTCACGAAGAAGCGATGCAACCAACCGTCGGTCTGCGATGCCGGCTTTCGATGCAGGTAGTCGATCATGACGCCGAGCACGGCGATGGTGGTGATGGAAATGAGTACGCCGCCTTTGTCGACCAAAGCCCGGCCGGCGAACATCCGATACAGGATGAACAGGATCATCAAACCCGGCCCGATGGCCTGCAGCACCACTCCGGTCAGCCGGTCATCTTCGAGGATCACTGCCCGCCAGGCGGTTTCCAGGATCACGGTGATCCAGGCAGCCATGGCAACGGTCAGGCAGATGCTGGCAAGAGCGATCCCGGCGCGCATCGGGACGCGCAGCCACCGCTCCTTGGGTTCCATGTAGCCGGCGACATTGAGCAAGGTGAAGGGGAAGGCCAGATACCAGCCGAGGTGGCGAGTGATCTGCCGATTGGCGCGGCTCCAATTCACCAGGCGCAGTTGGTGCGTGGGAATGTGTGGAAGTTCACCGATCCATACTCGGCTGTCGACCAGTTCTTTGTATTTCGGCTTCCCAAGTGCACTGAATGTAGCGTGGTCACCGATGCCGTGTACGCGCACCTCGATGCCCTCGGGACGGCCGCCGTGCCCGGCCCGCATTCCGCCTCCGGTCACCTCGCTCGCGTCAAGGGAGAACGCGGTGGACATCCGACCCGTTCGCTGGGGCGATATCTGTGGCGTGTGATGAGCGACGCGGTCGTCTGGACGCTGCTCGTCAAGTGCGTTGGGCACCAGATCATCTGATTGTTGTTGGGATCGTTCCGTAGTGGTCATGAGCGTGATCCTTGATGGGTAATCGATGGCCCATCGATCCTTTAAAGTGCTTCTGAAGGCGGGCTAGCGTAGTTCGCTACTTCACCCGTGGCCGCCGAACATCCCGTCCGGTTCGGGTAGCCCACTACGCATGCGCGATGACCGGCCCACCACGAGTGTCTCTGCCATCACTATTCAGTGGCCCCGCAGCCGCGGTTGCCGGCCACCAGACAGGAGGTTCCCCCATGATTGGTTCGAAGTCCCTCGCCGCCACCGTCGCCGGTGCCGTGGTGGCTTTCGGCATTGCGACGACGACGGGGGCGGGCATCGCGTCGGCCACCCCGGATGACTATCTGTACGACGTCAACAACAACGGCATCGGCGGACCTCGAGCGGACCTGCTCCGCCTCGGCTACAACGCCTGCTCGGAGTCGCGGAACGCGGTACCCTCGGGCCAGTCCGTCGCCGCGATCAGTGGGGCCACCCGGCTGACACCGTCTGAGGCGCAGTTCGTCTACGAGTCGGCGCTGATGTTCCTGTGCTGAGGCGCGAAACCACCACGGCGTGAACAACGCCCCCGCCGCTGAGGCTGCCGGCGCCAGTTCCGGAATGGCCACGTAGCCTCGGCCCCGGCGCGTCGCCGGGTTCACACTCGGCGAGATCTCAACCCGCCGCCGCCGCCCGCGCCGCCGCCTGCGCCTGAGCAAGCGCCGTCTCGACCGGAAGCCGGCCCAGGAACATCTCGTCGAAATACGGGGTGATCGCCTGATATCCGGCGGCGAACCCCGACCCACCGGGTGCGGGGATCTGCGGCCCGTCCAGCACCCGGAAGAACGGGCTGACGTCGACTCCCTTGCGCGACCAGTAGTCGAAGTACCCCTGCTGTGCCGGCAGCACGGCCGGGATGGCCGCACCACCGGTGCCGACGTAGGCGTTGCCTTCCGGGCTGCCCAGCCAGGCCAGTACCTGGCGTACCGCCTCGGGATGTTTCGTCGCCGAATTACCCGTGGCGGCAATGCCGTTGGTGACGCTGACCCGGCCGGCCGGCCCGGTCGGCAGCATCGCCACGCCCCAGTGGAATGTCGCCTGTTCGGCGATGGCGGCCAAGTTGTAGGTGCCGGACTGGAACAGTCCCATCCGGCCCGCCAGAAACTGATTGCGGGAGAAGTCGCCGTTGTTGTTGGTATCGGCCGCGGGCGGGGACACCCGGTCATCGTTGATGAGGGACACCAGATAGCGGAAAGCCGTTGCCGCTTGGGGGTTGTCGAACGCAAAGCGATCGCCCTGCTGGAACACCCCACCGGCCGAGCCGATGTAGTTCAGGTAGATGCCCTGCAGGTCGTTGGCGGCGTTGTAGCCCCACTGGTTCCGGCCGCCGGCCGACACCGTCAGCTTGGCCAGCAGCGGCCG
>JBEVHL010000042.1:0-37578 GCA_040511255.1 Mycobacterium sp. | reverse complement strand
CAGCGGGGCCGCGGTGGGCTCGGGCATGGTGGCCGTGGGCAGCTGTCGTGGCGCGGGCGCCGTCCGGTCGGAGGGCACCTCGATCAGATCGACCAGCTGCTCCAGTGCCGTGCGGACCGAACCGATCAGGCTGTCGCCCACCGGCGCGATGGCCGTCAAATGGGGATCGGTGCTGATCTGCAGCACGTCGGTGCCCTCGGGCACCCAATCCCCACCGACGAACGGGTAGTACCGGAACACCTGTGCGCCAACGGCAATGACCAGGTCGTAGCCCTTCAACACGTCGTGCACCCCGGCGATCGTCATCGGCAGCGGTCCCTGGGCCAGGGGGTGGGTCTCGGGGAAGGAGATCCGGTCGGGCAGGCTACTGCCGAACACCGGCGTCTTGAGTTTCTCGGCGAACGCGATACCGGCCTCCCAGCCGCCGTCGCGGTCGACCTCGGGACCGAGCAGCAGCAGCGGGCGCTTCGCGTTGCTGATCCGGTCGGCGAAGGTCTTCAGCCGGTCGGCGTCGGGGGCGATGCGGGTGCTGACATCGCGGACCACGGCCGGGCCTAGTGCGGGCTGGTCCCAGTCGTCGAGCGGGATGGACAGGAACACCGGTCCCATCGGTGGCTGCATGGCGACCGCGTAGGCCTGCATGAACGCCGCGGGAACATCCTCGGCCCGGGCCGGTTCGTAGGACCACTTGACCCACGGTTTCGGGAACTCGGTGGCGTCGCGGTTGTTGAGGTACGGGTCCACCAGCGCCATCTCGCGGGTCTGGTTACCGGCGGTGATGATCATCGGGGTGTTCGCCTTGTACGACGCGACCAGCGACCCCATCGCGTTGCCGGTCCCGGCGGCGGTGTGCAGGTTGACCAGGGCGGGCTTGCGGCGGGCCTGGGCGAACCCGTCGGCCATGGCCAGCACGGAGGCCTCTTGCAGCCCCAGCACGTAGGTGAAATCGTCGGGGAAGTCACGCAGGAAGGACTGCTCGGTGGAGCCGGGGTTGCCGAACACGGTGGTCAATCCCAGCGTGCGAAGCAGGTCGTAGGTGACGTGGTGGATGCTCTTCTTCTCGGACATGGCAACGCCTTTCGCTGGTTGGAGTGGTGCGGTTCAGCGGCCGGTCGTCCGCTGAACAGAACTGTGGTGTATCGCCGAGACGCAGTCATTGCCGCTGACGGCCGTAGCAGGAGACGGATCCCGTGACCAGGCGGTGGGGGCTAACCGGAAATATGGTCCAGCCCCGTGCGCGTTGGGCGACGCGCATGCGACGCTGCATCGCATGCGTCCCGACGGCCATGGAGAAGTTCACTCGTCGAGTGAATCAATGCCCGCCGCGCCGCACCCCAGGGAAAATCACCGGGGCGGACACCCCGTGGCCACCCCGGGGTACCACTGGGTCGGTGTGTCGTGTCCCCGTGGTGGGAATGAAGGGACGATGGCTAACACGCAAGGTGGAGGTGGGCAGCGCAGCACCTTCATCGGTCGACGTCGCGAGCTGGCGGCGATGGCCGAGCTGATTGCGGCCGCGCGGGAGGGCCGCAGCGGCAGCTTGGTCCTTCGCGCCGGAGCAGGGTTGGGTAAGACCTACCTGTTGTCGCGCGTGGTCGCCGACTACGCCGGCGCTATGCAGGTGCTGAACATCAGTGGCGTCGAGGCGGAGATGGTCATCGACTACGCGGCACTGCAACGCCTTTGCGTAAATCTGCTCAGCCACGTCGACCGCTTGCCAAGCTCGCAACGTCGGGCGCTGCAGGTGGCGATGGGCGGGGAGAGCGGTGATCCGCCGGATCCGTACCTGGTTGGTCTGGCAGCGGTCAACTTACTCAGCGATGCCGGCGCGGAACGGCCGCTGTTGTGCATCATCGACGACGCCCAATGGATCGACGACGTTTCGCGGCAAGCACTGGGCTTCGCCGCGCGACGGTTGCACGCCGATCGCGTCGCGCTGATTTTCGCCACCCGCGACTTGACGGCCTACCACCTCGACGGACTCCCCGAGCTACGGCTGCCACCGTTGACGGACACCGAATCCCGCGCGCTGCTCGATACCGCATTGCCGGGACGCCTCGACTATCAGGTGCGCGAACGTCTACTGGGTGAGGCGGCCGGCAATCCCCTGGCGCTGGTGGAGATGCCCGGGGCGCTGTCCCCGGCGGAGCTGGCCGGTGGCTTCGGACTGGCCAGTCCGCGAACGGCGGCCACCAACGTAGAGGATGTCTTCGCCCAGCGGTTTCAGGCACTCCCAGAGCCCACGAGGTTACTTCTCCTCATCGCGGCCGCCGAACCGGTGGGCGAGGCAGCATGGCTGTGGTCGGCCGCGCAACGGTTGGGCGTCGGCGTCGCTGACGCGGCGCCCGCCGAAGCTGCTGGGCTGGTCGGATTGGACACCCGGATCAGCTTCCGCCATCCGCTCGTGCGGTCGGCCATCTACCGCAGCGAACCGGCGGTCCAACGCCACCGCGTGCACGCAGCGCTGGCGGAGACCATCAGTGGCCCAGACGCCGGCGACTACCGCACGTGGCATCGCGCCCACGCCATCAGCACCCCGCTCGAGGGCATCGCTGCTGAGCTGGTCGAGTCCGCTGACCGGGCTCGCCAGCGGGGCGGAATTGCCGCGGCCGCAGCATTTTTGGAGTACGCGGTGGATCTCACCCCGGACGCCAGGACCCGGGCTCGCCGGGCCCTGGACGCGGCGACCGCCAAGCTCGATGCAGGCGACACCCAGGCTGCCACCCGTCTCAGCGAAGTCGCCGACGCCACCGCCGTCGACGCTCGACACCACGCCTACGTCGCGCTGCTGACTGCCAAACTCGCCTTCGCCAGCGACCGGGGCCGCGGGGGTCCGCGTCTGCTGCTCGCGGCAGCCAGAGAACTCGCCGACCACGAACCCAGTCTTGCCCGTGACACCTATCTGGAAGCACTCATGGCCGCAATGATCGTGGGCCGCTTCGCGATTGACAAGGATCATGGCCCAGAACAGATCGCCCGAGCCGCTCGTCGAGACCTCCCAGCGGCGGCGGCACCTGCCCGTACGGTCGACATGTTGCTCGATGCGTTGATCGTCCGATTCACCGACGGTTACGTTACGGCCGCGCCGTTGCTGCAGGCCGCACTGCAGGCATACCTGCACGACGCGCAGGCCGGCACCGCGGACCCACGCTGGCACGACGTCACCAACCGCATCTGTTTGGATATGTGCGACTACACCAGTTGGTCCCTGCTCGGCTCTCACCAGCTGGAGATGTTGCGCGCGGCAGGCGAACTGACTGTTCTTCCCTCTGCACTGATCACCTATGCCGCAGTGTGTCTGTTCGACGGCGACTTCATCCGCACCGAAACACTACTCAACGAAGAGTCGAACGTGTCGTCCGCAACCGGAGCACCACCCCACCGTTCCGGGGTAGCACTACTCGCTGCCTACCGGGGTGACGAAACAATCTGGCGCTCAACGGCACAGCAAACCATCACCGAAGCCACCAGCCGTGGCGAGGGTACCGAAGTCGCGGTTGCCCTATACGCCAACGCGGTGGCGCACAACGGCGCAGGCCGGTACTCGGAGGCACTCCAATCATGCCGGGAAGGAACACGATTCCCCGATCTGGGGCTATACAGCGCGTTTCTCCTGGAGCTGGTCGAGGCCGCAACAGGCGAGGGCGATTACGACGCGGCGCGCCATGCCGCGACTGAGTTGGCCAGTCGCGCCGACGCCACCGGCACTGCGTCCGCCATCGGTCTTGCGGCCCGTGCCAACGCTTTGGCGAACGGCGCCGACGCCACTGATGCGGACTACCAACGGGCAATCACCTACCTCGAACGTAGCCCCCTCACGGTCTACCGTGCCCGTACACACCTGGTGTATGGAGAATGGCTGCGCGGCAACGGACGTGACACCGATGCCAGACTGCAGCTGCGCCTGGCCCACGACATCTTCACCAACATCGGAGCAGGCGGATTCGCCGAGAGAGCCTCGCGCGAACTAGAAGCTGCCGGCGAGGCCACAGTGCGGCGGAGTCAGCGCTACGACCTCGGACTCACCGCACAGGAACGCCATATCAGCCGCCTCGTCCGCCAAGGTCACACCAATGCCGAAATCGCCGCCCCACTCCTGATCAGCCACCGCACCGTGGAATGGCATCTGCGGAACATCTACAACAAACTCGGCATCACCTCACGGCGCGAACTCCGCAGCATGAACATTTGACGCCTGGCTGTGCCAGCAACAGACTGGCGGACGGCAGTAGGCGTGGTTGGTCTGCCCTTCAGGTGGAAATGGTGTGAAGATGGCAAATGTGCGTGAGGGTGGTGGGTTCAGCACCTTCATCGGTCGGCGTCGTGAGCTGGGCGAGATTGCCGACTTGATCGCAGTTGCCCGCGGCGGCCGCAGCGGCAGCCTGGTCCTGCGGGCCGCCCCGGGTGTCGGCAAGACCCATCTGTTGTCGCGGGTGATCGCCGACTACGCCGGAACGATGCAGGTCCTGACCATCAGTGGCGTCGAAGCCGAGATGGTGCTTGATTATGCTGCGCTGCAACGTCTTTACCCATACCTGCGGACGGGCGGTGAGCAGTTGCCAGGGCTGCAACGCCGAGCGTTGCAGGTGGCGATAGGCGCGGAGAGCGGTGACCCGCCGGATCCGTACCTGGTCGGTCTGGCCGCAGTCAACCTGCTCAGCGATGCCGGCGCCGAACGGCCACTACTGTGCATCATCGACGATGCGCAGTGGATCGACGAAGTCTCGAGGCAGGCTCTGGGGTTCGCGGCACGGCGATTGCAAGCCGATCGTGTCGCCCTGATCTTCGCCACCCGTGACACCGGCACCGGTGACCACCTTGGGGGTCTCGCCGAGCTGCGGTTGCCGCCGCTGACCGATACCGAGGCCCGCGCACTGCTGGACGCCGCGGTGCCAGGGCGGCTGGATCACCGGGTCCGGGAACGGCTTCTCGCCGACGCGGCGGGCAACCCGCTGGCACTCGTGGAGATGCCCGGGACTCTCTCGCCTGCGGAACTTGCCGGCGGATTCGGACTGGCCGATTCCCGGCCTCGGACGACCAATATGGAGGACGTCTTCGCCCGACGGTTCCAGGTGCTACCCGAGCCGACCCGGTTGTTGCTCCTCATCGCTGCCGCCGAACCGGTGGGGGAAGCAGCGTGGTTGTGGGCAACCGCCGAGCGGCTGGGCGTCGGCGTCGCCGATGCCGGCGCAGCCGAGGCCGCGGGCCTCATCACGTTGGACACGCGCATCCGCTTCCGTCATCCCCTTGTCCGGTCGGCGATCTACCGCAGCGAGCCCGCCGTGCACCGTCATAGGGTGCACGCTGCGCTGGCCGAGACCATCACCGAGCTCGACGCGGCCGACTACCACGCGTGGCACCGTGCCCACGCCACCAGTGCTCCTGACGAGAGAATCGCCAATGAGCTCATCGAGTCAGCCGAACGGGCCCGGCGTCGCGGCGGAATCGCCGCAGGCGCAGCATTTTTGGACTACGCGGCAAACCTCACGCCAGATGCGACACTGCGCGCCCGCCGAGGGCTCTCCGCTGCCGCGGCCAAGCTCGATGCCGGCGATGTCCAAGCCGCTGCCCGGCTCATCGAATCTGCAGACGCCACAACGGTAGACGGGCTCCATCATGCCCACGTCGCCCTGCTACGCGCCCGGCTCGCCTTCGTCGGCGACCGGGGTCGCGACGGCCCCCGGTTGCTGCTTGATGCTGCCCGCGAACTGAGCGAGCAGGACGCGAAACTGGCCAGGGACACCTATCTGGAAGCGTTGATGGCTGCGATGATCGTCGGTCGCCTCGCCACCGGCGACGACGGGCCGGCTCGCACGGCACAAGCCGCTCGTGACGCGCCGCCTTCTCCGCAGCCACCACGTGCGGTGGACCTGCTGTTGGACGCGCTGATAGCGCGATTCACCGCCGGGTACGTGGCCGCTGCGCCCCTGCTGAAAAATGCACTGCACGCTTACCTGCGCGACGTGCACGCCGGAACCGCCGACCCTCGCTGGCACGACATCACCAACCGCATCTGCCTGGATCTGTACGACTTCGTCGACTACGGAGTGCTCGCCGCAAGGCAACTCGAGATGCTGCGGGCGGTCGGCGAGCTGACCGTGCTCCCGGCAGCGCTGACCACCATGGCCGCGGTACACGTGCTCCAAGGCGAATTCGACGCGGGCCAAGCGTTGCTCGATGAAGCACTGATCGTCTCCACCGCTACCGGCGCACCACCGCACCGCTCAGGGACCGCGCTGCTGGCCGCCAACCGAGGAGACGAAACGATGTGGCGTTCCACCTCGGGCGACACGCTCGCCGAGGCCACGGACCGCGGTGAGGGCACCGAAGTGACCGTTGTGCTGTACGCCGAGGCATTGCTGAACAACGGATTGGCCCGCTATTCGCAAGCCCTGGACGCCTGCCGGTCAGGTCAGCGGTACAACGACATCGGTCTTTACGGCTGCCTGCTGTTGGAGACTGTTGAGGCTGCCGCCTACACAGGCCACGACGCGGAGACTCGTGACGCCGCGGCCGAGTTGGTCGAACGAGCGGCCGCTAGCCGGACCGAGTCCGCTCTGGGTCTTGCCGCTCGCGCCACTGCGATCGCCAAGGGACGCGACGCCACCGATGCCGACTTCCAACAGGCGATCAGTCATCTCGAACGAAGCCCACTGACCGTGTACTGCGCGCGCACCCATCTGGTGTACGGGGAATGGCTACGCCGCGCCGGGCGCAACGGCGATGCACGTACCCAACTACGGCTTGCCCACGGCACTCTCAGCGAGATCGGAGCCGATGGGTTCGCGCAGCGGGCATCCCGGGAACTAGAGGCCGCCGGCGGATCGGCCGTGCCACGAAGCCAACGCTACGACTCTGGACTCACCACGCGCGAACGCCATATCAGCCGGCTGGTGCGCGAAGGCCACACCAACGCGGAGATCGCCGACCATCTCCTGATCAGCCACCGCACGGTGGAATGGCACCTTCGCAACATCTACAACAAGCTCGGGATCACCTCGCGCCGCGAACTGCGCCTCATGACCTTCTGACCTACTCCAGTACGAAGACCGGAATGAGGCGTTCGGTCTTGGTCTGGTACTCGGCGTACGGCGGGTATGCCTGAACCGCCAGGTCCCACCAGTGTTCGCGCTCGGCGCCGTCCACTTCGCGGGCGGTGAGTTCGACGACCTTCTCGCCGTCCTGCGCGGTGACCTGCGGATTGGCCTTGACGTTGTGGTACCAGGACGGGTGCTCGGGGTCGCCACCCTTGGAAGCCACCATCGCGTACCGGCCGTTCTCCTCGACCCGCATCAACGGCACGTACCGCTTCTTGCCGGACTTCGCGCCCGTCGTGGTGAACAGGACGATGGGACGGTCCAGGACCTCGACGCCATCGGTGGATCCCTGCTCCAGAATGCGCTGGGTCTGCTCGCGGACCCAGTCTGTCGGGCTTAGTTCGGCATGCTCTGTCATGGTGCCGGGAACACCTGCGGGCGGCAAAATATTCCCGCGGACGGCAAGAACCGTTCCAGCAGGGTCAGCTCCGCAGTGCTTACCCAGGAGGGGTTGGCCTGCTGCGGCGAGCGGAACACCTCCATCGACCGCAGGCCCGACACCGCGGACAGCGCCGCAGCCGTCACCGGTTCGGTGAAAAGCGAGATGTGCACCGGCACGTGCAATTGCCCGTCGTCGACCGACACGTTGCCGGTGATCTGGCCCGCACCCCAGATCCCTCGTCGCGGGTGAGCAGTCACCCAGAACAAGACCCGATGGCCGGGTTGGATGAGCTGCGAGCGGTAGTTGTCGGCGACGCACCAGCTGGGCTTGGTCTGGCCGGCCGCCAGAAAAGGTGCGACGTCCGTCTTTGCCGGGTTGCACTTGATCACCCACGCACCCAGCGTCTCCAGCGTCACCCGCGATGAGCTCGCTAGCCCCGTCATGCCCTGGCGCCCACCGGAACCCGGCGTTCCCGGTCCGACGGTGGCCACACGTAGGGCAGATCGTCGGCGACGTCCGGAAACAGCGGCCGGTAGAACGCAGGGTCTTTGCGCACCAGGGACGATTGATGGCTGAGGTGAAACGCGGTGTCGCCGAGCCACGGCGGAAGCTCGTCCGCGCGCGCCAACTCACCCTGGTCGCGGGCCCCGTCGAGGCCGGTTCCCGACTGCAGTTCGGCCAGCAGGGTGCCTGCGGTGGTGTCGTCATGACCGCGGTCCAGCCATGCCTGCGACACCGCCAACCCGTAGCGGACCAGTGCCTCCTCGTAGCCGGCCCACATCGCCGCGGCGGGGTGATGTCGCCACCCGTAGCCAGGCACGGTCAGCGCCCGCAACACCTGGATGGTCTCGGCGCGCTGCTTGCCGAGACGGCGCGAGTCGAGCGATCTCGCGGACTCGACGAAGTCGGGATGCGGCAGGAAAGTTTGCATGCTCCGGGTTACCCACCCCGCCCGGCCTAGACTCCCCGGGTGGCGGATCCCCCGAAAACCGAGGACGGGCACCACGTTCTGATCGGCGGTCGCCGCTGGCGTGCCACCGACCCGGCAATCCCCGAGCAGCGGCGCGCAGAGCTCACCGGCGTCCTGATGGCGTGGCGCCGGGAGGTGCGGCGCACCAAGGGCACCGATGAGGAGCGAGCGGCCCGGGCGGGCGTGCAAGCGGCCAAGGTCGCACTGGGCGAACGCGGGACCCCGCCGTGGTGGGAACAGACAGCCGCACAGCGCCAAGCGAGATGGCAGGCAGACGTCCCGGTGCCGGGTAAATGACCAGAACGTCAACCAACGGAGGCAGCGCGAATCCGTTCGTGGTTGCCGTCGCAAAGTTACGATGACGGCCATGCGGTGGCGGCGAGGCGGTTGGTGGAGCCTCGCCCGAGCGCAGATGTGGCCCGGAATCAGGACGCCGACGCTGATGGCGCGAACCGGCGGTGCGTGCTTCTTGTTCGGTGCTCTGGTGGTGACCCTGCTGGCGTCGTTGGCGCCGCTGAGCTTCCACAGCACGACCGTGCAGTACGGCAATGCAGCGGTGGCGGCTTTCGTCGGCATCTCGGTGTTGTTCTGGGGGCAGCGGCTGCGACTTTGGCAGTTCAACGCCATCGTGGTGGTCGCCACGCTGTTGATCTCCGTCTCGGTGCACCAAGCGGCCAACCCGGTCATCACGGTGTCGTTCGCCACCCTGTACGTGTTCGTCGCGTGCGCGGCGTTCTTCATCGCCTGGCCCGCCGCCGCCCTTCAGCTGACCTTGGCCGTCGCCTGCTGCATGGCGGCAATCACCGCGTCTTCGTCCGCGCCGTGGTGGTCGGGCCTGGCCGCGTCGGGCACCACGGCAACGATCGGGATCGTCATCATCGTCCTCGGTCGCATTGTCGCCACCACCGAGCTGGACGACATCACCGGCCTGCCGAACCGGCGCGGGTTCGACCGCATGCTGAACGTGGCCATCGGCCGGGCCCAGTCAGGGGGAAGCGGATGTGCCGTGGCCTTCATCTGTGTGGACGGCTACGGCGCCATGCGCGAGGAGTTCGGCGGTCCGGCGGGCGATGAGATGCTCCAGCAGATCGTCACGTCCTGGCGTGCGATGCTCGAGCCCGAACAGACCCTCGGCCGCCGCGGGGTCGACGAATTCACCGTGTTGCTCCCCGGAGTGACTGAACAGGACGCCATCTCGTTCACTCAGCGCATGCGGTCCGCGGCCGCCAGGAGTTGTTCGGCAGGGGTGACGGGATGGCAGCCGGGCGAGTCATCGTCGGTGACCCTGGCTCGCGCCGATATGGCGCTGCGCCGGGCGAAGCGCAGCGGCCGCAACCGCACGATGGTTGAATCCGCGAACCTGCCACCGCTGGCGGTGGAGTTGCGCGACGCCCTGGCCGGCGGGGCCGTCAATGTGCATTACCAACCGATCGTCAACCTGGCTTCCGGCGACGCGGTGGGCGTCGAAGCCCTGGTGCGGTGGACACCCTGGTCACACCCGGATACGGGGGCGGCCGAGCTGATCAAAGTCGCCGAGGAGAACAATCTCATTGCCGCACTGGGCCAGTACGTGCTGCGGCAGGCATGTCTGGATGCGCGCTGGATGCAACAGCGCGCGCCCGGGCTCACGTTGTACCTGAGTGTCAACGTGTCTGGGCTGGAGCTCGTCCAAGAGGATTACGCCGCACAGGTTTTCGAGGTGTTGGCGGAAACGGGTTGGGCCGCGCAGCGTCTGGTCCTGGAGGTGACGGAGAGCGTGCTCGATGTCGATCGCCCCTCGTCGATCGCTGCCCTGCAGGAATTTCGGGCCGGCGGCGTACGTATCGCCATCGACGACTTCGGCACGGGCTACTCGTCACTGAGCAGGTTGCATGCGTTGCCCACCGATTTTCTCAAGCTCGACGCGTCGTTCATCGCGGCGGTGACTGCGCCGTCACCTGAGGTCCCGCCGCTCTTACAAGCGGTTGCGGCGCTGGCCGACGCACTCAATCTGCCGGTGGTCGCCGAGGGGGTCGAGACCATCCAGCAGGCGACAGTTCTGCGGCGGCTGGGATTCAGCTTGGCGCAAGGCTTCTACTTCGGACGGCCGCAAACGCGAGAGGAAGTGCTGGGCGCCATGGGATTTCCCGCCGTGGACCCGCAGCCCTCCGCCGTTTACTGACCCGCGGTGGCCCGGTACCACGCGATGGTGTGTTCGATGGCCGCCTCATGACCGGTCACCGCAAACGACCCGAAGGTGCGATCGAACGCCGAGTGGTCGACGATCCACGGCTGCGTCCGTTGGTGGTCGAGCTCCCGGTAGCCGCGCAGCCGTCGGTCGAACAGTGCCATGAGGCCAATGGCACTGGCGGGTAATCGAATTGGCCGGCGCACCCGTCCGGCGACCCCGCCGGCCAGCGTGATGAAGTCCGCCACCGGCAACGTCTCGGCGGCGGGGGTGTGAAAGACCCGGCCGTCGGCGCGTTCGTCGTCGCCCAGCACGATCAACGCCCTGGCGGTATCGATGGAGTAGGCGAACGTATGCGGCATGTCCAGCGGCGCGAACCACATCGGGTTGCGGCCGCGAGCCAGCGGCTCGAGGACGAGTTCGTCGGGCAGTGACATCCGGGCGTCGGGACCGTAATAGTCACTGACCCGACCGATGGCCACCCTGGCCCGGCCCTGGGCATGTGCAGTGAGCAGGGTGTGCCCCAGTCGGGCGCGCAGTTTCTCTTTCGGCCCCCGGGGCCGCTCAGGAGTCTGCTCGTCGAACGGACCGGCCACGGGGCCGTAGGCGTAGAGGTTGTCGGTGAACACCAGCTTCGCGCCCGTCGCCTCCGCGGCCGCGATGCCGTTGTCGACCATGGCGGGAAACGTCGAGAGCCAGTCGGGGTAGGCGACGTTGGCGGCCAGGTGAATCACCGACGCGCCCTGGCACGCCGCGATCGCAGCCTCGCGGTCCAGCAGGTCGGCCCGGTGGTTGTCCACCCCCACCGGGATGCCGTTGCCGGTGCGGGTCACTCCGCGCACCTGACGGCCCTGCTCGACGTACTGCCTGGCAATCTCAGCGCCCAGTCCGCTGCCGGCACCGAACACCACTGTTGAATCCATCGCCGTTCTCCGTGATTCCATATAACAACGTTAGACCTCATTACTACAGTACGGTGTCGTCACCACCAAGTGAGAAGGATCGATGTCACAGCCGCTGACCAGCCGTCGAGACCGCCTTCGTCAGGAAGCAGTAGCCGAGATCAAGGCGATCGCGATGCGCCAGCTCGCCGCATCAGGCGCGTCGGGGATCTCGATCACGGCGATCGCCAAGCAGATGGGCATGACCGGCCCGGCGCTGTACCGGTACTTCGCCAACCGCGACGCCCTGTTGACCGCGCTGATCCGCGACGGGTATGCCGACCTGGCGCACACCACCGAACTCGTCGCCGAGCGCGCCGCGGCGCTGCCGCCGGCCGACCGCCTACATGCGGTGGCGACCGCAGTGCGCGCATGGGCGCTGGCCGAACCCCACCGCTACCTGTTGCTGTTCGGCACGCCGGTGCCCGGCTACGAGGCGCCGATGGACACTCTGGATGCGGCCAACCGGGCGCTGCATGTCTTCGCCGCCATCGCCGCCGAACTGCTCGCCGAATCGCGTCGACCGGAGGCGTCGACCGATGTCCTACTGATGGCGACCGTGGTCTGGACGCGGATTCACGGAGTGGTCAGTCTCGAAATCGTCGGCCAGTACACCCATCTGCACATCGATCCCGCGATGTTGCTCAACCGCGAGATCGACTCGGTGATCGAAAGTCTGAGCTGAGCCGACCAGCTGACTTCCTACTGACCTGCGTTGCGGGCCAGATCGATTGCGTACTGGTTGACGAAGCGGCCCGCCCCTGGCTCGCCGCGGCCGCAGGATCCGTCGGATTCACCGGGACGTTTGACCCACAGAAAGGCGTCGATGTTTCCGTTCCCGGTGTCGGTGGTGGGCGGAACGCCCAGTGCCCGTCCGCTGGGGTTGCACCAGTACATCGGGTCACCCTCCACCGGTCCGGCGCCGTTGCGTGAGGTGTCGATGACGTAGTGCTTGCCACCGGTCTGCGCCGCAATGGCATCGGCGTAGCCGATTTCTTCACCGGTGGTGAAGAAGTTCGCGGTGTTGACGCTGAATCCACGGGCCTGGGCCACCCCGACCTGGTTGAGGCGGTTGGCCATCTCGTCGGCAGCCACCCAGCGCGAATGCCCAGCGTCGACGTACACCGCGGTGCCGGGATTGCGGGTCAGCGTGTCTACGGCGTAGTGCATCAGGTCGAAGCGTTCCTGGCGCTGGTCACCCGACAGGCAGTCGGCCATGGCGAGCGCGTCGGGTTCGAGGATGACCGCTGCCGGGCCGCCGCCGATGGCGCCCGCGACCCCGTCGATCCAGCCCCGGTAGGCACTGCCCGACCCGAACCCACCGGCGGCGAAGCTGCCACAGTCGCGATGCGGGATTCCGTAGAGCGCCAGCACCGGCATGGTGCCTGCGGCCTGGGCGGTGGCGATGTATTTCGCGTCCACGGAAGGAGTGGACAGCTGGTCCATCCAGTAGGCCGTTGGCGTGTTGGCGATGTACTCCAACTCGGGATTCGGCGGATTGACACCGTTCGCCGCCGCCCTGGCCTTGGAGGCTGGGTTGACGTAGAAAGGCAGTCCCGCCAGCGGGTTCGACTCGTCTGCCAGGCGGATTGCCGGGGCGGTCGTGGGGTGCACCAGGGCGGGAGCACCGACGATGCCCACGACGGTCGCGACCGCAAGGAAGGGGGAGATCCACCGAGCGACTGCGCCAACAGCTGAGGACATCACCCCTGGGAAAGTAGTGCCAGCGCGGCCTGAGCACCAATTCCGGCCGTGACCTCGTCGCCCGCAAATCTAAAAGATCAGTGCTGATCGGGTTCTGTACCGGTTGCACAGGGCATACTTCCGCTAGCTGTCGAGCGAAAAGGAGTCCGCCTTTGTTCTGTTCGGCTTGGCTGTCGCCCGTGACCGAACCGACCCAGTTGATCGCGTGACCAGCGGCCAGGGGCCCGTCATTCCCCCATCGGAACCAGAGGGTCAGTCTGCCGACTACCTGTCAGTGCCCGTCGGCACGCCGATCGACCTGGACAACTGCGCCCGCGAACCCATTCACATTCCCGGCAGTGTGCAGCCGCGCGGCGTGCTCGCGGTGATTCGTGAGCCCGAGTTCGAGGTGCGCCAGGTCAGCGCCAACGTCGCCGAGCTGCTCGGACGCGATGTCGACGAGGTGCTGGGGCAACACCTGTCGGCACTGGTCGGCGTCGAGCAGGCAGCCCGAATTCAGCAGGTCGCGTCGACGTTCGGCGATCTACGCCAGCGCAACCCGCTGGAGTGTGTGCTCGACGTCGCGGGCGAGCCGCGGGCGTTCGACGCCATCCTGCACCGCGCGCCGGGCGGTGTGCTGTTGGTCGAGCTGGAGATCGCCTACGGCGAACGGCCGTTCTCCTTCCCCAACACCTACCAGGCGGTGCGAGCCTCGGTCGAAGAGCTGAACCGGGTCAGCTCGCTGGGCGATCTGTACGACACCACTGCACGAGCAGTCCGCGACCTGACCGGCTTCGACCGGGTGATGGTGTACCGCTACGACGAGGATTACAACGGCGAGGTGGTCGCCGAGGCCAAGCGCGAGGATCTGAATTCCTTCCTCGGGCTGCACTACCCGGCCTCGGACATCCCCGCGCAGGCCCGGGCCCTGTACGAGAAGAGCTGGCTGCGGCTGATCTCCGATGTGGATTACACGCCTGCCCCGCTGGTGCCGACCATCGACCCGGCACGCGGTACGCCGCTGGACCTCACGCACGCCACCCTGCGCAGCGTCTCGCCGATCCATATCGAGTACCTGCAGAACATGGGCGTGCACGCGTCGATGTCGATTTCGCTGCTGCGCCACGGCCGGCTGTGGGGGCTCATCGCCTGCCACCACTATGCGGGCCCGCACCTACCGCCGTACGGCTCCAGGACGGCGGCCGAATTCCTCGGGTCGACCCTGTCGCTGCGGCTCGTCGATCAGTTCGAGGACGACCAACTGCACAAGCGGCTGGCCACGCAAGCCGTTCTGGGCAAGCTCACCTCCGCGACGCTGGACGACGGCGAACCGCTCGCCGCAGCGCTGCTCGGGGCGCCCGATCTACTTGACCTCGTGCCTGCCGGCGGCGTCGTCGTCAACGTCTCCGGTGAGCGACGGACCCGCGGGTCGGTGCCCCCGCCGGAGGCGGTGGCCGCTGTCATCGCCTGGGCCCGCCACGCCGGCGAAGAAATCGCCAGCAGCGAGTGCCTCTCGCGTGACCTGCCCGAGCTGGATCTCGATCCGCAGGTGGCGGCCGGGTCGCTGGTGCTCAACCTGCCCGACGATCAGTACGCCGTGTGGTTTCGACCCGAGGTACTGCACGAAGTCGACTGGGGTGGCGACCCGCACAACAAGGCGATCGCGGTCAGCGAGGGCGATCAGGTCCGGCTCAGTCCGCGCAAGTCGTTCGAGCGGTGGCGCGAGATCGTCCACCAGCGCAGCCAACACTGGACGCCCATCGAGGTCGAGTCGGCCGAAGCGCTGCGGCGCCACCTGGTCGAGTCGCTCTACCGCCGGGCCCGCAGTTCACTGCGGATGGCCGAGACGTTGCAGCGCAGCCTGCTGCCTGGGTCGATCCCGGCGCTGGACGGCTGGCAGCTGACCGCACACTACGAGCCTGCCGCGGGTGGTCGGGTCGGCGGCGACTGGTACGACGCGTTCACACTGCGCGACGGGCGATTGATTGTGCTGCTCGGTGACGTTGCCGGGCACGGTATGACCGCCGCCGGGATCATGGCCCAGCTGCGAAACACCCTGCGGGCGCAGCTGTTCGCCGGTGCCACGCCGGCCGAGGCGCTGCACCAGCTCAACGACTTCTGCCTGCACCTGATGCCCCGCACGTTCGCGACGGTGATCGTTGCCCGCGTCGACCTCGGCTCGGGATACGTCGAGGCGGCGTCTGCCGGGCACTTGATGCCCTACCTGACGAACTCGGCACCGACCGCGGTCCCCGCGCCGATCCGGCTCTCCCCACCGATCGTCGGCATCGAGGGCATCACCTATCGACCGAGTACCTTCACCATCGAGCCAGGACACGGTCTGGTCCTCTATTCCGACGGTCTGGTGGAGCGGCGCAGTGCGACCATCGACGACGGCCTGGAGCGGCTGGCCGCCACCCTGGGCCGAGCCGGCGATGTGTCGGCGTCCTGGATCTCGACGGCCATGGCCTCCGGCGACACCGATGACGACGTCACCATCGTCACCCTCCGTCGCGCCTGAGGTCGCAGGCGTCGGGGGAGCAGCTCTGGGGAACAGAAGGACGACCGGACCGCGTTACGTGCTCGATGAAGGCAATCACTTACTCCCGCACAGGCGACAGCTCCGTTTTAGAACTGCACGATCGGGAGCTGCCCGAGCCGCAGCCGGGCGAAGTGCGGGTGCGCATCGTGACCTCCGGGGTGAACCCGACGGACTGGAAGGCCCGCAGTGGCGCCCCCGGTCGCAACCGGGAGCTGGGGTTTCCGGAGATCGTGCCCAACCAGGATGGGGCGGGCGTGGTGGATGCCGTAGGCCCCGAGGTGGACGGCCTGTCCGTCGGCGACCGCGTGTGGGTGTTCCTGGCACAGCACGAACGGCCGACCGGGACCGCGCAGGAGTACGTCGCACTGCCCGCGGAGCACGTCGTGCCGCTACCCGACGGCGCCAGCTTCGATGTGGGTGCAAGTCTCGGGGTGCCCGCGATAACGGCCTATCGCGCGCTGACGGTGTCTGAGGATTGGCCTTCGCGGCTGCATCCCGGCGCACTCGACGGGGCGACGGTGCTGGTGGCCGGTGGGGCCGGAGCCGTCGGACACGCCGCCATTCAGCTCGCGCGCTGGGCGGGGGCGACCGTGCTGACCACGGTCAGTGGTCCGGAGAAGGGCGCATTGGCGACGGCGGCCGGGGCGCACCACGTCGTGAACTACAAAGCCGAGGATGCCGCCGCAGCCATCAAAGCTGTTGCGCCGCAAGGGGTGGACATCGTGGTGGAAGTGTCTCCGGCGCAGAACGCGGTATTGAACACCGCGGTGATCTCGCCGCGCGCCACGATCGCGATCTATGCCAACAACGGCGGCGACACCATCGCCCTCGATATCTTTCCCAGTCTGGTGACCAACGCCCGCTACCAGTTCATCCTGCTCTACACGGTCGGCGAGGAAGCGCTGCGCAACGCCTGCGAGGACGTGACGGCGGCCGCCGCCGCGGGTGCGCTCGCCGTGGGCGACGCGGCCGGCTTGCCGTTGCACCGGTACGCCCTGGCGGATACCGCGGCGGCGCACGATGCGGTGGAGAACGGGGTCACCGGCAAGGTGCTGATCGACGTCGGCGAGTGAGCACCGGGTGACGTATGTTGACGTCGTGCTGAGCTCGGTATCCGTCGATCTGCCCACTGGGCTGCGCATCGTCGCCGCCGCCCATGCCGAGGCCGCGCGGCGCTCGGTGCTGGTGTCCGCGGCGGTGGTCGACGCAGGCGGCCATCTGGTCGCGTTCGGCAGAATGGACGGCGCCGAGATCGCCGGACCGGTGCTGGCTGTCGACAAGGCGTACACCGCGGTGGCCAACCGCACCGCGACCTCGGAGCTCGCCGAGCTGGCCGCACCCGGCGGTGAGCTCTTCGGAATTCATGCCAACGGTGGCGGCAGGTTCGTCATCTTCGCCGGCGGCGTACCCATCGTCGTCGACGGGGTCGTCGTCGGGGCGGTCGGAGTCAGCGGCGCCAGCGCGGCCGATGACGAAGCCTGCGCCCTGGCGGGTCTCGCCGCCGTAGAGTAGCGGCGCTTCATGGCGGGTCGGTCCCGACCGGCCTCGACGATCTTCTACGCCATCCCGGCCGGGTTGGCGTACATCAGCTCGTGGCCGCCGGGCATCTGCACCAGCCGGTACAGCCCGAGACGGATCACTTCCCCCAATCGTTCAGGAACCGGCACATTCAGATGACCCTCGGCGCCGGATTTCATCGACTGCCTCGCTCGAATCTTCCGTGAGGAGACCGAGAGATGATCCGGTCGCCTGGTACCTGGCTGATGGAGCTTCCGACAGTCCTGTGACCGTCGATGGACGATTGAGCTAGCTGGCTGGCCTGTTGCTGGTTTCGGGGTGTGGTCGGCACGGGTGTTGTTGCTTCCACCAAGAGCGCCAAGGCGGAAACGAAGGTGGCCAACAGCTTTCGGTAAGTTTGTTGGGGATCTGTCGCAATGACATCCCTGTTGAAGCCGTTGCATGCGGCGAACAGGTCGAGCCGCCCCGCTAGTTGGTCTGGTGAACACTGTGATTGATTCCCCCACATTGCTTTACGCTGCATGTTCTGAGCAATGGACGGAGTGGGCTGCGCGCAGCGCTGAACCTTGTTCGAGTACGCGGCGCAATGCACGCTTGGATCGGTGCATTCTCGTGAGTACGGTATTTGTCGTCAACCCCAACAGTTCGGCGACGTCGCGGCACAGCATGTCCTCGACCACGATGTGAAACATCGTTACCTGCATGGCTTCTGACAGTTCGCGGAACGCTGCAACAACCTGCGGATCGATTTCGTGGCGGAGCGCCTCAGCCTCGGCAGAGCCGCTCTGCAGGGGTCCTATTACTTCTGCTTCGCCGACGTCACCGAGTAACGTCTCCGTTGGCCGAGCGGTGGAGGCTCGGTATCTGTCGATCCACGTGTTCTTCATGATGGCAAGCAACCATGCTTTTAGAAAAGTGTCCGGCCGGAGCTTGTCGTAGCCTTTAAAGGCCTTGAGCATGGTGTCTTGGACCAGGTCCTCGGCGTCAGCGGGGTTGGTGGTGAAGCTCAGGGCGTGCCGGCACAACTCCGGCCGCAGCGGCACCACGTCGCGTTCGAAAGATCCGCTCAAGTGCGTCGGTTCGGGTTCTGTGCAGCGGATTTCAGATGTGTCGATGTTGTCGGTCATATGGTCATCCCGTCGTGGCTTCGGATATTGGTCATGGTCACGGCACGCGTCGTCGAGCGAAGTGGGAACAAGCGGCCAGCGCCCCGTCGACGCCACCCGAGGTCGGCCCCGGCGTGGTTCGATGTACTGCTGAGCCGTGGGGGATAGCGGACCTCTAGCCCTGTGGCCGACATGTTCAACGCCATAACTTGATGGTTGCCGCCGCAGGCCGGTAATGGTTGAAGGTTCTCTGAAGATTCCATAGAGGTATGCGTTCGCCGGTGTCTGCTTCAGACAGCAGGCTCACAGAATCGCACTGGCGTCCGCACCTATGCCGCAGCGTATTTCAGCTGAGTCCTCGCTATGGCTGCACACTTTGCCCCCGCTTACGACGAGGACCCGGTTTCGCGTACAGCCATCGACCGCCTCTACTCCTGGTCTCCTTGACGCGTGCAGCGATTGGTGCTGATTACGCGCCCACGATCTGATGAGTGGGCAACGCCTTACGGCCGGCTGGTGTCGTGATGGATCGTGATCGGCCTTGGGGTCGGCAGACTGGCGGCCTCGGTTATGGAATGCTGAAACGCGGTCAAAATGTTGGCCCTGAGCTCCTCGGCAGGACATACCGATCGCGGCGATAGCCCATGGTGCCATCCGACCCGAGACGCCAACGTCACGAAACCCCTTACTGCGATTGATGTTTGGTGGTCGCACCCGGCGGTCATCGGCGGAGTAGCAAGTCACTGGTCGGCACCAGGAACGTTCTGCCCATGCGCAGCATGACCCGATGAGGCCTGCCCGCAATCTCCTGCAGTTCTTCACGTGGTCTTCACACAAACACGTTCCCGGCGGACCAGGATCAACGGTGCGGGCAAGGCGTACCTCTGGGCCGGATTTGCCTTCACCGACTGCCTGCTGCTGACAGGTTATCAGCCGCCCGGACAACAGAAGCCAAACGAGATAAAGGATATTGAAATGAACACCAGTGCTCTGCGGACGTGTGCTGCCACACCAGGTAACGAAGACAGGGAGGGGTGGCTCGCCATCGGACGGTACGCGGTCCGCCCTGCTCCCGGCGGGTTGGCATTGGTGCACGAGTTCTTGGCAACTGGAGGAAGCCGGGTGACTGGCCCCGATCTGCTTGGCAGCGTCCGCACCGCCGACGCGTGGGGTACGCGCGTTGCTCGTCTGTGGTCGTCTTTGCGAGGTATGGAATTAACGCCGCCTGCATTGACGGAGTTCGATGCGCTGAAGCTCAGAGAGTTACGCGATGTCTTATCCCGATCGATTGGTAGCAAATTCGTCGCGAGCTCGTTGGACGGAGGTGCCGTCGAGTTCTCGCTCGATGTCACCGGCAGGTGCCTGTGGATCCCGTCCGGTGACGGGTGGCGCTGGTACTGGAGCGCAATCCTGGGCGAGGTTCTTCTGAGCCAACACGATGGAACCTGGGAACGGTTGAAGCGATGCGGCAATCACGCATGCGGGGCAACGTTTTACGACAGCACGTGGAACGCTGCTGCCCGCTGGCACAACGGCCGAACCTGCGGTTCGCCACCCCGCCTGGCCATCGCGGGATGCAGTTAACGACAGCAGATCTGGAAACGACCTACCCGATCCCGAGGAGCGTCAAGACTCTTCGGGATTGGGTGTTCTTTGAGCCGTTCACTGTCTGTGGTTCTACGAAGACTGAGGCTTGAGGACCGAGTGAGCCGGTGGCCACCCGCGACTGACCTAGTCGAAGCCGGTCCAAGGACTCTGCGTACTGACGATTACTGCAGCAGCGGAACATGTGTGTGCGCTGTCAGATGTGTGACCTGATCGACTCACTACCCGCGATCTCGCCATGGTGTGCTGGTTGTCACACTTGCCGGCGCCCTGCAATGTTCGGGCCGCCCAACGCGTCTTGTTAGCCATGATGGCGAACAGGTGCGGACGAGAGATCGTCACCGGCGCATCCACCGGGATTGGGGAAGCCACGGCCTTGCATGTTCGCAACAGTGGCTTCTCAGTACTGGCTGGGGTGCGCCGCGACGAAGACGCCGAGCGGCTGCGTGAGCGTGACCTGACGCCGCTACGTCTTGACGTCACTGTCCCGGAACAAATCACCGCTGCGCGGGCGGAGGTCGGTGACCAACCATTGGTTGGGCTGGTCAACAACGCTGGGATCACCTATGGCGGACCGCTGGAGTTCGTGTCTATTGAGGATCTGCCCACAGAGCCGCCAAGCCGGACGAAAGCCGTTGAACGGCAACACTCCACAACTAGCGCAGGATGAAGACGAGATCCGTGGACCGTCGAACCCAGCTTGTGGGCGGTGATGGTGAGCCATTGCGGGAAGCAGAGAATGGTGTTCCTGCTAGGCAACCGTCGATGACCTATACGGATCACCGGTGCCAGGGGAGCGTGTCGGTGCTGGTGACATACGCAGTTTTCCGTTGATGAAAGGGCTTGGTGATGATAGGTAACGGGAGCAGTTTGCAGGGTCAGGTGGCGTTGGTGACCGGAGCGGCGCGCGCGCAGGGCCGCGCACATGCGATCCGGCTGGCGACTGAGGGGGCTGACGTCATTGCGATCGACCTGTGCGGGCCGGTGTCGGAGACAATCAGTTATCCGGCAGCCAGTCCGGATGATCTGGCCGAGACGGCGCGGGAGGTCAAGGCAACGGGCCGCGACGTGTTGACCCGCGAGGTCGACATTCGCGACCTGGCGGCATTGCATCAGGTGGTGACCGACGGTGTCGCGCAGTTCGGCCGCCTCGACATCCTGGTCGCCAATGCTGGCGTCTTGAGCTGGAATCGACTGTGGGAAATGTCCGAAGAGCAATGGGACACTGTTATCGATGTGAACCTCAGCGGCACGTGGCGGACAATCCGCGCTGTGGTACCGGCGATGGTGAACGCAGGAAACGGTGGGTCAATCATCATCGTGAGTTCGGCGGCCGGCCTCAAAGCCACTGCGGGCAACGGTCACTACTCCGCCTCCAAGCATGGGCTGGTGGGGTTGACGAATGCACTTGCTCTGGAGGTCGGCGAATACGGGATCCGCGTCAACTCGATCCATCCGTACGCGGTCGAGACCCCGATGACCGGATTCGAAGGCATGTCAGATCTTTTGGCTCGATACCCCAGTTACTTGCATAGCTTGTCGCCGATGCCCCTGCAGCCCAAGAGCGTCACTGAACCGATGCGGCTCGCTTTCATGGCACCCGAGGAAGTCTCCGACGTCGTCGCCTGGCTGGCTGGGCAGGGATCCGCCACGCTATCGGGCAGCCAGATCGCCGTTGACCGTGGTCAGTTGAAGTACTAGTCCGCGCTATCTCAAGCCTGGAAACATTGCCATTCGGACGATATGACCGGTGAGGAGGCCGCCGCGTGCGATCGGTGTTCATCCCCTTGGTAGCGGTGCGGACCTTCCGCGGTTGCCGCCGTTGAACTCTCATCGATGGTGCTGGCGCTGTCGACGGACCACATGACCTGGCGCTGCGGCGGGCCAGCTCGGTGGCGTCTCCGACGGCGACGATCTCGTTGGCGAATCGCCCGTTCTTCGGGGTTTCGACGGCGCTGGCAGGAACGCCGCCCGAACGCGTCGAGTTCCTGGCGCATCAGTTCCACTGCCGGGCAGTGTGTTCGGTGGTTTGGGGCATCGTCAGGGTGGTGTCGGCGTCGAAGGCGGGGTTGGTGAAACTCCAGCCAATCGAGGAGTCTCAGCACGGTGACTGGTAGCCGGGCGAGCAGCACCGCAATCCGCGACTTTGCGGTGCTCCTCGCAGGCTTGGTTGGCCGCGCCGAACACCACTTCGTCGACGCCGTCAGGCTCGATGCCGCTGCGGTCGATGACGGTTCGCACCACGAGGGCTGCCAGGTCGTCGGGGGGGTGGCGCCCAGCGCCCCTCCGTAGCGGCTGATGGGCGTGCGGACACTGTCGAGAATGAGCCATGGTGATTCCTTGAGCAGGAGGTGTGCTCATGCGTCGAAGTCGACGGTGACCGCTGCGCTGGCAGGGAAGGTTTGGCAGGCCAGGATGAAGTCGGCGGCCACCTCGTCGGGTTCGAGGGCGTAATTGCGGACCATGTCGACCTCGCCGCTGCACACCTTGGCGCGGCACGTGCCGCAGACCCCGCCTTTGCAGGCGAACGGCAGATCGGTGCGGATTTCTTGCGCCGAGTCGAGCAGAGTCTTGTCGCGGGCCATGGCGGTGGTGCTGGCGCGACC
Organism: Mycobacterium sp.; assembly: GCA_040511255.1. GTDB lineage: Bacteria > Actinomycetota > Actinomycetes > Mycobacteriales > Mycobacteriaceae > Mycobacterium. The sequence continues at coordinate 14,961 of JBEVHL010000042.1, read as the reverse complement.
GTCGAGCACGACGGTGACCTCGCTGGTGACCCCGTCGAGTGCCCGATCGGCGTGGACGAGCTGCGGGGGCGGCGCGTCGACGTAGAACAGTTCGAAGTGCACGTTTTGGGCGGGCACGCCGAATTCGGCGAGCACCTCGCGGGCGGCCTCGAGCATGCCCAGCGGCCCGCAGAGCCACACGTGGTCCACCCCGGTGACGGGCACGGCGTGGGTGAACAGCGCGCGCAGCCGGTTGGCGTCGAGGCGCCCGGAGAACAATTCGACGTCGCGAGGTTCGCGGGACAGCACGTGAATCATGTTGAACCGGTGGGGGTGTGCATCCTTGATGTCGGCCAGCTCCTCGGCGAACATCACCGAGGTGGTGGTCCGGTTGCCGTAGACCATGGTCACGTGCGAGGCCGGGTTGGCCAGCACGGTGGCGGCGATGGAGAGCATCGGGGTGATGCCGGAGCCGGCGGCGATGCACAGATGACGGCCCGCCTCGTCGGGGTCGGCGCGGAAGCTGCCGGTGGGCGGCGCCACCTCGACGCGGTCACCGACGTCGACCTGGCGCACCAGCCAGGAGGAGAACAACCCGTCAGGTATCTCGCGGACACCGATGCGGGGCAGGGTGCCTGCCGGCGAGCAGATCGAGTAGCTGCGCCGGTGCTCGACCCCGTCGACGGTGCGCCGCACGGTCAGCGACTGTCCGGCGCGAAACGCGTACAGCTCCCTAAGATCTGGTGGCACGTCCAGCGTGACGGCGACGGCGTCGTCGGTGAGTCGCTGCACCGCGGCCACCGGGAGTGAATGGAACGCTTGACGGTTACCGGTTGCGGCGGTGAGGGTCTCGGTCACCTCAGATCTCCTTGACGTGGTCGAACGGTTCCAGGCACATGCTGCACCGGTACATCGCCTTGCAGGCGGTGGACCCGAATTCGGAGGTGAGTTCCACCTGGGGTGACGCGCAGCGCGGGCAGCGCACCGACCGGCGGGTCGGGGTCAACGCCAAGGCGATCGGCCCGTCGTAGCGCGGGGCGGCACCTGGTGGGGAGATCCCGGCGGCGGCCAGCGCTGCCTTGCCCTCGGGGGTGATCCAGTCGGTGGTCCACGCCGGGTGCAAGGCGATGCGGACCTGCACCCGGTCAAAGCCGTTGTCGCGCAACGTTGCGACGAGGTCGTCGCGCATCGTGGCCATCGCCGGGCAGCCGGAGTAGGTGGGGGTGATGGACACGGTGACGGCGCCGTCGGTGATGTCCACCTCCCGCAGGACGCCCAGATCGGCCAGCGTGAGCATCGGCAGCTCGGGGTCGACGACCGACGCGGCCACCGCCCGGGCGCGCTCGAGCGTCGCGGTCGACGCGGCGGCCGTCTTCCTCATCACCACGTCCCGCGGGGGTGGGCGCGGGCGACGACCTGCATCTCGGCCAGCAACGGGCTCAGTGCCTCGGTGTGTAGGCCGTCGCGTCCCTTGCGGGTCTGCACCCCGGCCAGCGGCCGGGCCTGAGGGCGGTCCATCCCGGCGGCGGCCAACACCTGTTCCAACACCACGTCCACGTCGTCGGCGACGGTGGCGGGGTCGACTCCCACCCCGGCGGCGGCCGCGGCGACTTCGACGGGGTGGGTTTCGGTCAGTTCGGTCCACAGCGGCCAGAGTCCGGCCAGCGCCTCGGTGAGCCGGCGGCGGGACTCGTCGGTCCCGTGGGCCAGGGTGACGAACCATCGGCCGGCAAAGTGGCGGTGGTAGGCAAGTTCCTTGGCGCCCTTGGCTGCAATGGCGGCCAGCACCGCGTCGGTGTTGGTGCGGAGCCGTTCCATGATCGCCAGCCGCCAGGTCGAGAGCATGAGGATGCGGGCGATGGTCTCGGCGAAGTCGCCGTTGGGCACTTCCACCAGCCGTACGTTGCGGAATTGCTTGTCGTCGCGGAAGAACGCCAACCGGTCCTCGTCGGCGACCGGCGAGTCGGCGGGTAGGACGGGAACCACGGAGGGGTCCGCGGCGGCGGCCCGGGCCAGCAGCAGACGCGCCTGCCCGAGCAGGTCGAGTGCGATGTTGGCCAGGGCGATGTCCTCCTCTAGGTCCGGGGCGTTGCTGCACCACTGCGAGATCCGTTGGGAGGCAATAAGTGCGTCGTCGCCGAGCATCACGCAGTACTGGGCCAGGACGTGGGGGTCCACCGTGGCGGGCACGATGGTGTCCACCCCGGCCAGCGGGTCTTCGAAGTCAGTGCCGAACGCCCAGTGGGCGTCGTTGACCAACAGTCCCGAATAGGCGTTGTCGTGGTCGTCGGGTTCGTGGGTGTGCACGTCGGGCATGGGGTTCTCGCTGCTCACATGTGGGGGACGTCATCGGGGATGGCGTAGAAGGTGGGATGGCGGTAGACCTTGTCTCCGCTGGGGGCGAACAACGCGTCCTTCTCATCTGGGCTGGAGGCCACGATCCGGTCCGAGGGCAGCACCCAAATGCTCACGCCCTCGTTGCGGCGGGTGTAGACGTCGCGGGCGTGCAGCAGCGCCATTTGGTCGTCGTGGGCGTGCAACGAGCCCACGTGGACGTGGTTGAGGCCCCGCTTGGCCCGGACGAACACCTCGTAGAGCGGCCAGTCGGTGGTGGGATTGGTCTCGGTCATGCCGTTGCCTCCTGCTGCTTGGCGGCGAACGCGCGCGCCGCGTCGCGCACCCAGTTGCCGTCGTCGCGGGCCTTGCGGCGATGGGCCAACCGTTGGGCGTTGCACGGCCCGTCGCCCTTGACCACGGCCCAGAACTCGGCCCAGTCGATCTCGCCGAAGTCGTGGGACTGGCGTTCCTCGTTCCACCGCAGATCCGGATCGGGGAAGGTGACGCCGAGGGCCCTGGCTTGCGGAATCGACATGTCGACGAAGCGTTGGCGCAGTTCGTCGTTGGTGTGGGTTTTGATGCCCCAGGCCATCGACTGCTCGGTGTTGGTGGAGTCCTCGTCGGGGGGACCGAACATCATCAGCGCCGGCCACCAGAAGCGGTTCACCGATTCCTGCACCATGGCGCGTTGTTCGTCGGTGCCACGCATCATCGTCATCAGCAGCTCGAAGCCTTGGCGCTGGTGGAACGACTCTTCCTTGCAGATGCGGATCATCGCACGCCCATAGGGCCCAAAGGACGTGCGGCACAACGGCACCTGGTTGCAGATCGCCGCACCGTCGACCAGCCAGCCGATGACTCCGACGTCGGCGTAGGACAGCGTGGGGTAGTTGAAGATCGAGGAGTACTTCTGTGCTCCGGCGATCAACTGGTCGGTCAGGTGCTGACGCGAGGCCCCCAGGGTTTCGGCGGCTGAGTACAGGTAGAGACCGTGGCCGGCCTCGTCTTGGACCTTGGCCAGCAGGATCGCCTTGCGCCGCAAGGACGGGGCTCGGCCGATCCAGTTGCCTTCGGGCTGCATGCCGATAATCTCCGAATGTGCGTGTTGGGCGACCTGGCGGATGAGCGTCTTGCGGTAGGCCTCGGGCATCCAGTCGCGGGGTTCGACGCGGTCCTTGGCGGCGATCGCAGCCTCGAACTGGGTGATGAACTCGGGTTCTGCGGCAGTCGATGTCATGGGCACCTCCGGTGCGACGAGGGTTTTTTTACTGACCGAACGTTCTGTACTGCTGATAGACGGCATTCGGGCTCGCTAGCCGACTTCACCGCGCCGGGCGGTCGTCGACCACGCGGCGCATCTTGCCCGCCGAGCGCTCCACCGAATTCGGTGCCAGCACGTCCACCGCCACGGTCACGCCGATGGAGTTCTTGATCAGCCCTGCCAGCCGGGCCCCGGCCTCATCGGCGGCCGTACCCGCGCCAGGGCGTTGCTCGACCCGCACGGTCAATTTGTCGAGATTGCCGGTCCGGGACAGCACGCACTGAAAGTGGGGCGCCAATTCCGGAACTGCGAGGATCAGTTCCTCGACCTGAGTAGGGAACAGGTTGACCCCCCGCAAGATGATCATGTCATCTGTGCGACCGGCGATCTTCTCGATGCGCCGCATGGCGCGTGCCGTCGGCGGCAGCAACCGGGTCAAATCCCTAGTGCGGTAACGGATAATCGGCATTGCCTGTTTGGTCAGGGTGGTTAGCACAAGTTCGCCACGCTGCCCGTCAGGTACCGGCCGCAATGTCACCGGATCGACCACCTCGGGATAGAAGTGGTCCTCCCAGACGGTCAACCCGTCCTTGGTCTCCACGCACTCGCTGGCCACCCCAGGACCGATCACCTCTGAGAGTCCGTAGATGTCGACGGCATGCATGTCCAGGCGCTCCTCCATCTCACGGCGCATGTCGTTGGTCCACGGTTCGGCACCGAAAATGCCGACCTTCAGCGAGGTCGACCGGGGATCGACGCCTTGGCGTTCCATTTCGTCGGCGATGGAGAGCATGTAGGACGGGGTGGCCGTGATGATGTCGGGCTCGAAGTCCCGGATCAGCTGCACTTGGCGCTCGGTCATGCCACCGGAGACCGGGACCACGGTGCACCCCAACTTCTCGGCGCCCGCGTGGGCGCCCAGACCGCCGGTGAACAGGCCGTAACCGTAGGCATTGTGCAGGACGTGCCCGCGGCGGCCGCCGGCGGCGCGGACGCTGCGGGCCACCACGGTGGCCCACATGTCGAGATCCTCGTGGGTGTAGCCCACCACGGTGGGACGACCCGTGGTTCCCGACGAGGCGTGAATCCGCGACACCTGTTCGCGAGGAACGGCGAACATGCCGAAGGGGTAGTTGGCGCGCAGGTCGATCTTGGTGGTGAACGGCAGCTTGGCCAGATCGTCGAGGGACGTGACGTCGTCTGGGTGCACCCCGGCGGCATCGAAGGACTGCCGGTAGAAGGCAACGCTGTCGTAGGCGTGGTGCAGCGACCACCGCAGCCGTTCGAGTTGCATCTCGCGTAATTGGTCGCCCGAGGTCGTTTCGACGCCTTCGAGATCTCCCGGGCATGGGCTCAAATCCAACATCTGACCACCGCTTTCTTTCTGGTCGCTGTCGTCCACGGTGTCCCATCGCGGTGGCCGGTAGTTGGACGATGCCGCACGCATCTTGACTGACCGAACATTGGGTCCGTGGCGCGACAGCAGCACAGGTTCCCGTGTGTTGGCGATGCGACCGCCCTTGATCGTGGAGATGTTGGGGTCATCTGTCGGTCGACCCAGGGTCACCGAGGGGAGCGGTGCAATCCGTCGAAGAGGCCGTGGGGATGACGTGGGTCAGTGTGTCTGCGTCGATAGCGCCACGGAGCCGCTGGTAGGCATCGAGGTTCTCACCAGGGTCACGCGCGTCGGTCACTATCTGGGCGAGTGCCTCGAGAGCTTCGTCCAGCGCGGCGGCCAGGATCGACTCCTTGCCGTCGAAGTGGTGGAAGACAGTCGACTTGCTCACGCCCAGATCTTCGGTGAGGTCACTGATGGACGTCGTCGCGACTGTAACCGGGGCGACCCCGCGGACGTGGCACCTCGACGTGCGACGAGGCGGCGTCGGTCATGGAGTCATCCTGCAGCCGACGGCGCGTGGTCTCGCCGGGTCGGCGCTGTTCGTCAACTGCCGTGCAGCGAAAGGCAATTCGCGGCGAGGTGTTCTTGCCACCGTGGGGTGAGCCAAGCCTTCAGGAGGACACACCATGACGATCAATGCTGACATCAGCACAGAACTGACCACCGACATGTTCATCGACGGCACCTGGGCCGAGGCCCAACAGACCTTCGACGACCTCAACCCCGCCACCGGTGAGCTGCTGGCCAAGATCTCCCACGGCACCGCTCACGACGTGGACCGGGCAGTGCGCGCCGCCCGGCGCGCTCTCGACGGCGAGTGGGGCGACACCCCCGGGATCGTCCGCGCCCGGCTGCTGAACCGTCTCGCTGACCTGATCGAGCGCGACGCCGAGGTCATGGCCAGGCTGGAGGCCCTCGACATCGGCAAGCCGGTCGGCCAGCCCGGGATGCTCGATGTCCCCAACGCGGTGGCCACGTTCCGGTACTTCGCCGGCTGGGCCGACAAGATCGAGGGCGCCTCTATTCCCACTGCGGGCTACATGGGGATGGCCAAGACCCACTCCTACACTGTCCGCGAGCCGATCGGTGTCGTGGCCGCCATTATCCCCTGGAACACCCCCCTGATGATCGCGGGCTGGAAACTGGCGCCGGCGCTGGCAGCTGGAAACACGGTGGTCGTCAAGCCTGCCGAGGATGCGTCGCTGTCGATCCTGCATCTCGGCAAGTTGGTGCAGGAAGCTGGCTTCCCGGCCGGAGTGGTCAACATCGTTCCCGGCCTGGGCGGGGTCACCGGGGAGGCCCTCGTCGCGCACCCCGACGTGCAGAAGGTCAGCTTCACCGGGTCCCCGCAGATTGGCCGCCACATCCTGCGGGTCGCCGCGGAGACGTTCAAGCGCACCACGGTCGAACTTGGCGGCAAGAGCCCTCAAATCGTCTGCGCCGACGCCGATCTCGACGCCGCCGTCCAAGGCATCGCCATGGGGTTGTTTTTCAACCAGGGCGAGGTGTGCGCCGCCGGGACGCGGATCCTGGTGCACCGTTCGCTCTACTCGGAGGTGGTGCAGCGGCTCTCTGCACTGGCCGAGGCGCAGGTGCTGGGGGACCCGTTCGACGAGGCGACCACGATGGGTGCCCTGGTCAACGCCAAGCAGCAGCAGCGGGTACTTGACTACGTCGAGAAGGGCAAGGCCGAGGGGGCACGACTGGTGGCCGGCGGCTTCGCACCCCCTGGGCCCGGATTCTTCGTGCGTCCCACCATCTTCGCCGACGTCGACAACTCGTCGACGATCGCCCAGGAAGAGATCTTCGGTCCGGTAGGGGCTGTCATTGCGTTCGATACCGTCAACGAAGCGCTGGCCATCGCCAACGACACCGCCTACGGGTTGGCCGCCACTATCTGGACCCGCGACGTGTCACAGGCACACACCATGGCCCGCCGGGTGCGTGCCGGAGCGGTGTGGGTCAACGGGTGGGCGGCCATCGATCCGGCGTTGCCGTGGGGCGGGTACAAGGCCAGCGGCATCGGCCGCGAACTGGGCTACTCGGGCATCCTGGCCAACACCGAGGAGAAGGTCGTCACCATCGTGCTGTAGCCCGGTACCGGGTGGCGTTCGCTCGCCGCACGCCACCCACCGGCTAAGCCTCAAAGGAGTTGGTCTTGCGGAACTCCCGAGGGGAGGCTCCGTAGGCTTTGCGGAACGATCGGGAGAAATGCGCTGCGTCGGGGAAACCCCACCGGTGTCCGATCAACGCGATCGGTAGGTGCCGGCAACCGGGGTCGATCAGATCGCGGCGGCAACGCTCCAATCGTCGGGTGCGGATCAACCCCGTCGCCGACATTCCCTCGGCTTCAAAGGACTTCTGCAACAACCGTACCGAGACGAAGTGCGCCTCGGCGATGGTCTTGCTGCACAGCTCGGTGTCGGCAAGGTGCTCGTCGATGAACTTGCTCGCCTGGGCCACCAGCACCCGATGGGTGCCGGAGGACTCCTCCTCCAGCGGGCGCTGCATCTGCTCGGCGAAAGTCGCGGTGACCAGGTCGACCACTGCGTCCCCCAGGTGCGTGGCGATCACCGGACGTGCACCGCCCAAGTCGGCGCCCAGTCCCCGCATCAACGGTGCAATCAGCGATCCTAGGCCGGTGTGCCCGGCCAGGCGCACCGCGGTCAACTCGGCCATGTGCTTCTCCGGCAACCGGATCAGCGAGCGTGGAAACATCGCGACCGTCATCCGGAAATTGTCGGCGAAGCGCAGCCGGTAGGGACGCGAAGTGTCATAGAGCGCGAAGTCCCCGGGGTGCAGATGGGCCTGCCGGCCGTTCTGCTCGATCACGCAGTCCCCGCTCACCTGCAAGCCGAACTTGTACAGTTCAGGGTCACACCGTCGGATCAACCTTGGGGTGCGCTCCACCACCGCCCCCGACGCCGAGACCTCGGCAAGCACGACCGCGCCCAGGCTGGCCGAGTCGACGCCCCCGTGGAAGTTGGCCGTCGCCTGGTCCGCGCAGTGCGCATGTAGCGGGACGAACGTGTCGCAAATGCGGTCCTGCCAGGCGTCGAACCCGCTGGGCTCGCTGACAGCAGCGGCGGTGTCGTATGACATGGGTGCTCCTTCGGTGCTCTAACAACGCTGGACACAATCGCCAGATGACGGGCACGGGTCATGAAGTCCCTCACCGCACGCAACGAATTCATGGACTAATGGCCTATGGCCCCGTCGCACTCAGTGGCTCTTCGGGTTCGGGTCCGGAACGGTTATTGCTGGTGCGGAGTCAGGCTTTTGCAAGTACTGGAACGAAAAATGATTGCCGACCGATGCGCGACCCTGTGCAAGTGCGAGGCGGATTGTGCTTGAACTACTCGATGAAGAGATTGATGGATGTGACGCCAGCCGCCAGGACGAAGTAAAGCGCTACGGAGGCAAGCCCGAACCTATTGGCCAGCCAGGAGGCGATGACTGGGGACGTCGCGATCCCTATGAGCTCGACCGCGGTCCAGATCGCTGGGACCACGCCGTTCGCGCGGTCAAGCGCATGATGGGTTGCATCGTCGCTGAACGTGTAGGTCTCGGATCGTTGTCGATGGTCCACGCGCGTTCCTGTCGGTGCTGGAGATGGCAGCATCTCGCCGATGCTGCGAGCGTAATATCCACTCCGGCAGCAACTTTGAAGCTTTTATCGGCAAGGCGGGGGCTAGGAGAGCGGCAAACCTGGATCCAGGCCGAGGCGGACTCGCCTGGCCGCCTCCATGGATACCGCGGACTGGTTGGCATGCTGCGTCGCGGCGATCCCGTCGCGAAGGAGCCGCTCGATCGGGTGGACCGGTACAGCGCCGGGGAGCCGGCGAGTTGATACATATCTGTCTGGGCACCGCGGCTGACGTCGTCGGCATGAGTCATGGCTGCGCGCAGGGCAGCTCGCTGGTCAAGTGCGACCTAATCGACGACATCGGTGCTCGCGATACGAATGGTCATGCTGGTCAAAACGGGCGGTGATCGCGAAACATTCGATGCTCGAAGGGATTCCCGGCAACCTCTCAGAATTCCGTCGTCTCGGGTTGCCATTCACCGGTCGAATGGCGGGGCGAGATCGTCGGCCGTCAGCGACGTCCACTCGGCGTTGGCACGGCGATGATCATCTAGCGGGATCTGCGGGACGTGGGGTGTGTGATACAAGCCGAGGCGCCGCTCCAACGCCCCTCCCTTGCGTGTGTTGAGCGGTCTGCGACCTCAGACCTCGCGATTTCTTGTTTGTGTAGTCCGTCGTCATGCGACAGACAACGACTCCTGACAACCGTTTATTACTGCTGTCTCCCCGGAGGACTTCGCGTTTGACGGCGGGCCGAACAACTCGGCCGACACTTTGCCCGCGCTCGAAGCCAACCGCCTCCAACGACTGAGTGTCCGATTCGATGCGGAGATTCGCGAACGACTCTGAGGTGTGGCGAATTCCGTGCGGCCCGCGGTGAATCCCTGCCAAGTTGCCCCCGGGCGCGCAATCATCAAGTCGTCCCAGCTATCTGAACGACCTCACTTGACGACAAAGGCGCACACCGGCAAAAGCTCGGCGCTGACGGTCAATCATCGACCGACATCCACGCAGCATGCTGGAAATCGCCTCCGCACCCGACGCAGCGCTGGTTCCTCGAATGGGCGTACTCAGATACGTCATCGGAATTGCCAGAGCACTGCGGATCTCAGTTGTGACAAGAAGGGAATCATGCACGACGAATGTGAGACGAGCGCCAGGTCTGCGGCTGAACAGCGCACGGCGCCTTCCCGTGAGCAAGTCGCCGCGACGATCACCGGCAGCTATCCCAACTTCGTGGTGGTCCGCGCGGGGTCCGCAGGATGTGACCTTGCGGCCCGGCCGTTTGAAGACCACGACCTGCGGGTCCTCCTACTTGAGTCTGAGCCTGAAGATTCGAAACTAGAGATCGCGGTGCCGGGGGCTTGGCTGACACTGTGCAGTACCGAGGTCGACTGTGCCTACAACACCATTCCACAGGCGGGGATCTCGCCAACTAATACGAACGCCCCCACCATCATGATCGGCGAGACGGCAGCCGACCTCATCCGCCTACGTCATGTTGACCCGGTGCGCGCCGTCAGGCAGAGAACGCAGCGTCGCACCCGGCAGCGCGAGTTGCCCAACATGTGGGGATGCGCGCCGCAGGTCAACCTCTGGGTTGTCAACGGCAACCTTTCTACGGCACAACGCTATTCGCGTGACTTGGCAATGGAAATCAGGGTGCGGCCTGGGACAGCGGCGTCGGTGGCCCAGTGTGGGGTTAACGAGAAAGACACCACATCACCAACCACCATCGCCATAGCTTCGCCGAGCACTGTCATTTCTGCCGGTCGATCCTCCAGCACAGCTTCTTACGGCAGGAATCAATGGTCGCGGTCGGATTCTCTAATCCCGTCGGACAATGTCTGATGACAGCGCACCTCGCCGGCGAGCCACCTGCACGCGTTATCGGCCAGCAATGCGTGTCCACCCGATTGGCCGTTGATGGCTCTGGCGATCACGCGTGGACAGGGAGGCCAGCGCGCTGGCCACCTACTGATCGAACCCCCAGGATGAAGTCCACATCCGGGGCACCGCAGATGTGCTGGCGGTTCGACGAGTTCGAACTTGACGGAGTGCAGCACGAAGTGCGTCGTCATGGCGAGCCGGTCTCGCTGGAACCGCAGGTCTTTGAGTTACTGGCCTATCTAATCGCAAACCACCAGCGAATAGTGAGTCGTGACGAGCTGATGGACACGGTATGGGGGGCCGGTCGCGGCAGCGACGCATCATTGTCGACCCGCATCAAAGAAGCACGTCGCGCATTGGGCGACTCGGGCGAATCGCAGAAGTATATCCGGACAATTTATAAGCGCGGCTATCAGTTCGTCGCCGTCCCGACCATCGCCGACCAACCCGTCGACTCGTCTGCTGGAGTGCCGACGCCTGCCCAGCGAGTAGGTTTCGCCTACGCCCGCGATGGGGTTCGCTTGGCCTACGGGATTGCAGGGTCAGGACCTCCGTTGGTACGCGCGGCCAACTGGATGACACACCTGGGACACGACTTGTATTCGCCAGTCTGGCGGCACTGGGTTGCGGATCTGGCTGCGCGACGAAGGCTCATCCGTTACGACGAACGTGGTTGTGGTCTTTCGGACTGGGATGTCGGCGCGTTCACCTTCGATCACTGGGTGGCCGACCTCGAGTGCGTTGTGGACACCCTCCAGCTCGAACGCTTCCCACTTCTAGGAGTGGCCCAGGGCGGAGCAGTGGCGGTTGCCTACGCGGCGCGCCATCCTGAGCGCGTGTCCCGACTCATCCTGGTCGGAACGTATGCACAGGGGCGGTCGGTGCGCGCAGTGGGAGAAACAGAACACCGACTGGCCGCCCTCGACATCGAACTCGCGAGATTGGGCTGGGGTAGATCGGACCCGGCGTTCCGGCAAGTCCTTGCATCGCAGGTTTATCCGGGCGGGACCCGCGCGGACTGGGATGCCTTCGGTTCACTGCAAATCCGCGCGACCGCGCCCGACAGTGCGGTCAGGTTCTTGGAGCATTCTGCCGACATCGATGTGTTGGCCCAGGCTCGCGGAATCCAATGCCCAACACTGATTCTCCATTCGACCGGCGACCGCCGGGTACCGCTGTATTGCGCTCTACAACTCGCCTCAGCAATCCCTGATGCAAGGTTGGTGAAGCTGGAGAGTGAAAACCACCTTCTCACTGCCCAGGAGCCTGCGTGGCAGTGTTTCCTCAGAGAAGTGGACGGTTTTCTCGGTTTATCGCACTAAACGGCACGTGTCGTGTCAACAGCAGGACGACCTTCAGCAGAGGACCTCCGATGTTGGGTGCTTGTCACCAAACTGACTGATGTGAATGGGAATTCACGGTATCTACGCCGGTGCTCGGACCCCAGCAGTCGCCTTGCTCGCGCTGGAGATCGTTGATTGGTGTGAACGTTGCGCGACGACCAGATGCTTCGAAAGTCGCAGGTGTACGACCGCGGGCCGTCTGAACGTCCACGGTGGACCGGCATCATTCTGGTCGAGGTCACCATGACCTGATAACGCGAGATCGACTGGATTTGTCACGCTTGCGTCTGCTGTCGCCCGTTGAGTGGGAGGACTTCTGCGTGGGGGTACCCACTGAGGATCGCGATCCGAAGGCGGCCGCCCACAGCCTGGCGTAACGGATCAAGAACCACATCGGCGTCGGCGACAACGTCGATATCGTTGAACCGAAGGTAATTTCACGGCCGGCTGGCAATGCTCTTCGGTTCGTGGATCGACGGTTGAAGATCTGAGCGTAGGGGCCTGGCATGGCGGCCCAGCGAGCCGCCGCTGTGCGAAAGACTCTCGCGCATATTTGTCAGACGCCGCAGCAGATCTACCCGGCGCGGGAAGGCAACAGGTTGGCGCAGGCCGACAAGGGGCGGATGCCAGTTCTCGCCAGAGTGGGTGACGAAGCAGTTGACCACCCACCTACCCCTGACAGGAGTGCGAATTATGCACCGCGTCCAACCAAATCACGACTCAGTTCAGATGCCAGATCGCTACGACTACGTGGTGGTCGGCGCCGGATCGGCGGGCTGCGCGCTCGCCGCCCGATTGTCCCAAGACCCAGCGGTCCGGGTGCTGCTGCTGGAGTCCGGCCCCGACGACTCGCGACCCGAGATCGCTATTCCCCCCGCGTGGCCGACGCTATGGGGCACCGACGTCGACCACGGCTACGACACGGTAGCCCAACCCGGCACCGCGGGACTCACCCACCGGTTTCCGCGGGGTCGCACTTTGGGTGGCAGCAGCAGCACCAACGCGATGATGTTCCTCCGTGGGCATCGCAATGACTTCGACGGCTGGGCCGCCGCGGGCTGTGCGGGATGGGACTACGACTCCGTGCTGCCCTACTTCAAGCGGATGGAGGCCGTCGGGGGCCGGGACTCCCGGTATCACGGCACAGACGGTCCGATGACCCCCGCCCCGGCACGGGCCGAGGACGCCAACCCGATGTCCGGTGTGTTCATCGAAGGCGCGGCCGCCGTCGGCCACCGGATCACCGAGGACTTCAACGGAGAGAACGCCGAAGGAGCGGGGTGGCACGACCTGACGATCGTCGGCGGTACCCGCCAGAGCGCCGCCGACGCCTACCTCCACCCGATCCGCGGCCGAACCAATCTCACCGTCTCCACCGAGTCGCACGCGCAAAGACTCGTCTTCGACGGAAAGCGTTGCATAGGTGTGCAATACCGACGTGAGAATGCCGTCCTCACCGCCTACGCCGAGAATGAAGTCGTGCTCAGCGCCGGAGCAGTGGACTCGCCGCGGCTGCTGATGCTGTCCGGGATCGGGCCGGCCGCAGAACTCGAGGCCGCCGGGTTGGCCGTCATCCACGACCTGTCTGGGGTCGGCCGTAATTTGCACGATCACCCGCTGTGCGGTGTTGTCTACGAAGCGAATCGGCCCATTCCCGCGGGACGGAACAACCACGGTGAGGTGTCCCTGTCGTGGCGCAGTGAGGAATCGCTTGCCGGACCAGACATGCAGATCGTGCTCATCCACATTCCCTTTCACCCGCCCCACCTCGCCGGGCCGGCCAACGGCTTTACCTTCGGTATCGCCACGGTGCCCGACGCCCGAGGATCCATCCGGCTCCGCGACGCCAACCCCGACACACCACCACTCATTGACCCCAATTACCTTGGCGTCGAATCCGACGTGCGACGAATGATGCACGGCGTCTCCGTCGCGAGGGACATCGCGGCGAGCGACCCCTTCACGCCGTGGCGAGCCCGGGAGGTACTTCCCGGAGCTGACGTGACGAGCGACGTGGCCCTACGCGGCTATCTGGCCCAAGCCACGGGCACCTACTACCACCCCGTGGGCAGTTGCGCGATGGGCACCGGCGACGACGCGGTGGTCGACGCCGAGCTGCGCGTCCACGGTCTGAGCGGACTGCGGGTGGCGGATGCGTCGATCATGCCGAAGATTGTCTCGGTGAATCCCGGCGCGGCGACGATCATGATCGGGGAGAGGGCCGCCGACCTCATCTCGGGGTCAGCGGCGTCGACCCGTCATCGAGGGTCCGATCGCGACTCTGCCAGGGCGGCGCGCCGGTAGCGAGACGGCGACGTGCCGTAGCGCGCACGGAACGACCGCGACAACCACGCCGGATCCGTCAGGCACCACCTGCCGGCGACGTCCGCGATCGAGTGTCCGCGCATCGCCGGATCGGCCAGGTCCTGCCGGACCGCTTCCAAGCGCAGGTCGCGGATCATGCCGACGACTCCGCGGGCCTCGTTCTCGAACAGCCTCTGCAACGTGCGAGGCGACACGTGGTGTTCGCGGGCGAGCTCGGCGGTGGACAGGGAGGGATCGGACAACCTGGCCTTGATCGAATCGAGCACGGCGTCGCGCAGCGCAAGTTCCGGCGCGTGGGTTGCGGGGTCGCCGACATCGGCCAACGCGGCCGTCAACAGCGCGCTCACGGCAACGCCCAACCGGTGGCGAGCGCTGGGTGACGTCGTACCGAGTCGGCCGACCTCGTCGAGCACCGAGCGCAGCGCGCGGCCGGCGCCGCTGGTTTGGTGGACCCGCCTCGACGCGTGGTTCAGCACGCCCGTCGGCAGGCCCAGCGTGGTCAACGGGACGGTGACCACGAGGCAGCTCCAACGGTCGTGTGGCATTTCCAGCTGATAGGGACGCGACTCCTCGTAGACCACGAACTCGCCCGGCCCGACGTCGAGATCGGTGGCGCCCTGGCTGAACCACCCAGCACCGCGGGTCATCATGGCGACCTTTGCGACGTCACGGGGGATCTGACTTACGGCAACGGCACTTCTGCTGACGCGCTGGGCGTTTCCTGTCAGGGAGAAGACATCGACGGCACCCAGTCGGATCTGCGCGAGCCGGCCAGAGGGGCAGTCGGCGCCAATCGGTCGACTCCGCAGTCCGCGGAACCGCCCGTCGAGGAGCCGACCCC
>JBEVHL010000041.1:0-4697 GCA_040511255.1 Mycobacterium sp. | reverse complement strand
ATGCGCTTGACCTGGATGTCGAACAGCCAGTCCGGATTCAACTCGATCCCGGTGGTCGACTGGACATACTCGGCCAGTCGAGCCTTGTTGGTGCGCTTGACATCCCGCCACTGCCGGCGAAAATCGGCGTCGTCGACGAAGGGTTCCAACCCCCGCAACCGGGTCAGATCGGTCAGCCAGCCGTCCCCGACGGTCCGGTCGAGCAGGTCGCGCAGCCCGGGATTGGACAGGGCCAGGAACCGACGCGGTGTCACCCCGTTGGTCTTGTTACCGAACCGCTCGGGCCACATCTCGTAGAAGTCCTTGAGCACGCTGGCTTTCAGCAGTTCCGAATGCAGCGCGGCGACGCCGTTGATCGCGTGGCTGCCGACGGTGGCCAGGTGCGCCATCCGCACGGTCTTACCGCCGTCCTCACCGATCAGTGACATCCGCCGCACCCGCTCGTCATCGCCGGGGAACCGCGCCCGCACCTCGTCGAGGAATCGGCGGTTGATCTCGTAGATGATCTCCAGATGCCGGGGCAGGGATTCGGCGAAGATGGCCAGCGGCCACTTCTCCAGCGCCTCGGGCAGCAGCGTGTGGTTGGTGTAGCCGAAGGTCGCCACCGTGATCTGCCACGCCTCGTCCCAGTCAAGACGGCGTTCGTCGACCAGGATGCGCATCAGCTCGGCCACCCCGATCGACGGGTGGGTGTCGTTGAGCTGCAGGGCGAACTGCTTATGGATCTCGTTGATGGAGAGATCTTCCAGGTCGTCGACGATGTGCACGACGTGCTGCAGCGAGCAGGAGACGAAGAAGTACTGCTGCAGCAGGCGAAGCCGCTTACCCGCTTCCGGTTCGTCGTTCGGGTACAGCACCTTGGTCACCGTCTCTGAGGTGACTTCCTCTTCGACCGCCTTGTAATAGTCGCCAGTGTTGAACGCGTCCAAGGCAAATGACTCCACGGCTCGCGCGCTCCACAGGGTCAGCACGTTGCAGGTGTTGACGCCGTAGCCCTGGATCGGGGTGTCGTAGGCGACGCCCTTGATGACCTGCTTCGGCAGCCAGCGCACGCGTCCGACGCCGTCCTCGTCGACGTAGTGTTCGGTGCGACCACCCCAATTGACGCGGTAGTTGACGTCAGGTTTGGCGATTTCCCACGGGTTGCCGTTGACCAGCCAGTTGTCGGTCTTCTCGATCTGCCAACCGTCGGAGAACTCCTGCTGGAAGATGCCGAACTCGTAGCGGATGCCGTAGCCGATGGCCGGCCGCTCCAGGGTGGCCAGCGAGTCGAGGTAGCAGGCGGCGAGCCGGCCCAGCCCACCGTTGCCGAGGCCGGGCTCCACTTCACAGGCCAGCACCTCGTCGAAATCCTGGCCCAGCGCGGCGAGCGCGGCGCGGGCCTCGTGCTCGATCTGCAGGTTGAGCAGGTTGTTGCCCAGCTGCGGTCCCATCAGGAACTCCGCCGACAGGTAGCAGGTGATCTTCCCGCCGGAGTCCAACGAGGTCTGGGTGGACGCCATCCGGTTGTCCTGCATCCGGTCGCGTACGGCCAGCGCGGTGGCGCGGTAGTAGTGCTCGGGCCGCAGGGCCGCGGCGGGTCGGCCGATCGAATACCGCAGGTGGTTGGCGATCGCCTGCTGAAGGTCGTCGGGCGGGCGGGGCACCACAGAAACAGCAGCAACGGAGTTCTGGACGACGTCGGTCATGCCCGCATCATCGCAGCGG
Source organism: Mycobacterium sp. (assembly GCA_040511255.1). Lineage (GTDB taxonomy): Bacteria > Actinomycetota > Actinomycetes > Mycobacteriales > Mycobacteriaceae > Mycobacterium. The sequence continues at coordinate 2,990 of JBEVHL010000041.1, read as the reverse complement.
CGTGTGCACGGCAGACCGGCAACGCACGACGGGCAAGTGAACGGTATGTTGCCCCCGTGCCCACGAGCGTCCTCGCGACCGTCGCACTGCTGGTCGTGTTCCCGATCGTCGCAGGCATCGCCGGCTCGCTGATCGCGGCGCAGCGCACCCCACCACCGGCCCTGGTCAGCGGAGTACAGCACCTCGCCGCGGGCGTGGTGATGGCCGCCGTCGCGGTGGAAGTGCTGCCGGATCTGCGCGAACGCGGTCCCCTGGTCCTGGTGGTCGCCGGATTCTGTTGCGGGGTGGCGCTTCTGGTCATCCTGCAGCGATTCGAAGGCGACGAACCGGAGGCGGGCGGGGCGATCTCGCGGTCCTTCCTGGTAGTGCTCGGCGTCGACTTGTTCGTCGACGGACTGCTCGTCGGCGCAGGCGCGGTGGTATCCACCGGCACCGCGGTCGTGCTGACCATCGCCCTCACCCTGGAGGTGCTGTTCCTCGGCGTGGCCACGTCGCTGCAATTGACCGCCGCGGGCGTGACCAGCCGACGGGCGTCGGTCATCACCGGCGGCCTAACCCTGCTCATCGGCGTCGGCGCGATACTCGGTGCACTGGTGCTCCCCCGCGCCGGCGGCGGCACACTGACCGTGGTGCTGGCCTTCGCGGCCGCCGCCCTGCTGTGGCTCGTCGTGGAAGAGCTACTGGTCGAGGCACATGAAAGTCCGCATAAGCCCTGGATGGCCGTGATGTTCTTCGTCGGGTTCCTGACGATTTACTGCCTCGAAGTGCTGGCCTGACTGCCTATACTTTCCCCACCATGCTCGGACGTCAGCCGCAGGAACCCGATTCTTCCACCGCACGGCTCCGACAGAATCTGCTGCAGGCGGCGCTGCGGGCATTGCTGATCGTCTACATCGCCACCACGCTGCTGTTCGAACCACCCAGCGACGACCGGTGGACCTGCTTTTTCATCCTGGCCGCCTACGTGGTGGTGATCGGCAGTTGGGCGGCCTGGGCGTTCCGGCCTGCGGTACGGGTGGCCACGTCGGCACACGAACACCTCACGCTGCTGCTGCTGGGCTGCGATGTCGCCGTGGTCTCGGTGCTCTCGGTGTTGACCGGCTGGACATCGCCGGACAACTGGACCTCGAATGTGTTGCGAACCGGGCTGTTTCTGATTCCGCTGATCGCGGCCGCCCAACTGGAGCCCTACATCAGCGCCATGGTGGCCATCCCCACCCTGGTCGCCTACGTGGTAGTCAGCGCGATCAGCCAAACCGTCAATCAGGAGCCCTGGACGTCGATTCTGTTGAACGCCACCGTATTGGCCGGTTTGGCCGGTGGTTCGGTCGCGCTGTCGATATTGCAGCGGGCCAAGGAAGACGTGATCGGAAACCTCGCGCTGCAACGCACGCAACTACTGGAGGACCTACTCGGTCTGGAAAAGCGCGAACGCCAGGATCTGTCCGAACGCCTGCACGACGGCGCTCTGCAGTACGTGCTGGTGGCGCGGGGGGACTTGGAGGATGTGCAGACCGAGTCGACGGTCGCCGTCGAGCGGGTCAACTCTGCTCTCACCGAATGTTCGAAACTTCTCCGCGATGTCGTCCGGGAACTGCATCCCGAGGTGTTGGCCCGGTCCGGGTTGAAGGCGGCGGTCGAGGCACTCGGCGACAGCATCGCCGCGCGTAAGGAATTGATCGTCGATGTCGAGGCAGACACCTGGCCCGACGATCTGCGCAGCGACGCCGACAACGTGCTCTACACCGCGGCCCGGGAGATTTCCACCAATGTCCGCAAGCACGCGAAGGCCCGCAACATCAGATTCGATCTGGAGCGCACCGACGGGCAGGCGTTGCTGCGGATCGCCGACGACGGTATCGGTATCCCCGACGATGCCCTGGCCCGAAGTGTGCAGAACGGCCACATCGGGATGGCCTCGATTCGCACGAAAGTGCTTGCCAGCGGCGGGTCTTTCGAAATCCATCGCAAGTCCCCAGGAACCGAGATCGAAATAACGCTACCCTTGGCGTAAATGAGCCCCCGCTCCTCTGCGTTCGCCTCGGACAACGCCGCACCCGCACACCCAGCTGCCATCGACGCCATCGTGGCGGCCAATGCCGACAACACGCCCTCATACGGCACCGACCCCGTCACGGACCGCGCCGCGGCCCGACTGAAAGAGGTGTTCGCCTCACCGGACGCCGAGGTGCTGTTCGCCTTCACCGGCACCGGCGCCAACATCATCGCCCTCGCCGCCGGCGTCCGGCCGTGGAACTCGATCCTGTGCAGCGATGTCGCCCACGCACTGCTCGACGAGGCCGGTGGTCCGGTGCGGCTCTCGGGTTCGACCATCATCCCGCTGCCCAGCGACGACGGCCTCGTCGACCCTGCCCTGCTGGACCAGGCGATCTCGCTGCGCGGAGACGTGCACCATCCGCAGCCTCGGATCGTCACCATCACCCAATCCACCGAGAATGGCCGGGTGTGGACGTCGGCGGGAATTGCCGAATTCGTCGACCACGCCCACGAACTCGATCTGCTGGTGCACGTCGACGGCTCCCGGGTGGCGAATGCGATCGGCGCGCTGCACTCGTCGCCGCTGGATGCCGTCGGCGACGCCGATATCGTCACCGTCGGCGGCACCAAGAACGGCATGCTGTTCGGCGACGCGATCCTGGTGCGTCGCCCCGAACATTTCACCGGAATCCACTTCGTGCAGAAGCAGATCGGCCAACTCGCGAGCAAGCACCGCTTCGTCTCCGCCCAGTTCGACGCACTGCTGGCCGACGGTCTGTGGCTGGACCTCGGCGCCCACGCCAACACCATGGCCGCGCGGCTGTCCACCGGACTGGCCGGGCTCGGTCTGGAGTTGGCAGCGCCCACCGAGGCCAATGAGGTGTTCGTCGTGCTGAAGCCCGCCGTGCACGCGGCGGTCAGCGAGCGATACGCCGTGCATGCACCGGAGCCGTTGCGTCCGATCTACCGGTTCGTCTGCTCGTGGGCCACCA
>JBEVHL010000040.1:0-6454 GCA_040511255.1 Mycobacterium sp. | reverse complement strand
GGCCCTGCCGCTGCTCGCGATCGTCGTCTTCCTCGGCGCATGGCAATTGGCCGCGTCCGCAGGTATCTGGAATCAAACTTTCGTGCCCTACCCGAGCACCGACTGGCGGGCGTTCATCGACACCTCCAGCACGCACGACGGGGTCCGCGGGTACGCCGGCTACCTGTTGTGGGAGCACCTCTACATGACGCTGCGCCGGGTGTTCGCCGGCGTCATCATCGGCGTGGCCCTCGGCGTGCTGCTCGGCCTCGCGATGGGTTCGATCAGTTGGTTGCGCAGCGTGCTGGAGCCGTGGCTGACCTTCCTGCGGGCGCTGCCGCCGCTGGCCTACTTCTTCCTGCTGGTGATCTGGCTGGGCATCGACGAAGCGCCGAAGATCACGCTGCTCGCGCTGGCCGCTCTGCCGCCCGCCGCCGTGGCCACCACGGCGGCCGTGCTCGCCGCACCCGTCGGCCTGACCGAGGCGGCCCGCGCTCTGGGCGCCTCCCGCGGACAGGTGATCCGCGACGTCGTCGTCCCGTCTGCGCTGCCCGAAACCTTCACCGGTATCCGGCTGGCTGTCGGGATGGCCTATTCATCGGTGGTCGCCGCCGAACTGTTCAACGGGCTGCCCGGCATCGGCGGCCTGGTCAAAGACGCCAGTAATTACAACAACACCCCTGTCGTGCTGGTCGGGATCTTCGCCATCGGGATCTCGGGTCTGATCATCGACGGTCTGCTCCGCACCGTGGAGCGTCGCGTCGTCCCCTGGAGAGGAAAAATATGAGGTTCAAGAAACTAGTCGCCGCGTCGGCGGCGGTGGCCGTAGCGGTACTGGGGGTGGCGGGCTGCTCGGTCGACAACTCCAATCAGTCGTCGGACAAGCCGACGCTGCGCCTCGGCTACCAGACCTTCCCCAGCGGCGATCTGATCGTCAAGAACAACAAGTGGCTGGAAGAAGCGCTGCCCGACTACAACATCAAGTGGATCAAGTTCGACTCCGGCGCAGACGTCAACACTGCCTTCATCGCAGGCGAATTGGACTTCGGCGCACTGGGTTCCAGCCCGGTGGCGCGCGGTCTGTCCGCCCCGCTGAACATTCCCTACAGCGTCGCCTTCGTGCTCGACGTGGCCGGTGACAACGAGGCCCTGGTCGCCCGCAACGACACCGGCATCAACACCATCGCCGACCTGAAGGGCAAGCGCATCGGCACCCCGTTCGCGTCGACCGCGCACTACAGCCTGCTGGCCGCGTTGGCCCAGAACAACCTGTCGCCCAAGGACGTTCAGCTCATCGACCTGCAGCCGCAGGCCATCCTGGCGGCCTGGGACCGTGGTGACATCGACGCCGCCTACACCTGGCTGCCGACGCTGGACGATCTGCGCAAGACCGGCAAGGACCTGATCACCAGCCGCGCGCTGGCCAAGGGCGGCAAGCCCACCCTGGATCTGGCCGCGGTGTCGAACAAGTTCGCCGACGAGCATCCCGACGTCGTCACGAAGTGGCGTGAGCAGGAGTCACGGGCGCTGACCACCATCAAGGACGATCCCGACGCCGCCGCCAAGGCGATCGCCGCCGAGATCGGTCTGACCCCGGATGTCGTTGCGGGACAGCTCAAGCAGGGCGTCTATCTCACCCCGCAGGAACTGGTGTCGCCCGAGTGGCTGGGCACCGAGGGCGCGGTCGGCAACATCGCCGCGAACCTGGAGAGCGCCTCGCAGTTCCTGGCTGAACAGACGCAGATTCCGGCTGCGGCTCCGCTGAAGACCTTCCAGGACGCCATCTACGTCAAGGGACTACCGGATGCCATCACCAAACAGTGACGGCGGCATCCACATTCGCAACGTCTCACATCGTTACGGACGTGGCGGCAATGAGGTCACCGCGTTGGGGCCGGTCGACCTCGACGTCGAACCGGGCGCGTTCCTGGTGCTCGTCGGGGCCTCGGGGTGCGGTAAGAGCACGCTGCTTCGACTGATCGCCGGCTTTGAGGAGCCCAGCGAGGGCCAGGTGCAGGTCTCCGGATCTGCCCCCACCCCTGGGATCAGCGCGGGCGTGGTGTTCCAGACGCCGCGGTTGTTCCCGTGGCGCACCGTCGGCGGGAACGTCGACCTGGCGCTGAAGTACGCCAAGGTGCCACGCGAACGGCGCGCGGAGCGCCGGGATCAGCTGCTGCAGCGCGTCGGGCTGGAAGGCACGGCGGACCGCAAGATCTGGGAGATCAGCGGCGGGCAGCAGCAGCGGGTGGCGATCGCCAGGGCATTGGCCGCCGAGACGCCGACGTTCCTGCTCGACGAGCCCTTCGCGGCGCTGGACGCGTTGACCCGCGAACGGCTGCAGGAGGATGTCCGTCAGGTCAGCGCGGAGTCCGGCCGTACCACGGTGTTCGTCACCCACAGTGCCGACGAAGCGGCGTTCCTGGGGTCGCGGATCGTGGTGCTGACGCGCCGGCCCGGGCAGGTCGCGCTGGATCTGCCGGTCAATCTGCCGCGCACGGGTATCGACCCGGATGATCTGCGGCGGTCTCCGGAGTACACCGAACTGCGGGCCGAGGTGGGACGAGCGGTGAAAGCCGCCGCTGCGTAGCCTCGCAGGGTGTCCGACACCAGGACGCCCGATGACGACACCGAACTCATCGAGGCCCTCACCCCGAAGCAGCGCTCGCCGCGCACCACGCTGGTCGTGGTGCTCGGGACGCTGCTGGGGTTGGGGGTGCTCGCCGCCATCGTGGTGGCCGTCCTGACGGTGTCCGACGAGTCGGATCGCCCCGCGATCATCGAGGCTCCGCTGACGCCGACGTCCCTGCCGGCGCCCTCGGCGCAGACGACGGCACCGAGTGCGACGCCGTCAGAAGACCAACCCGTGCCCGCGCCAGTGATCTCGTTGCCGCCGATCACGGCGACCGCGAACACGATTGCGCCGACACCCCTGCTCCCGCCCCCTGGTTCGGACAACGGCGTGCGCGAGCGGCTGCATGAGCTGTTCCCGAGGTTGTTCCCGGACGGCTGAGCCGAACTAGATCAGCTCGATGACCTCGGCGATCGACGGCAGCACCCGGTTGGGCCGGAACGGGTACTTCTGGATGTCGGCCTCGGAGGTCGACCCGGTCAGCACCAGGATGGTGTCCAACCCGGCTTCGATGCCCGCGACCACGTCGGTGTCCATCCGGTCACCGATCATCATGGTGCTTTCCGAATGCGCCTCGATGCGGTTGAGCGCGCTGCGGAACATCATCGGGTTGGGCTTGCCGACGAAATAGGGCTCGCGTCCGGTGGCCTTGGTGATCAGCGCCGCGACCGATCCGGTGGCCGGCGTCGGACCCTCGGCGGACGGGCCGGTGACATCGGGGTTGGTGGCGATGAAGCGGGCCCCGGCACCGATCAGTCGAATCGCCTTGGTGATGGCTTCGAACGAGTAGGTCCTGGTCTCGCCGAGCACCACGAAATCGGGTCCGGTATCGGTCAGGGTGTAGCCGACCTCGTGCAGCGCGGTGGTCAGGCCGGCCTCGCCGATGACGTAGGCCGATCCGCCGGGCAGCTGATCGTTCAGGAAGGCCGCGGTGGCCAGCGCGGAGGTCCAGATGGCGGCTTCTGGCACTTCGAGACCTGAGCGAAGTAGCCGCGCCGCCAAGTCACGGGGGGTGAAAATAGAGTTGTTCGTCAGAACCAGGAAGGGGCGTTCCTTGTCCGCGAGGGTCTGCAGAAACTCCGCAGCGCCGGGTAGGGCTCGTTCCTCGTGAACCAGGACGCCGTCCATATCGGTCAGCCAGCACTGGGCTTTAGCGCGCACGCGTCCAGTCTGTCAGCCGTTGGCCGGTGTGGGGCCGGACTGGGGCAGTCCGTTACACCGGCGGGTAGGCCGGCGGCGGGTAAACGCCACGCAGATCCCAGGGCAGCCAGGAGAAGAAGTACTCGATCTCGTCGCTCGCGTCGTAATCCGGGTTCGGATCCATGCAAACCACCTCCTGTTGCTGCCGGTGGGCAAAGTGTAGCCGTGCATGTGCATGCGCAACACCGAAGACGCCAATGCTTAAACTGAACAACCAGTTGATTGACAGGCCGATCTCCCGGCCGCGCAGGCAGAGAGTGAACGCATGGCTTCAGAGAACGGGCAGACCCGCCGCGAGGAGCTGCTTGCCGTCGCCACCAAGTTGTTCGCGGCCCGTGGTTATCACGGCACCCGGATGGACGACGTCGCCGACGTGGTGGGCCTCAACAAGGCCACGGTGTACCACTACTACGCCAGTAAGTCGCTGATTCTCTATGACATCTACCAGCGGGCCGCCGACAACACCCTGGCGGCTGTGCACGACGATCCGTCCTGGACCGCCCGTGAAGCTCTCTACCAGTACACCGTGCGGCTACTGACCCAGATCGCGGGCAACCCCGAAGGTGCCGCGGTGTACTTCCAGGAGCAGCCCTACATCACCGAATGGTTCACCGAAGAGCAGGTCGCGGAGGTCCGGGAGAAAGAGACCCAGGTCTATGAGCATGTGCACGGGCTGATCGACCGCGGCATCGCCAGCGGCGAGTTCTATCCGTGCGACTCCCACGTCCTGGCGCTCGGCTACATCGGGATGACGCTCGGCGCCTACCGCTGGCTGCGCCCGGACGGGCGGCGCAGCGCGCAGGAGGTCGCCGCCGAGTTCAGCACCGCACTGCTCCGCGGCCTCATCCGCGACGAGACGATCCGGGTGGGCGCACCGCTGGGCCCGGCCAGGGCGGGCACCGCCTGACGTCCAGGCCCGCGCAGGTCCAATAAGATCGCGCCATGCCGATCGTGAGTAAGACCGTCGAAGTCGAGGCCGCAGCGGACTCGATCATGGCGATCGTCAAGGACTTCGAGGCCTATCCGCAGTGGCACGGCGAGATCAAGGGTGTGTGGGTGCTGCATCGCTACGACGACGGCAGGCCCAGCCAGTTACGCCTCGACGCCAACCTGAACGGGTTCGACGCCACCTACATCCAGGCCGTCTACTACCCGGGGCCCAACCAGATCCAGACCGTGATGCAGCAGGGCGAGCTGTTCTCCAAGCAGGAGCAGCTGTTTTCGGTCGTCGAGATGGGTCCCAGCACGTTGCTGACCGTAGACATGGACGTCGAGACGTCGATGCCGGTGCCCGCGATGATGGTGAAGAAGATGGCCAACGACGCACTGGACAACCTGGCCGACCGACTCAAAGAGCGGGCCGAGGGGCTCAAAAGCTAAGTCCCCGAATCCCTCTCAGGTCCAGATCCCCGATTTGGCCAGCATCTCCGTCAGCCGCTTCGCGCCGTCGGTGAACTGCCACTCGGTCAGTTCCACGACCGCGGCCGTGTCGCGGGCGCGCAGTGCCGCGATGAGCCCGCGGTGGTTGTCCACGGCGGCGGCACCCCAGTCCGGATCGGCGGCGTAGACGAACTGCGGCATATACCGCGCCACGTGGAGCAGGAACCAGGCCAGCTTGATCCGGCCGGTGGTCCGGTTGAACGCCCGATGGAAGGTGAACTCCGCCGTCACCACCGCATCGCTGTCGGCCGCCGCCACCGCGGAGGCCAGTGCGTGGTTCAGCTCTTCGAGTTCGTCGATCGCCTCGTCGGTGATGTTCTCGGTCGCTGTCGCCGCCAGTTCCTTGGCGATGACGGACTGCAGCCAGAAGATGTCTTCGATGTCCTTGCGGCTCAGGGGCAGCACGACGTGTCCACGATGGGGTTCCAGCCGCACCATGCCTTCCCCGCGCAGCGTCAGCAGCGCTTCGCGCACCGGGGTGATGCTGACACCGAGCTGCGCCGCGGTGTCGTCGAGCCGGATGAAGGTGCCGGGGCGCAGGGTGCCCGACATGATGGCCGCGCGGAGATATCCGGCCACTTCGTCGGACAGTTGCGCACGGCGCAGGCCCCGCCTGATCGGTCGAACCTCAACCGGTGCGTTCACGTGATCCTCAAGTGGTCAGTGGGACTTGTCAGTGTCGCGCCAAGGATTTACTGTGACCCAGGCAACACAATGTTTGATCAAATGTAAGATCCTCGCAAGTCCTCACGCGAAATGAGAGGGGATTCGGTCGTTGACCGCACAGCTCGACACCAACACCACGAACCAGACGCCGGCCGCGCAGCCGTATTTGGCGCGCCGCCAGAACTGGGTCAACCAGCTGGCACGGCATGCGCTGATGCAGCCGGAGGCCACTGCGCTTCGGCACCTCGGGCACACCACCACCTGGGCTGATCTGGACAACCGCGTCACCGCGTTGGCGGGCGCCCTGCACCGGCGTGGTGTCACACCCGGCGACCGGGTGATGATCCTGATGCTCAACCGCACCGAGTTCATCGAAGCCATGCTGGCGGCCAATCGGCTTGGGGCCATCGCGGTGCCGGTGAACTTCCGGCTCACCCCGCCGGAGATCGGGTTCCTGGTGCAGGACTGCGACGCCCACGTCGTCATCACCGAGCCGGTGCTCGCCGCTGTCGCGACGGCGGTCCGCGATCTGGCCCCCGC
>JBEVHL010000039.1:0-10750 GCA_040511255.1 Mycobacterium sp. | reverse complement strand
TCTAGACCACCACGGCGCCCAGCTCCGAGACTCCGGTCCCGGTGACGGAATACCAAGCGCGCGAGAGTAACTCGATCGCCGCGGGCAGCTGGTCCTCGGGCAGGGTGTACGGCACCCGGACATAGCGTTCCAGCGAGCCGTCGACTCCGAACCGTGGACCCGCAGGCAGATCGAGTCCCATCCGGGAGGCGGCCGCCGACAGTGCCGAGCTCATCGGGGCGGGCAGCCGCACCCAAAGGGCCACCCCGTCGCGCCCCGGCCCCGGTGTCCAGTCCGGCAGATGCTCGGCCAGCAGAGCCCGCACCAGATCCCTGCGGGCGGCCAGGGTGGCGCGCCGCTGGGGCAGGAGCTCTTCGGCGTTGGCGAGAAGCCTTGTCGCCGCCAGCTGTTCGAGGATCGGGGTGCCCATATCCAGTGAGGGGCGCAGGGCGGCGATGCTGGCCAGGGTGGCCCGCTCCGCACGAATCCAGCCCACCCGCAGGCCGCCCCAGAATGATTTCGACATCGAGCCTACGGTGATCAACAGGTCGCGCCGTGAGGTCATGGCCGCCGCGACGGGTGCCGGTACCGGTCGGTCCAACCAGACCTCGGTCATGGTTTCGTCGACGATGGTCCGGGTGCGGGTCTCGGAGATCAACTGCGTCAAGCCTTTTCGGTCCTGCGCAGACAAGGTCAGGCCGGTGGGGTTCTGGTTGTCCGGAATGAAGTAGGCCAGATTCGGGGCCAGCTGCCGGATGGCCGCCTCGATGGCGGACAACTCCCAGCCGTGCTCGGCGTCATCGCCCGTCAATGACACCGGCACGGGCCGCCCGCCGGCGGCCCCGATGGCGGCCAGCACGCCCGGATAGGTGGGTTGTTCGACCAGGACCCGGTCGCCCGGTTCGGTGTAGGTGGCCAGGATCAGCCTGATCGCATGCAGCGCACCCGTGGTCACCATGATCTGGTCCTGCTCGGTGGGAAGTCCACGCTGGCAATAACGTTCGGCGATCGCCGCCCGCAGTGGCGCGATGCCGACCAACTCCATACCGGTGCCCTGCAGATACGGCGTCATCTGTTGCGCGGCAACCGTATAGGCCTCCAGCACCGCCGACGCCGGCGCCGACATCGCTGCCCGCGCCAGGTCGATGGACGCCGGTGCGGCATCAGGGGTGGCGGCGGCGCCCGCCCCGTCACCGACCGGAAGCGCCGTGGTGCTGCGGGCGCCGCGGCGGGCGTTGAGGTAGCCGTCCTCGCGCAGCGCGGCGTAGGCCGCGGTGACGGTGGTGCGGGACACCCGCAGCGCATCGGACAGCGTGCGCTCGCTGGGCAGGCGGGCCCCCACCGGCAGGCGGCCGTCGATGATGAGCATCCGCAGCCCATCGGCCAGTGCCTCGTAGGCAGGTCCACTGGAACTGGCGGTGCGCCAGTTGCCCAGTTCACGCACGAGGAGGACCGGATCGAGCCGGCGGATCGCTGGTTCCGTCATGATTTGAGCCAGTTTGCCATAACTGGCTATTGATGACCAGGCCAGTTGCGGTCCAATCTGGACCCATGTTCATGAGAAGGCCCTCCCAATTGCGCCGGCGGATCGTCGGCCTGCACGACTGGACGCTGATGGTGCTGACCGAGATGCGCCAGGTCGACCTCGCCGACGTGCTGGCCAGGCAGAACGGCGCCGGACCTGACGCGCTGCGGGTGCGCAGTGAACTCGACGTCATCCGGTCGCGGTTCCCGGACCACTCATGAAGCCGGTGTCCCGGGCCGTCCTGCTGCTCGGTGGGCTGATCGGCTATGGCTTCTCGATGGCCCTGATGGTGCGGGCGGGCCTCGGGCTCGACCCGTGGGACGTCTTCCATCAGGGGCTGTCCCGGCACACCGGGATGACGATCGGGGTGGCCTCAGCCGTCGTCGGCGTCGCGGTCCTGCTGGCCTGGATCCCGCTGCGTAACCGGCCCGGGATCGGCACCATCGCCAACGTCATCGTGATCGCGGTGACCGTCGACGCCGGCCTGGCGCTGCTGCCGACGCCGGCCGCGCTGCCGGTGCGGGTGGCCCTGATGCTGGGCGCGATCGCCCTCAACGCGGTCAGCACCGTGCTCTACATCGGCGCGGGCCTGGGTCCTGGGCCGCGCGACGGCTTGATGACCGGACTGGTCGCGCGCACCGGTCTGTCGGTGCGCCTGGTCCGCACGTCCATCGAGGGGCTGGTGCTGGTGACCGGCTGGCTACTGGGTGGCACGGTCGGCGTCGGCACCGTGCTCTATGCGCTCGGCATCGGTCCGCTGGTGCAGCTGGTGCTGCGAATCACGCCACGCCAGATGCTCGCTCGTAGCGGCTGGGCGTTCACCGATGAGGCCCTGACTAACATGAGCGAGTGCCCGAATCCGGCTCCGCCCCAGGACGACAGTCCGACGATGCGCCGAGCGACCCCGACCTGCTGATCGATTTCAGGAAGATCTCCCTGCGCCGCGGCGGGCAGGTGCTGGTGGGGCCCGTCACCTGGCAGGTCGAGCTCGACGAGCGGTGGGTGGTGATCGGGCCCAACGGCGCGGGCAAAACCTCGCTGCTGCGGATCGCGGCCGCCATGGAATACCCGTCGTCCGGCCGGGCCTACGTCCTCAACGAGCGGCTCGGCCGCGTCGACATGGCCGAACTGCGCGCCCGGGTGGGGCTGAGCAGTTCGGCGCTGCAGCAACGGGTGCCCGACGACGAGGTGGTGCGCGACGTCGTCGTCTCCGCGGGCTACGCCGTGCTCGGCCGATGGCGGGAGAAGTACGAGGACGTCGACTATGAGCAGGCCGTCGACATGCTGGAAAGCCTTGGCGCCGAACACCTCGCGGAACGCACCTTCGGCACGCTGTCGGAGGGGGAGCGCAAGCGGGTGCTGATTGCCCGGTCGTTGATGACCGATCCCGAACTGCTCCTGCTCGACGAGCCCGCCGCCGGTCTGGACCTGGGCGGCCGGGAAGAACTGGTTGCCCGCCTGGCCGATCTGGCCGCCGACCCGGACGCCCCGGCGATCGTGCTGGTCACCCATCACGTCGAGGAGATCCCGCCGGGCTTCAGCCACTGCCTGATGCTCTCGGAGGGCAAGATCGTCGCCGCCGGATTGCTGTCGGAGGTGCTGACCTCAGAAAACCTGTCGAGTGCGTTCGGTCAACGGATCGCCCTCGACCTCATCGACGGCCGCTATTTCGCGCGGCGGGTCCGCAGCCGCGCGGCGCACAGGAGGCGACTATGACCGAAGCTGCACTACCGGCCCGGCCCGCGGCGACCGTGATGCTGGTCCGCGACACCGACGCGGGCATCGAAGTGTTCCTGATGCGGCGCCACCGTGCGATGGAGTTCGTCGGCGGGGTGATCGTGTTCCCCGGCGGCGGGGTCGACGATCGCGACCGCAACGCCGATATCGACTGGCACGGTCCGCCGCCGTCGTGGTGGGCGGAGCGGTTGGGTGTCGACGAAGACCTGGCCCTGGCTCTGGTCTGCGCCGCGGCCCGTGAAACGTTCGAGGAGTCGGGCGTGTTGTTCGCGGGCCCCGCCAGTGATCCTGGCAGCGTGGTTGGCGACGCCGGCATCTACCGTGAGGCGCGCGCCGCGCTGGCCGACAACACCCTGTCGTTCGGCGACTTCCTGCGTCAGGAAGGCCTGATGCTGCGCGCAGATCTGTTGCGGCCGTGGGCAAACTGGGTGACGCCGGTGGAGGAGCGCACCCGCCGCTACGACACCTATTTCTTCGTGGCCGCACTGCCGCAGGGCCAGCGGGCCGACGGGGAGAACACCGAATCCGATCGCGCGGGCTGGGCCACCCCGGCCGAGGCGCTGGCCGATTTCGAGGCCAGACGCACGTTCCTGCTGCCACCGACGTGGACGCAGCTGGACTCGCTGGCGGGCCGGACCGTGCCCGAGGTGTTGGCCGTCGACCGCAAGATCGCCGCCGTCCAACCGAATCTTGTTGTGGCCGACGGTAATTGGGAGATCGAGTTCTTCGACAGCGGTCGGTACAACGCGGCGCGGGCCGGGCGCGCGCCATGAGTTTCGAGCGCGAATTCGTCAGCCTGCACACCAGCGCCGAACATCCGGGCGTCGCGACGCTGCTGCTGTCGCGGCCGCCGACCAATGCGCTGACCCGCCAGGCCTATCGCGAACTCACCGAAACAGCCGCCGAGGTCGGCGAGCGCGACGATATCGCCGCGGTGATCCTCTTCGGTGGGCACGAGATCTTCTCCGCCGGAGACGACGTGCCGGAGCTGCGCAGGCTCAGCGCCGCCGAAGCGGATCGGGGGGCGCAGGTCCGTCACACCGCGGTCGAGGCCGTCGCTGCCATCCCGAAACCGACCGTCGCCGCCATCACCGGTTACGCCCTGGGCAGCGGACTGACCCTCGCCCTGGCGGCAGACTGGCGCATCGGCGGGGACAACGTCAAGGTCGGCGCGACGGAGATCCTGGCCGGTCTGATCCCAGGGGGCGGCGGGATGGCCCGGCTGGCCCGCACGGTCGGGGTCAGCCAAGCCAAGGACCTGGTGTTCAGCGGACGGTTCGTCGACGCGACCGAGGCGCTGGCGCTGGGCCTGTTCGACGAGATGGTGGCCCCGGACAACGTCTACGACACCGCGGTGATCTGGGCGGAGCGGTTCGTGACTGCCCCGCCGGACGCGCTGGCCGCCGCGAAAGCCGTCATCGACGGCACCTTCGGAAAGGGCAAGGGCGCCCGGTCCAAGCGGGTCGCCGAAGAGCGGCGGCGCTACGTCGAGGTGTTCGCCGCCAGCCAGGCCGACCACGAGGCGGGTTAGGCTGCCCTCCATGATCATGAAGGACACTCGGGCTGTATCTGATCTCGATGACCCAGCCCCAACGCCGCACGCCACAGCCGAGCAGGTCGAGGCCGCCCGCCACGACACCAAACTGGCGCAGGTGCTGTACCACGACTGGGAAGCCGAGTCCTACGACGACAAGTGGTCGATCTCCTACGACCAGCGCTGCATCGACTACGCCCGCGGCCGCTTCGATGCCATCGTGCCTGATGAGATCCAGCGTGAGCTGCCATACGACCGGGCGCTGGAGCTGGGCTGCGGCACGGGGTTCTTCCTGCTCAACCTGATCCAGGCCGGGGTGGCCCGCCGTGGCTCGGTGACCGATCTGTCGCCGGGCATGGTCAAGGTCGCCACCCGCAACGGCCAGTCGCTGGGTCTGGACATCGACGGCCGGGTCGCCGACGCCGAGGGCATCCCGTACGAGGACAACACCTTCGACCTGGTGGTCGGGCACGCCGTGCTGCACCACATCCCCGACGTCGAATTGTCGCTGCGCGAGGTGGTCCGGGTGCTCAAGCCGGGCGGCCGCTTCGTCTTCGCCGGCGAACCCACCACCGTCGGCAACGCCTACGCCCGCAGGCTGGCCGACCTGACCTGGAAGACCACCGTCCGGGCGATGAAGCTGCCCGGGCTGGCCAGCTGGCGCCGGCCACAGGAGGAGCTCGACGAGAACTCCCGCGCCGCCGCCCTGGAGTGGATCGTCGATCTGCACACCTTCGAGCCCGCCGATCTGGAGCGGATGGCGACCAACGCCGGCGCCACCCAGGTGGAGACCGCCAGCGAGGAGTTCACCGCCGCCATGCTGGGCTGGCCGGTGCGCACCTTCGAATCGACCGTGCCCCCGGGCAAGCTCGGCTGGGGCTGGGCGAAGTTCGCCTTCGGCGGCTGGACCACCCTGAGCTGGGTGGACGCCAATGTCTGGCGGCGAGTGGTGCCCAAGGGCTGGTTCTACAACGTGATGATCACCGGGGTCAAGCCCTGAGCTCAGGGCTGCACTTCACCGTCGACGACGTCGACTACCTGACCTCACAGCAGGGCAGCGCGGCGCTGGCTGATGTGGCCGCGCTGCCACTGACAGACCGGATCGCCGACATCGGCACCGTGCGTGCCCGCTACGGCCCCCGCACGCCCGTGCTGATCGAAACCACGCTGTTGCGCCGCAAGGCGGCGGCCAAGCTGGTGGACGCGAACGGCTGGTTGTTCACCGACGAGGCACTGCAGCAGGCCACCGCGTCCGCGGTCGCCGCCCACCGGGCGCGCCGGCTGTCCGGTCGCCCCGTGCACGACGTCACCTGCTCGATCGGCGCCGAACTGGCTGCGCTACGCGGGTCCGACATCGTGGTGGGCAGCGATCTCGACCCGGTGCGGTTGGCGATGGCACAGCACAACCTGGGTGGGACCGTCGTGGTGTGTCGCGCCGACGCGCTGCACCCGATCACCCGCGACACCGTCGTCATCGCCGATCCGGCCCGGCGCAGCGGCGGACGGCGCCGCTTCGACCCGCGGGATTACACCCCGGCCCTGGATGCGGCGCTCGAGGTCTACCGCGGCCGCGACCTGGTGGTGAAATGCGCGCCGGGCATCGACTTCGACGCGGTCCGCCGACTTGGCTTCGACGGCGAGATCGAGGTGACGTCGTTCGGGGGATCGGTGCGGGAAGCGTGCCTTTGGTCACCGGGCCTGGCCGGGCCGGGGGTGGGAAGGCGGGCCAGTCTGCTGGACCGCGACGAGGAGATCACCGACGCCGAACCCGACGACTGCGCGGTCGCGCCTGCCGGTCGCTGGATCGTCGATCCGGACGGCGCGGTGGTGCGGGCCGGGCTGGTGCGGCATTACGCGGTGCGGCACGGACTTTGGCAGCTCGACCCCGATATCGCCTACCTTTCCGGCGACCAGCTGCCGCCCGGGGTGCGCGGTTTTGAGGTGCTCGAGCAGGTCGCGTTCAGCGAAAAACGGCTGCGGCAAGCACTTTCGGCGTTGGACACCGGACCGCTGGAGATCCTGGTGCGTGGTGCCGACGTCGACCCCGACGTGCTGCGGCGCCGGTTGCGGCTGACCGGAACTCAGCCGCGCTCGGTGGTGATCACCCGGCTCGGCACGGGACCGGCTGCCCGGGTGTTCGCATTTGTCTGCCGTCCGTCGCGGTGACGCAGGTACGCTGACAGCGACGGCGCCGGTGCTGTCACCGGCCAGCGAGGACACCCCTGTATGCGCATCGTCATTGCGGCCGTGACACTGGCCGGTGCAATCGCCCTCGGTGCCCCCGCGGAGGCCAGTGCGCAGCCGCTGTGTGCGGATTTCGGTGGCACCGTGGGAGCCGACCAGATGTGCGATGTGCACGTGGACAATTCGACCTACATGTTGGACATGAACTTCCCGGTGGACTATCCCGACCAGGGCCCGCTGACCGACTATCTCACCCAGACGCGCGACGGGTTCGTCAGCGTCGCAGAAATGCCAGGGTCGTTCGGTCTGCCCTATGCGCTGGATGTCACCTCCACCCGGTACGGCTCCGGCACCCCGACCGACGGCACCAGTTCGGTGGTGCTGGAGGTGTATCAGAACGTCGGCGGAGCGCACCCGTCCACCTGGTACCAGTCCTTCAACTACAACCTGAAGACCAAGGCGCCGATCACCTTTGACTCGCTGTTCGCCCCGAACACCAAGCCGCTGGACGTCATCTTCCCGCTGGTGCAGCAGGACCTGGAGAAGCAATCCGGCCTGACCCAACCCGTCGACGTCGGGGACGGGATGAACCCGGAGAACTACCAGGCCTTCGCGCTGAGCAATGACGATGTCACGTTCTTCTTCAGCCAGGGCGGGCTGATGGCCGAAGCCGCAGGCGCCACCAAGGTGACCATTCCCCGCTCGGCCGTCGCCCCGCTGCTGGCCCCAGACCTGGCCTGAACTCAGGCGGGCGCGAAGCTGTAGACCTGGCCGTCACTGGTGGCCGCGACGACCCTGCGGTCCCGGCCGATCGAGACGCCGACCGGGAAACCGGTGGCCTGCGGCAGCGGGTAGCTGTTGACGGTGTGGCCGTCGGCGGGATCAAAAGCCAACAGCGACATCGCCGTTGCGTCCTGGGTGACGGTGTAGGCCACCCCGGCGCCGGCCTGACTGGCGGTGGTCAGCGGCTCGACATCGTCGCGGCGCCACGCCACCGTGCCGTCGTCCTTGATGGCGGCCAGGGCGGTGTCGGGGCCACCACCGGCCAGGATCAGCCCGTCCGGGGCCACCGTCGGAGGCGTCTGCGGCTGGAACCCCAGCGGCACAGACCATTTCACTTTGCCGGTGTCAGCTTCCAGCGCCCAGAGTTTCTGGTCGCGGCCGTTGACGTACACCGTCTTACCGTCGCCGGACAGCACCGGACTGGCCAGCACCCCGGCGGTGACCGCGTCGCTGGTCCACTCGCGGGTCAGCAGCGGCTTCTGCCCCGGGTGGTACTGCAGCGCGACCAGTGTGGCCACGGGTGCGTCGGGCTGCCAGATGGCCATCACGATCATCTGCGACGCCGGGGAAAACGCCGGTGCCGCCGCGATCGGGCAGCCGCGGCGGGCCGGCGCGCAGTCGGTCAGGCCGCGGGTCGAATCGGTGGGGTCGATGTTGGCGACCAGGTCGATGGCGCTGCCGTCGACGGTGCCGCGATGGGAGTCGAACACCAGCACCTGCCCGAGGTGGGTCACCACCAACAGTTGGCCGTTGCCGAGAATCCTTGGGGTGAGCGGCATTCCGATCACCTGCTGACGCCAGCGGACCCACTGGGTGGATGGGTAGCTGATGATGGAACCCGGCTGGCCGATGTAGACATTGTCGAATCCGTCGATCAGGGGGCTGGCGAACCCCCCGCCGAGGATCATCCTGGTACACCAGCGTTGACGGCCGTGGTTGTCGTTCTCCCACACCATCAGCGAGCAACCGCCCGCGGTCTGCCCGTTGACCGCCAGATAGCTGCCGGAGCCGACGGCGGCACCCGCGCCCAGGCTGCCCTTGACCGACCGGCTCCACGCCAGCGTCAGCGCCTCGGCGCCCGCGGTGGGGGTGTAGCTGCTGTTGGCCGCGTCGCCGTATTGAGCGGGCCAACCCAGCGACGGCGCCGCATCCACCCAGGAGTCGGTGGTGCCGCAGCCCGCCAGGCCGGCGACGACCAGGGCCGTCGACGCACACGCGACGAATCGCCGGAGTAGCACTGACGCCCCTTTCTGCCTCGCTGACCACTGACCGACCACCCGGCCTCGGAGTCCCCAGAGGGTAACCCGTAGCCCGGCGCGGCTCGCGTAGGCTTTCCGGCCATGACAAGCATGTGGGGCGCGCCGATCCACAAACGCTGGCGAGGTTCGCGGCTGCGCGACCCACGTCAGGCCCGGTTTCTGACCCTCGCGTCGCTGAAATGGGTGCTGGCCAATCGTGCGTACACGCCGTGGTACCTGGTCCGGTACTGGCGGCTGCTGAAATTCAAGCTGACCAACCCGCACATCATCACCCGCGGCATGGTCTTCCTCGGCAAGCGGGTCGAGATTCACGCGACGCCGGAGCTGGCCCAGATGGAGATCGGCCGCTGGGTGCACATCGGCGACGGCAACACCCTGCGTGCGCACGAGGGGTCGCTGCGCCTGGGCGACAAGGTGGTGTTCGGCAAGGACAACGTCATCAACACCTACCTGGACATCGAGTTCGGCGATTCGGCGCTGATGGCCGACTGGTGCTACATCTGCGATTTCGACCACAAGATGGACAACATCGAGATGCCGATCAAGGACCAGGGCATCGCCAAGAGCCCGGTGCGGATCGGGCCGGACACCTGGATCGCGGCCAAGGTCACCGTGCTGCGCGGCACGACGGTCGGGCGCGGGTGTGTGCTGGGCGCCCACGCGGTGGTCAAGGGCGTCATCCCGGACTACTCGATCGCGGTCGGCGCGCCGGCCAAGGTCGTCAAGAACCGTCAGCTGGCCTGGGAGACCTCCGCAGCCCAGCGGGCCGAGCTGGCGGCGGCGCTGGCCGACATCGAACGCAAGAAAGCTGCCCGCTGACCCACGTGGACGCCGACGAGGGTCCCCAGATCGACTACCGCTTCACGCTGGCCAACGAACGGACGTTCCTGGCCTGGCAGCGGACCGCGCTGGGGCTGCTGGCAGCCTCGGTCGCGGTGATCCAGTTCGTGCCCGAACTGGGCGTGCCCGGTGCGCGGCACCTGCTCGGGATTCTGCTGGCCGTGCTGGCCACGGTGACCGCTGCGGTGGGTCTGCTGCGGTGGCGGCAGACCGACCGGGCCATGCGCGACGGCACGGCCCTGCCGCACCATCCGACCCCGGCCTACCTGGCGGTGGGGCTGACGGTGATCGGTGTGCTGGTGGCGGCCTTCGCGATCGTCAGGATGATCACCGGTTGACCCTTCCCGGATTGCAGGCGCAGCGGACCTCGCTGGCGTGGACGCGCACCTCGTTCGCGGTACTCGCCAACGGGGCGCTGCTGATGGTGCGCGACATCCGCCACCACAGCGCAGGCATCGGCCTGGCGTCGGCGGCGATCGCGGTGGTGCTCGCCGCGGTCACCTTCCTGATCGGCGTCCGCCGCCAGCGGACACTGGCCAAAGACCCACTGCCGCAATCGATCAGCCCGTGCCGCGAGGTCTACCTGCTGACGGCGCTGGTGCTGGTGCTGATCGCGGTCTCGGTGGTGGCGCTGATCGGTTAGCGGTCGGTCAGCGCCTGCTCCGCGATGGTCCGCCTGGCCTGGGGTTCCCGTTCGCGGCGCTTGGCGGCCAGGTAGACCTGCGCGGTGTCGGCGGCCACGGTCGGCCAGGAGAAGTCGGAAGTCAGGCGGTCCCGCGCGGCCAGTGCCCGCTGCTGCGCGGCTGCTGGATCGTCGAGTACGGCGGTGACGGCCGCGGCCAGTGCGGCGATATCGCGAGGCGGATGCGAGGACCCGGTGACGCCGTCGATCACCGCCTCGCCGAGACC
>JBEVHL010000038.1:0-13308 GCA_040511255.1 Mycobacterium sp. | reverse complement strand
TGGTGTACACGTCCTCGGTGGCCGCCTACGGCTACCACCTGGACAACCCGGTGCCGCTGACCGAACACACCCTTCCACGCGGGTCGATCGAGCACTACTACTCCGAGCAGAAAGCCGTCTGTGAGACGGTGCTCGCCGAGGTCACCGACGGGACGGCCCTGGAGGTCTTCGTCCTGCGTCCGTGCATGGTCGCCGGGCCCAAGGCCACGGCTGTCGCCGATGCCATGCCCTGGAACCGCCTGCCGGCCAAGGTGCGGTCGGTGACCGCGGCGGTGCCGCTGTTGAAGGTGGTGTGCCCGGATCCGGGCATCCCGTTACAGCTGGTTCACCACGATGATGTCGCTGACGCAATCGCGTTGGCAGCCACCACATCTGCCGCCGCGGGTGCCTACAACATCGCCGCCGACGGCGAGATAACGCTCACGGACATCGCAAATGCGCTGGGTGCCCGACCGGTGAAGGTCCCGGCGGCGGCGGCCACCATCGCGTCGGCGGTTGTCGCGCGGCTGCCGTTTCTGCCGTCAGCACTCGAGTGGCTGCATTTCGGCAAGACCTCCATCGTGATGGACACCAAAAAGGCCAAGGCCGAGCTCGGCTGGAAGCCTCGTTACACCTCGGCCGAAACGCTGGAATCGTTGGCGGCCTCGCTTTAGATTGGAGCCGATATGGCTGACATCACGATGCTGATCCTGGATGACCACACCTGGTTCCGCGAGCAGTTCGCCCAGCTCGACTACCTGCAGGCGCGCCGCCCGGACGACAGCGCCGCACTGCAGAAGGTCTGGCGTCCACTGGCCGACAAGCTGGACGTCCATGCCTACATCGAGGAGAAGATCTTCTACCCGCAGCTGTTGCAGCGCGGCGCCGACGACCCCGAGGGCGAAACCCTGGACGCGATCGGCGACCACAACGACATCCGCGACGGGGTCCGCGACGCCAACGCCGCCGATGTCGGCAGCGACGAGTGGTGGGCGGCGGTCGGACGAGCCCGCGAGGCGAACGACGAGCACATGGGCGAAGAGGAACGGGAAGGGCTGTCGGACTTCCGACGGCACGCGCCGGTCGGCCTACGTGAAGCACTCGGTGCGCAGTACCGCGAGTTCATGACGCAACACCCCACCACGGCGGGGTTGCAGATCGCCGACCGCGATCCGCAGGCTTACGTCGACGCCTACGAAGCCACACCCCAGCAGCCGAAGGACACTTCCCTGGGCATCGGCAGCCTGAAGGGCCAGCCCTAGTCGGGCGTAATCGCCGGCACCCGGCGGTGCTTGCGCGCCACCAGTTCGTCCCCGTCGACCAAAGTGAGCATCGGCTGGCCGGGAACGCAGATCATCGTGACGACGAACCGGCTGCGGATGTCGTCGCGGTTGTTGCCATCCGAGTAGTGGATCACGTCGCCGCCGGGCTCCCAGAACGCCTCCCCGGCCCGGATCACCCGCGGGGCTTCGCCTTCGAGTTCAAAGAGCATCTCGCCCTCGAGCATGTAGCCGAACGCCGGGCCGCTGGGGTGTCGATGCGGCGGGGCACCGGCGCTGCCCGGCGGATAGATCACCTCGACGGTCATCACGTGGGCGTTCTGCGGAATGAACGGCGGCTGCACTTCCTGCACCACCGTCAGAGCGTTCTCCCATGCCGCGTCATAGTCGTCAGACATCGATCTTCCTCTCTACCTTGATGATTCAGATGGCGCTGCCGCCGCCGTCGGCGTGCAGCGTCGATCCGGTGATGAAGCTGGAGCGCGGCGAGGCCAGGAACAGCACCGCCTGGGCGATCTCCTCGGCATCGGCGGTGCGGCCCAAGGGCAGCGCCCGGCCGAGTTCCTCGTTGGTGTCACCCCACTCCGCCACGACACCTTCGGTGTTGGTGGGTCCGGGGGCGACACTATTGACTCGTACACCGCGAGAACCGAATTCGGCCGCCCACGTGCGGGTCAACGATTCGACAGCGGCCTTCGACGCGCTGTAGACCGACGCGCCGGGCACACCCTTGGCCGCGACCATGGAGGTGACGTTGACGATGGCGCCGCGCCCTCGCTCGAGCATTCCCGGCACCAGGCCGGCGGCCAGAAAGTAGGTGCCGCGGACGTTGGTGTCGAAAGTCTTCTCGAATGCCTCGACGTCCTGCTCGACGGTCAATGCGGCCGGGAAGCTGGCCGCGTTGTTCACCAGGATGTCGACGCTGCCTGCTTGCAAGACCAGAGCTGTCACCGATTCGCTGTTCGACAGGTCGGCCTGGATGAACCGGACCTCTCCCCGGATGTCGGCGGCCGCATTCTCGCCGCGCTGGGCGTCTCGCCCGGTGATGATCACCGACGCTCCCTCGGCGGCCAACAGTCGTGCGCACGCCAGGCCGATACCCGCGGTTCCGCCGGTGATGACCGCGGTCTGATCACAGAGTTCCATTGCTGCTTCTTTCGCTCACGCGCTGCGCTGCAGCGCGATGGGGCCGTGGTCCAGATGAGCCAGCGCGACCCGCAGTCGTTGCCTGCCACGAGACACCCTGGACATCACGGTGCCCAGCGGGATGTTCATCAGTTCCGCGGTCTCGGCATAGGTGTAGCCCTGGACCGCGGCGTAGTACATGACGGTCCGGAGGCCGTCGGGCAGTGCGGCCAGAGCGGCCTTGATGTCGTTGTCCGGCAACATGTCCAGGACTTCGGCTTCGGCAGAACGGCGACCCGACGGCAGGCGGCCGGCACCGTCGGCAAGGTCGCGCTCGGTGACCTGGTCGACCGGTACCTCGGCGGGGCGACGCTGTTTCATCCGGTAGTTGCTCACCCACCGGTTGTAGATGATCCGGAACAGCCAAGCCTTGAGATTGCTGCCGTCGGTGAAGGTGTGAAAACCCGCATAGGCGTGCAGCAGGGCATCCTGCAGCAGGTCTTCAGCGTCGGCGTCATTGCGGGTCAGTCGCCGCGCTCCGCGCGCGAGGACGTCGAGCAGGGGCTCGACTTCTCGGGCGAACCGGGCTGCGAGGTCGGCGTCCGAACCGGCCGGGATGCGGACAGAGGTGATGGTCATCATGCGTCTTTCGATTACGTTGCGCTGCTGGGTGTTACCGCACCGGGGTGGGTGCGTTG
Organism: Mycobacterium sp.; assembly: GCA_040511255.1. Classification (GTDB taxonomy): domain Bacteria; phylum Actinomycetota; class Actinomycetes; order Mycobacteriales; family Mycobacteriaceae; genus Mycobacterium. The sequence continues at coordinate 10,226 of JBEVHL010000038.1, read as the reverse complement.
TCCACGAGCCAGTCGGTGAAGCGGGTGGGGAACACGGTGGCGGCGGTGCCGGGCACCAGGGTGTGGGCGTCGAGCACCACGCCGAAGTACGGCGCCTGCGGGTCGGTGACAACGCGACGGGTGTCGTCGCTGGCGCGCAGCCGGGTGCGGACCAGCTCGTCGAGGCGGAACCGGTCGGGGCCGGCAACTTCCAGGATGCCGTTGACGGGTTGGCCCACTGCGGTCCGGGCGACGGCGGTGGCGACATCTTCGGCTGCCATCGGCTGGATCAGTGCGGACGACACCCGCACGGTGTCGTCGTCGGTCGCCGCATCCGCGATGCCACGGACGAACTCGAAGAACTGGGCGGCGTGGATGACGGAGTAGGCGATATCGGCTTCGGTGATCAGCTTTTCCTGTACCTGCTTGGCGCGGAAGTACCCGCTGGCCAGCAGCCGGTCGGTACCCACCACCGACAGCGGGACGTAGTGGTACACGCCGGCCTTCTCTGCTGCGGCCAACAGATTGCCGGTGGCTGCGGTGAAGAAGTCCATGGCGGGGCCGTCGTCGAACGACGGGGAGTTCGATACGTCGACCACCACCCGGGCGCCGGCCAGCACCTCGTCCAGCCCCTCGCCGGTGACGGTGTTCACCCCGGTTGCGGGGGACGCCGCGACCGCGTCGTGACCGTGCTCGGTGAGCTTGGCCACCACCTTTGAGCCGATGAGCCCGGTGCCGCCGATGATTACGACCTTCATGCTGACCTCCTGTGCCGCGGTTTGTCTGTCCTGATCAGACTCGCGGTCGCGAAGGCGGACCGAACCCTTGGAAGTCCGTAGTCAAGGGCACTGCGGTCCGTGGCGGTGGGGGTGGCCGGGGGTGGTCAGCTGGCCCACGAGATGGTGCGCAACTGCCTGCGCGAGGTGATGCCGAGCTTGACGAACACCTTGCGCAGGTGCCATTCGACGGTGTGGGTGCTGATGAACAGCTGCGCACCGATCTCCGGATTCGTCAGACCGTCCCCGGCCAGCCGGGCGATCTGGGCCTCTTGCGCGGTCAATTCGTCGCCGGACCCCACTTGTTGTTTGCGCACTTTCTCGCCGGTCGCGATCAGCTCCCGCCGGGCGCGTTCGGCGAAACCCTGTGCGCCCATCTTGGTGAACATGTCGTGCGCGGTGTTGAGCTGCCTGCGGGCGTCCACCCGGCGATTCACCCGCCGCAACCACTCGCCGTAGGACAACCGGGCCCGCGCCAAATGCAGCACGATGTTCGCGCGTTCGAGCCGTTCGATGGCCTCGGTGAAGAAGCCTTCGGCATCCTCGTTGGACGCCAGCAGCGCTCGCGCACTGGCCACCGCACCCAGTCCCCAGTCGTTGCCACCGGCGCCCGCGCGTTCGACGAACCGAGGCAGCGCCGCGGCGGCCGCCTCGGTTTCGCCGAGATGTGCTGCGGCTTCGATGAATTCGAACAAACACCAGCTGTGCAAGCCGAGGTCCTCGAACTCGCAGCACTCTTTGGCCGCTGCGAATGCCTCCTCGTATCGGCCGAGGCCGTTGAACAGGACCGCGGCGGTGAACTTGCTCAGCCCGATCAGTCGGCCCTCACCCCTGGCGACGCCGTCCGACGCGGCTGCTTCGATCAGGCCCACCGCATCCCCGGGTATCCCCCGCCACGCGGCGAGATTCAGTGAGTGGTACTTCACCGGCGTGTATCCCATGGACGCGGTGATCGCGCTGGCCTCTTCGATAAGCCTTGCCGCGGTGAGCAATTCGCCGCGGTAGACGTGCACCCCGGCCCGGTAGGTGAGCGCAGGCGCGATCACCGCCAGGGCGCCGGTGTCCCGCGCCCGCTGCAATGTCTCGGTGGCGATCTGTTGGAGGACTGCGTCGTCCCAGAGTTCGTGGGCGGCGGATTCCTGGGCGATCGGGAACGGCCACACCACGGGCCGGCCGTCCTCCTGGCGCGCGTGGTCGGTCCAGCGCTCCAGCGCGGAGTGCAACTCGATGGACCCGGCGCCGGGGCCGGCCAGGATGCGACTGGCCAGCCCGCTCAACAACAGGTCGATCGGTCGGCGCAGTTCACCCGCCCCTTCGACGGCGACGCGCGCGGCGCCGGCGATCTCCGCGAGCCGCCCTGGCGCTCCGAGCCGGCCCGCGTACATCTCGGCGGTGAGCGCCTCCAGGTACGTCTCGCGCGCCAGCTCGTCGTCGAGACCGTCGAGTCCCGTTGCGGCCGTCAGTAATTGCGCTGCCGCGTCACTCGTGCTCAGTGCCCCCGCCTCGCCACTGCGGCTGCGGACGAACTCCATCTGCGCGCGCATCCGCGCGATTTGGGCCTGTTGAAGCGCGGACAACGGGCCCAGTTCGGCGATCGCCAACAGCTCATAAGCCGCGTCGGGCGCCGCCGCATCCCGTTTGGCCTGCGCGGCGGCAATCGCTCGTGCTCCCCGCAGATCGGCATCGGACGTCAGCACCGCGGCGCGTTCGAGGAAGGTGGCAGCCGCGGCCACCCCGCCTCTGCTCTGGGCCCGGCCCGCCGAAGTTTCCAGCTCGGCGGCCACCGCGTCGTCGGGTCCCGCCGCGGCGTTGGCGGCGTGCCAGGCCCGGCGATCGGGATCGAGGACGGGGTCGGTGGCCTCGGCCAGGGCGCGGTGCACCACCCGGCGTTCGGTCAGATCCGCCGCCAGGTAGGCCGCCGACCGGGCCAGCGGATGGTGAAAGCGCATCCGGGGACCGAATTCGATCACGCCGGCCGCCTCCGCAGGGGCCAACCCGTCGATCGGGATGCCGAGCAGGCCCGCCGCCCGCAGAAACAGCGCCGAGTCACCGACCGGCTCGGCGGCAGCGACCAGCAGCAGCTGTTGGGTGGTCGCGGGCAGCGCCTTGATCCGGCGCACGAAGCTCTCTTCGATCTGCCCCGCCGACGGACGCGCACCAGGGGTGCCGAACCCACCCGCCAGTTCCGCGGAGGTGACATTGCGGGGCACCTCAAGCAGGGCCAACGGAATTCCGCGGGTCTCGGCGACGATCCGGTCCCGCACCCGCGGGTCGATCCCGCCCACCATCACCGATTCCAACAGCTCGCGGGCATCGCCGTCGGACAGACCCGGAACCACCAGTTCCGGCAGCCCGGCCAACACCTCAGGAGCGTCGCGCACGGCGAACACCAGGGCGATGGGTTCGGCCATCAGGCGTCGCGCGACGAAGCCGAGGGTCTGCACCGACACCTGGTCGAGCCAGTGGGCGTCGTCGATGACACACAGCAGGGGCTGCGTGGCAGCCGCCGCGGACATCAGGCTCAGCACGGCCAAGCCGACCAGGAACCGGTCCGGGGTGACACCGACGCCGCGACCGAAGGCCACGTTCAGCGCCTCCCGCTGTGGTTCCGGCAACTCGTCGAGATGCCCGAGCAGCGGTGCGCACAGCTGCTGGAGTCCGGCGAATGCCAGTTCCATATCGGATTCCACACCGGCCACCTGGGTCGAGCGGAACCCGGTGGCCAGTTCCGCGGTGTATGCGAGCAGTGCGGTTTTGCCGACACCGGCCTCGCCGCGCAGGACCAGCACCTGGCAGCTTCCGGCGCGGACCGTCGACATCAGCGTCTCGAGCGTGCGGCATTCGATCGCTCGACCGCGCAGGCTGTGCCCCCGGCCCTGGCTCGACATCGACAACTCCCGCGCTAAACCGCCCCGACGAGATGGTAGTCAAGGGTGCGCAGGCCTGCCGGTTCGGGACCTGTGGTCGTCAGCCTTTCGCCGCTGTCTCAAGGATCCAGTCCTCGAAGCGGATGTCGGACAGCGTCGCGCCGTCACCGGGGACGAGCGTGCGTTCGTCGATGTCGACGCCCCAGTACTGCGCTGTGTCATCGGCCACCACCTGCCGGGTATCCCCGCGGGCGGTCAGTGCGGTCCTGATCAGGTCGGGCAGCCGGAACGCCACCGGGCCACCGACTTCGGTGATGCCGTTGCGCGGCTGGCCGGTAGCGCTGACCGCGACGGCTTCGGCGACATCGGCGGATGCCATCGGCTGGATCAGCGCCGACGGCAGTCGCACGGTGCCTGCCACGGTCGCCGAGTCGGCGATGGTCCGCAGGAACTCGAAGAACTGCGTCGCGCGAACGATGGTGTACGGAATCGGGCCGGCAGCGATCAGCCTCTCCTGCAACAGCTTCGCCCGGAAGTAGCCGCTCTGCACCGCCAACCGCTCGGTCCCCACGACGGACAGGGCGACATGATGCACTACCCCGGCCTCGGCTTCGGCAGCCAGCAGATTCGTGGTCGCCGTCCGGAAGAACTCGGTGGCCGGCGCCTCGTCGAACGACGGCGAGTTGGACACGTCGACCACGACGGATGCGCCGGCCAACACCTCCCGCAGACCTTCCCCGGTGACGGCGTTGACCCCGGTGGAGGGCGCCGCGGCGACGGCGTCGTGGCCGTGTGCGCTCAGCTGGGCAATCACCTTCGACCCGACCAGGCCGGTGCCCCCGATTACGACGATTCTCATGCTGCGCCTTTCTGTGCCAGTTCCCTGGCCGCCAGAACGGCTGGGCCGCCGGGAATTCATCCACGACCCATGGTGACGGCGAGTTGCTAACGCTTGACACTCGCTTTGGTCACGAACGGTGAGTGACTCCGCCCGTCGGGCTACCCGGGTGGTTGGATCGGGCGAGCGGCCCGCCAACGACCGCGTGGAGGTTGCGCATGGGTTCGCTCGAACCGACTAACTTGATGTTCCTGCTTTTCGCGGTCGCCATCATCGCTGCGGTCTGCGGATCGCTGGGCTCAGCGGTCGCCAAGCGCAAAGAGCGACGCACCCGCAGTTTCGCCGCGGGTGTTTTCTGCGGGATGACGTTGGCCACGGTGCTGCGCCATCGGCGGCGCGCACTCAAGACGCTGGATGCGCTGGCCCGAAGCGCGGGCGTCCGGCTACCGGGTGCGGATGAGCCGACTCGTCGGCGTCAGCTCCGTCGGGTCGGGCGGTAGCTCATGGTCCAGACGGCCTCGACGTCCGGTGTGTTCCCCGGTGAACGGCCAGATCAGCTCACGTCGTGTCCCCCATGACCACGCCTTCCCGGCGCGGGTCCGCGCCGCCGACCCAGCCCGGGTCAGCGCGCACGATCGCCGACAGGCCACTGGACTGGTCGGCCAGGTCGACCTCGTGCCCGAGCGCCCGCAGCCCCTGCACCAGTGGGTCGTGATCACCGTTGTCGGACGTATCGATGGCGGGATGTTCACCGCCGACATTGGTCTCGGGGGTGTTTGCAGCCCCGAAATCCACCGCAGAGACCGCCTGCTGCGGGTTGAGGCCCCAATCCAGCATGCCGACAACGGTTTTGACGACAAATTGGATGATCACCGAGCCACCGGGAGATCCCAGCACCGCGTACAGCCGGCCCCGGCCGCCCGCGGCTTGGTCGAACACCAGCGTGGGAGCCATCGAACTGCGTGGTCGCTTGCCGGGCTCAACCCGGTTGGCCACCGGCACTCCGTCCGGGCCGACGGGTTCCGCCGAGAAGTCGGTGAGCTGGTTGTTCAGGATGAACCCGTCGACCATGTGGAAAGACCCGAACGCCGATTCCACGGTGGTGGTGAACGAGGCGGCATTGCCCTGGGCGTCGACCACGCTGATGTGACTGGTGCCGTGCTCGGGGACCGGCGGCACCGGCGCCGCAGGCGGCCCGAACTCGCCGGGCTTGGCCTTACCCATGGTGTGCTGCTCGGAGATCAGCGCCGCCCGGCCCGCCAGATAGTCGCTGTTGAGCAGGGTTTCGGGGGTGCCGCCCGGGAGCGGTACGAAATCGGTGTCCGCGACGTACTTGTCGCGGTCTGCGTAAGCCAGTCGCTCCGCTTCGGAGATCAGGTGGACGCCCAGCACCGCAGGCTTCCCGCCGTTGAGATCCACATCGGTGGGGCCGTGCTCGCTCATCTGGAAGTGCTCGAGGATGCCCAGGGCGGAGGCCACCGCGATGCCGCCCGACGACGGCGGCGGCATTCCGCAGATCTCTTTGTTCCGGTACGGAGTGCACAGCGCTGCACGCTTTTTCGCGGCGTAGCCGGCGAGATCGTCCAGCGTCATCGCACTGGGCGTCCGGCCACCGGAGGTATCCGAGGCGGCGGCGACGATCGCCTCGGCGATATCGCCGGTGTAGAAGCCCGGCGCTCCGGCGGTGGCCAGCACACCCAACGTCTTGGCGTAGGCCGGATTGGTCAGCACGGTGCCCGCAGCCTTGGGGCTGCCGTCCGCGTTGAGGAAGTATCCGGCCGCCTGCGGATCAACTTTGAGCTCCGGTGCGGAATCGGCGATCGCGGCGGCCAGCCGCGGGCTGATGTCGAACCCGTCGTCAGCCAATTTGACTGCGGGAGCGAACAAGTCACGCCACGCGGTCTTGCCGTGCTGATCGTGGACATCCTGCAACATCCGCACCACGCCCGGCACGCCGATGGAGCGCCCGGATGCGCGGGCATCCGGCTTGGGCTCGGTCCGGTCCGCGTCGTCGATCCAGCGTAGGTAATTCTCGGTCGCCGCGGCGGGCGCGGTCTCCCGACCGTCGTAGGCCTCGACCGATCCCGATGCCGCGTCGTAGTAGAGCAGGAAACCTCCCCCGCCGACCCCGGAGGACTGCGGCTCGACCAGTCCCAGCACCGCCTGCGCGGCCACCAGCGCATCGGCGGCCGTCCCGCCGTCGCGGAGCACTTCGCAGGCCGCCTTGGTGGCCAGCGGGTTGGCCGTGACCACGCCGTAGTGCGCGGTGCGGACCGCGGTCATGTCCTTGCGGTATCCGGTGGCGATCTCGGGGTCGGATGGGTCTCCGGCATCGGTCGTCGCGTCGGCCGACGGCGCGGTGTCGGAGGAGACCGCCGCGCAGGGTCCGGCGGCGGCGGCCGGCGGAGCGTTCTCGGAGCCGCCACACCCCGCCACCGACAGTGTGAGCACCGCGAACAACACCGTGATCGTGCGAACTGACATAGCGCCCCCCGAGGGATCTGAAGTCAGAGCCAGCGTGTCACTGCCTGGGGCAATGGGCAAGCCGGTGCCCGCCGCAGTGGGTTGAACCGTTGCGCAGTACTTTCTGAAGTATCGGGTACTCCCGGTATCGGCCGATATGGCCGTGCCCGACAATCTCGGAGGTTCCACAGTGAAGTTGGCGCTCAGCGACAGCGAAGCCGCTTTCCGCGACGAGTTGCGGGAGCTGTTCACCACGCAGATCCCGGCGGACATCCGTCAGCGGGCGCGGGAAGGGGAACCCCGGTATCCCGATGACGTGGTCACCACCCAGCAGATCCTGAACAAGCATGGCCTGGCGGTGCCCAACTGGCCCGTCGAATGGGGTGGCAAGGACTGGTCACCGCTGCAGCGGCAGATCTGGGCCGACGAGATGCGGCTGGCGTGTGTGCCCGAGCCGTTGGCGTTCAACGCCAGCATGGTCGGCCCGGTGATCGCGCAGTTCGGCTCGCAGGCACTCAAGGAGCGCTTCCTGCCACCCACCGCCAACCTGGACATCTGGTGGTGCCAAGGGTTCTCCGAGCCGGAGGCCGGTTCGGATCTGGCGTCATTGCGCACCACCGCGGTCCGTGACGGCGACTCCTATGTGATCAACGGGCAGAAGACCTGGACCACGCTGGGCCAGTATGCGGACTGGATCTTCGTCCTGGCGCGCACCAATCCGGATGCGCCGAAGCGGCAGGCAGGCATCTCTTTCCTGCTGGCCGAAATGTCAACGCCGGGAATCACATTGCGTCCGATCAAACTGATCGACGGCAGTTACGAGGTCAACGAGGTCTTCTTCGAAGACGTCCGGGTGCCCGCCGATCAGCTGGTCGGTGAGGAGAACAGCGGCTGGACCTACGCGAAGTTCCTGCTGAGCAACGAACGCACCGGCATCGCCAGGATCGGCACCACCAAGGTGTGGCTGGCCGAGGTCAAGGAACGCGCCGCGAACACCCCGACCGAGGCGGGCACGCTGCTCGACGACCCGCTGTTCGCCGCCAGGGTCGCCGAAGTGGAGAACGAGGTGCTCGCCCTCGAGCTGACCCAGCTGCGGGTCAGCGGTTCCGAAGCAGGCGGTAAGCCCAATCCGGCGTCGTCGATCCTCAAACTCAAAGGCAGTCAGCTGCAGCAGGCCGTCACCGAGTTGATGGTCGACGTCGCAGGCCCCGACTCGCTCCCGATGCACGCCGGCGACGAGATCGGCTCACCGCTGTGGGCGCAGCTCGCGGCGCCGCGCTATCTCAACTACCGCAAGACGTCGATTTACGGCGGCACCAACGAAGTGCAACGCACCATCGTTGCTTCGACGATTCTTGGACTGTGAGGACGCCATGGACTTTTCTCTGACCGACGAGCAGGGCCTGCTGCGCGACGTCACCCGCGACGCGCTGGCGCGAAGCTATGACATCGAATCCCGTCTCAATGTCGCGGACACCGATCTCGGCTGGAGCCGGGACGTCTGGTCCCAGTTGGCAGAGATCGGCATCCTCGGGCTCGGTTTCGATCCGGAGGAATCCGGCCAGATCGAGCTGATGGTGGTGGCCACCGAGATCGGCCGCCGGCTGGCCCCTGAACCGGTGGCGCAGGCGGCGCTGATTCCCGGCGGGCTGATCGCCGAACTCGGTGATGACGAGCAGCGTGGGTTGCTCGACGCGGTGTCCGAAGGCGGCTCGCTGCTCGCCCTGGCCCATCAGGAGCCCGGGATGCGGGGCCTGTCGACGAAGGTCGCCACAGTTGCTGCGCAGCAGGGTGATTCGTGGACGGTGACCGGAGTGAAAAACCCGGTGCTCTCCGGTGACTGCGCCGATGTGTTCGTCGTCAGCGCCACCCTGCCCGACGGCGGGGTCGGGCTGTTCCTGGTGCAGGGCGATGCGGTCAGCAGGCGCGCGTACCGGACGTTCGACGAGCAACGCGGCGCGCACCTGACGTTCGACTCCGCGGCGGCGCAACCGCTCGGGGCGGGCGGGGATGCGGCGACGCACCTGCAGAACGCGCTGATCCGGTATCAGTCGGCGCTGTGCGCCGAAGCCGTCGGTGCGATGGAAGAGGCGTTACGGCTCACCACGGAATACCTGACCAGCCGCAAGCAGTTCGGTGTGCCGCTGAGCAACTTCCAGACGTTGACCCAACGCTCGGCTGATATGTACGTCTCGCTCGAGTTGGCGCGCAGCATGAATTTCTATGCCGCGATGTCGATCGCAGACGGCCAGTTCGACCCGGTGATCGCCGCACGCGCCAAACTGCAGATCATCCGGTCGGGTCGGCACATCTCGCAGGAGGCGATCCAGCTGCACGGTGGCATCGGTGTCACCGCCGAATACCCGGTGGGGCATTACGCGGCCCGGCTCACCGCGATCAACCAGACGTTGGGGTCGGCCGACGATCAATTGCGGACTCTGGTCGGCGCGCTGGGGTCGTATGGCACCGTGTCTCTGTGAGTGCTGATCCCCTGCTGCAGGAGATGGTCGACGAATACCAGTTACGCAAGCTGGTCCACCGCTATTGTCGTGCCGTCGACCGGGGCGATATCGAACAGCTCAGGAGGCTGTATCACCCCGACGCGCAGGACGATCACGGTGCGTTCTCGGCGGGCGGTGTCGAGGAATTCTTGGGCGGTCTGATCGCCGCTCGGCCCTATCTGCGGTCGATGCAACACCACGTCACGACGGTGAATTTCGCTGTCAGCGGCGAGCGTGCCGAAGGCGAGGTGTACAGCATCGCCACGCACACGTTCGCCGCCGGGGATCGGGAGGTCGACGTCATCGTCGGCGGGCGCTATCTCGACAAGTACGAAAAGCGCGCCGGCTGTTGGAAGTTCAGCCAGCGCACGATCGTCACCGATTGGGCCCGCGTCACCGACCCCTCGGCGATGGACCTCAGCCACCCCATCACCAGGGATACTCCCAGGGGCGTTCCCGACGCGAATGATCCGTCCTTTCAGTTCTTCTCGTTACTGAACGAGGCGTGATGCGAGCGGTCTTCTTCGAGAAGTTCGGTGGTGCCGTCGACGTCCGGACGGTGCCCGACCCGGTCCCGTCGCCCGGCGGCGTCGTGGTGGAGGTGCATGCGACGGGTCTTTGTCGCAGCGACTGGCATGCGTGGGCCGGACACGACGACGGGGTGGCTTTGCCGCACGTGCCGGGTCACGAACTGGTGGGCGTCGTGGCGGCGGTCGGTGCCGACGTCCAACGGTGGGCGGTGGGCGACCGCGTCACCACCCCGTTCGTCTGCGGATGCGGCACCTGTCAGTGGTGCCTCGAC
>JBEVHL010000037.1:0-4428 GCA_040511255.1 Mycobacterium sp. | reverse complement strand
GGTGGCCCGTCGGGTGGGTCGACGATCTCGCCGACCATCCGCACCGCCAACCCCCGATTCGCCCGCTCCTGGGCCTCCAACCGGACCGCGACCTCGACCCGAAAGTCCGCACCCACCAACGCCGTCGACGTCGCCCGCACCACCGCATACGCGGCATCCACAGCGTCTAACGCCGCAGTGACGCGCTGCTGGGCAGTAACCGGATCCACACCCCCAACGCTATTCGAACACCCGTTCGATCAACAGCGCCCAGATCCAGATTGTGGATGAAGCCCCAACTGTGGATAACTCAGGTCCGGCTCACGGCCCCATCGCGGCGCGGTGCCGCTGGCCCTGCCCAGGCACTCCGTTGACGCCTTCGATGGACGTGGCATAGGTACCGACGGCGAACGCCACACCGGCTCCCATCACAGCCAGGGCGTCGCGGTTCACCGCCGCCAGGTTGTCGCTTGGCTTACGGAAGTTCGGATCGAAGGGCACTGCCGGCTTGCCGCCCCACAGCCTGGCCTGGGCATTGGTCTTCTGTTGCACGCCCCCGGACGTCATCCCGCCGATCGGCACACCCGCCGTCAGGAACGGGCTGTAGTCCGTCCCTGCCACCAGCGGCATATCGGCGGGTCGCTTACCAGCCAGGTTCAGATAACCGGCCAGCGTGCGCTCCACCCCGGCCGACCCGATCGGGACTTCGTCGGCACTGACATCGCGACTGGCCGCGCCCGACTGATCGCCGTCGTAGGTGAAGTAGCCGGCGTTCGGGGAGCCGAGCATGTCGAAGTTCAGGTACAGCGCGATCTCGTTGAGCTCATCGCGACTCAACCCGAACACATAGCGCAGTGAGCCGGCGATGCCCTGCGCCTCGGCACCCCAGAACGCGAACCGCACGGCGTTCTTGACATCGGGTGACGGCCCCATCTCCAGCGCCGTCGCCAGGGCGGCAGCCACCCCGGAGCCGTCGTCGTTGATGCCGGGCCCACCGGCGCTGTCCAGGTGCGCGCCGACCACGACCACATCCTTCGCCGACCCGGTCTTGGTCTGCGCCAGGATGTTTCGGGAGATCGTCTTGACCGTCCTGGTGTCGAGAACCACCCGCACCGGCGAGCCGGTCCGGCGCAGCGCAGCGCCCGCATCCGTCCCGGCGACTGCCACGGGCACCTTCAGCCCCTCGTAGTAGCCCCGCACGAAAAGTCCTGGCGGACTACCGTTTCGGCCACCGGCACTGACCACCACCAGTGCGGCGGCACCCTTCGCGACAGCGGCGTTGTGCTTCTCCACGATCGAGCACCCCAGGTCGTCGACCACCGCGATACCGCCGCGGGGTGGGGTGGCGCCGTAGTCGGCGGCCGAGCAGCCGGCGGGTTTGGTCGGCTTGATGACCGGGCCGGTCAGGCCGCCCACCGGCGTCTGCAGCAACAACGACGCCTGGTCCACCGGGTAGTTACGGCCACCGACCGTCAGCGTCGGCTTACCCGGCGCCAACGTGTCCAACCGCTCGAATTGCGGAGTTTGGACGTCGAATCCCTTGTCCTGCAGTGTCTTCACCACATAATCGACGCTGGCTTGAAATCCCGGCGTGCCGTCGGTCCTGGTACCACCGTTGGCGTCGGCGATCTCCTGCAGCTTCTGCAGGTGTCCCATCATGCTGTCGAGGGTCACCTTGGCGGCCAGCTCGTCGGCAAGCCGGACCGGGGTCTGCGCCTTGGGCGGTTCACTAGGATGCGATGCGCACCCCGCCAGCAGGCAGACCACCAACAGGACCGTCGCTACCGCTTGCCGCCTCACCCGAACAGGCTAGCTGCGCACACCCGCGATGACCCACGATCGGCAGGTCACGGTTGGGACGCGGTCACGACGTGGCGGGTCCGGTCCTCCCGTAGCGGGATGCCGTTGCGGCCGCCGAGGTCCTGCGCGTACACCCCGACCACGTATCCGACCCCCGAACCCTGGATTCCGAGGGCTGTCTTGTCGATGTGGTCGAGGGTGTCGGTGGCCTTGTGGTAGTTCGGGTCGAACGGCTTGTTGGCCTGCCCACCCCAAAGGTCCGCCTGTTGAGGTGTCATGTTCTCCTCGGCACCGGCGAACAGACCACCGGCCGGTACGCCGGCCTTGGCGAACCCGTCATAGTCGGAGCGGCCATCGAATGATGCGTCCTGCGCGGTCTTTCCGGCCGCGGCCAACATCCCAACCAGGGTTCGTTCGATACCAGCGGAACCCTCCGGCACCCGTGGCGGCGCCTGACCTTTGCCCAGCGCCGTGGACTGGTCACCGTCATAGGTGAAGTACCCCGGGTTCGGCGACGCCAGCATGTCGAAGTTCAGGTACAGCGCGATATCTCGGAGTTGCTCGACATCGAGCGTCTCGACGTACTTTTCGGAACCGACCAGACCGAGCTCTTCGGCGCCCCAGAATCCGAACCGGACGCTGTTGTGCACGTCGGGCGAGCTGCCCATCTGCAGCGCGGTCTCCAGTACCGCGGCGACTCCGGAGCCGTTGTCGTTGATCCCCGGCCCTTCCGGGACGCTGTCCAGGTGCGCGCCCGCCATCACCACATTCTCCGGCGATCCGGTCTTGGTCTGCGCAATCACGTTGCGCGCCACGATCTTCCGGACGCTGGCGGTGATCTTGACGGTGATCGGTCCCGACTTGCCGCGCAGCTGGGCGCCATCGGCCCTCGTCACGCTGACCACCGGAATCTTGACGTCGGTGTCCTGCCCGAGCGTGCCACCCATCGTCTTCTCGTCGACGTTGTCCGCGACGATCATCGCCACCGCTCCGCGCGCGGTGACGGCGGCCAGCTTCTGCGAAAACGGGCACACCCCGCGGTCCACCAGCACCACCGCGCCCGTCACCGGCAAGCCGTCGTAATCCGAGGGTGAGCAGCCGGGGCTGTCCTCCACCCGGGCGGGCACCAGCGGACCGGTGACGCCGGCGGGCGTCCCGACGGTGTACTGCAGGGCACGCGCGGCGAAGTTCGCGTCACCGATGGTGACGGTCCCGGGCTCGGCGTCGAACACCTTGAGGTCGAACTGCGGGGTCTGTACGTCGAAGCCCTTGGCGCGTAACTCCCCCGCGACGTAGTCGACGCTGGCCTCGTAGCCGGGGGTGCCGACGGCCCTGGTGCCGTTGTTTGCGTTGGCAATGTCCTGCAGTTTCTGCAGGTGCGTCATCATCGCGTCGGTGGTGATCTGGCGCTGCAGCGTGCTGCCGTACTGGCTGGCGGCGTCGGAAGCCGCGGCTGTCGGGGTGGCAGGTGGCGCCGGCTCGGTCGCCTTGCCGCAACCGGCCACCCCGGCACCCACGACGATGAGGGCGCTGGCCATGGCGAGTGTTGTGCGACGCATTGCGTCCACGTTAGCCGTCGGCGCGACGCACACTGGAAACCATGACGCGTGTGGTGTTCATCAGGGCGGTCAACGTCGGTGGCGCGAAACTACCGATGGCCGAATTGCGGCAGCTCGCGACCGACCTCGGCGGCACCGACGTCTCCACTTACATCGCGTCAGGCAACCTGCTGTGCACCCCGCCGGGTAAGCCCGAAAAGTTCGACCGCGCGCTCGAGGCGGCGATCAAAGACCGGTACGGCTTCTTTCGAGAGGTCATCAGTCGCACGCCGGCTCAACTGCAGGCCGCGCTGGATCAGCATCCGTTCGAGATAGTCGAACCCCGGTTCTCCTACGTGTACTTTCTCACCGGGAAACCAGAAGTCAAGGCTACCAAGGCCTTTCACGACAAAGAGTTCGGTGCCGACGAGTTCAAGGTGATCGGCGAAGACCTACACATCCGCTATCACGATGGCGCGGGCCGCTCCGACCTAGACGCAAAGGCCATCGCCAAGGCGCTGGGCGTGCAAGGCACCGGCCGCAACGTCAATTCGGTGCGCAAACTCATCCAGTTGGCCCAGGCGCCGGCCTGACCAGGTCGACCACCAGGTCGGCCACCGCCCGCATGCCTGCGGCGTTCGGGTGGAACGGCGCCGGTTGCTGCTTGAGCAGTGACAGCAGCGGGAACCCGGCGCCGACGGTCCACGGGTGTGCCGACCACGCGTGATAGTCGCGGCTGGCGTTGGCCACCCGAACGATCTCACAGCCGGCAGCCTCCGCCGCCGAGCCGGTGATGTCCGCCAGCCGGGCCGCGATGTGGCGGCCCAGGTCCGCATTGGCCGTCGAAAGTGGCGGTGCCGGTTCGCCTTCCGGTGGCAGCAGGGTCAGGTAGTCGACGAACACCACCCGCGCCTGAGGTGCCTTGGCCCGCACCGTTTCCCCGACGGTCTGCAGCGCCGTCCCGACCCGGTCGAGCGCCTGATCCCGCGGCCCTTGATCGAGCAGCGACCGCAGGCTCTGGCCGATGACCGGAAATCCGCGCACCAGACCGGGAAGGGTGGCGGCCATCAACGCGGGCACGTAGCCGACGTCGTTGCCGCCGATGGTGATG
>JBEVHL010000036.1:0-8056 GCA_040511255.1 Mycobacterium sp. | reverse complement strand
TGGCCACCCGAACGATCTCACAGCCGGCAGCCTCCGCCGCCGAGCCGGTGATGTCCGCCAGCCGGGCCGCGATATGGCGGCCCAGGTTCGCATTGGCCGTCGAAAGTGGCGGTGCCGGTTCGCCTTCCGGCGGCAACAGGGTCAGGTAGTCGACGAACACCACCCGGGCCCGCGGTGCCCTGACCCGCACAGTTTCCCCGACGGTTCGCAGCGATTCACCGACCAGATCGAGCGCCTTGTCCCGCTCGCCTTTGTCCAACAACGATCGCAAGACGGAGCCGACCACCGGAAGCCCGCGCACCAGCCCCGGCAGGGTGGCGGCCATCAGGGCGGGCACGTAGCCGACGTCGTTGCCGCCGATGGTGATGGTGACCAGCACCTCTGACCCATCGAGCGCATCGACCTGCGGCGGGGCGCCGTTCTGTGGATCGGTCAGCAGATTGGCCGTCGTCGCACCGGAATAGGTGACATCGACCAGGTCCAGTTCGAGAACCCTGGCGACCAGATGCGGGTAGTTGCGGCCGGACCGGGCCGCCCGCAGCGGCGAGCCCGGTGCCCGCGGGGTGATCCCCGGTCCGGCGGCCATCGAGCTGCCGAGCGCGACGTATCTGCCGTTGGTCATGAGGACAGAACAGCGCCCGACGGGCTGGAGGCCTGCGCCCAGAACCGTTTCGGGATTCGTCCGGCGTGCCGCGCCAGGTAGCCGGCGGTGACGGCGGCCGCCATCGCGGCGGCCATCGTCGGTGGATCGGCCGCACGGGTCACCGCACTGGCCAACAGCACTGCGTCACAACCCAGCTCCATCGCCAGCGCGGCGTCGCTGGCGGTGCCGATGCCGGCGTCGAGCACCACCGGGACGCCCGCAGCCTCGGTGATCATCTCGATATTGTGCGGATTGGCGATGCCGAGGCCGGTGCCGATCGGCGATCCGAGCGGCATCACCGCCGCACAGCCGATGTCCTCCAGCCGGCGGGCCAGCACCGGGTCATCGGTGGTGTAGGGCAGCACCACGAACCCGTCGTCGACCAATTGCTCTGCGGCGCGGACCAATTCGACGGCGTCGGGCAACAGGGTGCGCTCGTCGGCGATCACCTCGAGCTTGACCCAGTTGGTGTGCAGCGCCTCGCGCCCGAGTTGCGCGGTCAGCACCGCCTCGGCCGCGCCACGACAGCCGGCGGTGTTGGGCAGCGCGGTGATGTTCAGCCGGTTCAGCAGGTCCAGTACTCCCGTGCCGCCCTCGGCGTCCACCCGGCGCATCGCGACGGTGGTCAGCTCGGTGCCGGAGGCGATCAACGCTTCTTCCAGCACCGCCAGGTTGGCCGCGCCGCCGGTTCCGAGGATCAACCGCGAACCGAACGTCCGGTCCGCGATGGTCAACAGGTTGTCAGCCACCCTGCACCGCTGTCACGACCTCTATCCGTGCCCCTTCGGACAGGATGTTCTCCCAGGAAGATCGTGGGAGCACCGACCAGTCCACGGCCACCGCGATGCCCTTGTCCGGGATGCCGAGCCGGTCCAGCAGTCCGGAGACCGTGGTCAAGGCGTCCACCTCGACCTCTTCGTCGTTGACGATCAATTTCACGCCGGCACCTCATCTTTCGTGACAACTGCAGTCAGCTCCGCCAGGATCCGCTCCGCGGTCCACGGCGCCAACAGAAAACCGGACCGACCGTGCCCCGCCGCCACCAACGTCCGCTCGTCCAACCTGCCGACCAGCGGCATGTTGTCCGGCGTCACCGGCCGCAACCCGGCCGCCGATTCGGCGAGTTCGTACTCCCCCAGTGCAGGCAGTACCGCGCAGGCGTCGTCGAGCAGTTCCCGCACCCCCGCCACCGTGGGCGAGGTGTCGCGGCCGTGTTCGTATTGGGTGGCGCCGACGACGACGCCGTCCGCCCGCGGCACCAGATAGACCTGGCGGCCGTGCACCCGGGCCCTGATCACCCGGCGCGGCATCGGCATGGCACCCTTGCGCCACCGCAACCGCAGCACCTCGCCCTTCACCGGGCGGATCGGCAGCCCCGGCCACAGCGTCGGCGCATCGATACCGTTGGCGAGCACCGTCATATCGGCCGACACCTCGGCCAGATCGCGGACCGGACCCGCCCACGTCACGCCGAGCCGAGTGCACTCGGCCGCCAACGCCTCCACCACGGCGCGATTGTCGACAGCCAGTTCGGTCTGCGCCACGAATCCATGTCGAATGCCCTGCGCGAGAAGGGGTTCGACATCCCTGGCGGCCGTGGTCGGTGTCACGGGTTGCCCCTGGGCGGCCAGCCAGTCGGCGACCGTGCGCAGATCGGCCGCGTCGGCCCGGTCGACCGCGACCACCAGTGACTCGCGAGCGGTCACCACCTGCGGCGGCAGGCCGTCCAGATAACTGCCCGGGCCCTCGGCGCGCCACAGCGCCAGCGACTCCAAGCCGATGTGCAGGAGCTTCTCCTCGCCCGGCCAGCCTTCGCTGTGCGGAGCCAGCATGCCGCCGGCCACCCACGACGCGCCCGGTTCACCCGACCGATGGACCTGCACCGACCAGCCCGCCTGGGCGGCCCGACGCGCGACGGACAGCCCGATGACGCCACCGCCGATGACGGCCAGTGCTTGGGCTGTGTGCATGTCTCCTCGCTCCCTTCGCCGGCATGATCCGGATCAGGTGTGACGGTAAGGGCCGGCTCTGCCCACTCTCAGCCCGCTCCCAGGGCTCCCGTGCTGTCGTTGACCACCTTACTCAACTCCGTCGTTTAGCCTCGCTGAGTGCGCGAACCGTTTCCTATCGACCGCCTCATCACCGCTCGGCTCTATCTGTGCACCGACGCCCGCCGCGAACGGGGCGACCTCGCCGAGTTCGCCGATGCGGCGCTGTCCGGTGGCGTCGACATCATCCAGCTCCGCGACAAGGGCTCGGCCGGTGAGCAGCAGTTCGGCCCGCTGGAGGCCAAGCAGGAGCTCGAAGCACTCGAAATCCTGCGGGACGCCGCCAGGCGGCACGGCGCGTTGTTCGCGGTCAACGATCGCGCCGACATCGCCCGCGCCGCGGTGTCCGACGTGCTGCATCTCGGACAGGACGACCTCCCGCTGACGGTGGCGCGGGATATCGTCGGCTCCCGCCCGGTGATCGGCCGGTCTTCGCATGACGCCGCGCAGGCCCGGCACGCGATCGCCGAACCGGTCGACTATTTCTGCGTCGGACCGTGCTGGCCCACCCCGACCAAACCGGGCCGATCGGCCCCCGGCCTGGACCTGGTCCGGGCCGTCGCGGCGCTGAACCCGCGTAAACCATGGTTCGCCATCGGTGGCATCGACGAGCAGCGGTTACCCGAGGTGCTCGACGCGGGCGCGACCCGCGTGGTGGTGGTTCGCGCGATCACCGGCGCCGACGATCCCGAGGCGGCCGCTAGGCGTCTGGCTGCAGCCCTGCCAGCAGCGGGATAGTCGCAGCGATCTCCCGCAGCTTCTGCCAGCTGGCGGCGAATCCGGGGTGCAGCGGCAGGTCGGTGACCTCGTCCTCGGCCACCCAGCGCAACTCGGAGCTCTCCCGGTTCAGGACGGTGTCGAGCCGGGACGCCACATCGGCGATGACCGTCGTATAGGTCCAGCCGGTGCCGGCCACCTCGGCCGTCACGACGCTGGTCCGCACGGTCAGCTGGTCGGCCGACAGGCCCGCCTCCTCGTGCGCCTCCCGCACCGCGGCCTGCTCGACGGTCTCGTGGCTGTCCCTGGCTCCCCCCGGCAGCGCCCACGTGTCGCCCTGATGGCTCCAGGCGGCGCGGTGCTGCAGCAGCACCGCCGGTGATCCGTCGGGAAGGGGCGCCCGCAGCAAAAGGCCGGCAGCGCCGTGCCGACCCCAGTAGTGGGCACCGGTATCGGACATCACCCATCCGTCTCCGTCGCCACGCACAACTTCACAATAAGGGCGGCACCGTCGCGCCGCGTGCCCTGTCAGGAGGTCCGACTTGTCGATCCAGCCCCACCCGTCACAGAAAAGCTCTTAGACTTCGCTTATACAGTTGCAGAACACACGAGCGGGACGACAGAAGGTAGGTCCGCACAGGTGACGGTTGAGCTGGCGCACCCGTCGACCGAGCCACTGGCGTCCCGGTCGCCTGCCGAGCCGACGCATCCCCGTTGGTGGTTCATCTGGACCACTCCCGGGCGCATCTTCGCGATCGGCCTAATTCTGGCCACCCTCGGTGCGCTCAGCGCGTTCGCCACGTCCACCACCATCGACCACCGCCAGCAGGCGCTGACCACGGTGCTCAACCACACCGAGCCGCTGGCGTTCGCGGCCGGCCAGCTGTACACCACGCTGTCGGTCGCCGATGCCGCCGCCGCCACCGCGTTCATCGCCGGCGCCGAACCCCGGCCGGTGCGGCAGCGCTACGAGCAGGCCATCACCGACGCAGCGGTGGCCCTGACGCAGGCGTCCAGCGGGCTGACCGACGAGCCGATGCAGGAACTGCTCGGCCGGATCAACGCGCAGCTGGCCATCTACACCGGCCTGGTCGAGACTGCACGCACCAACAACCGGGCGGGCAATCCGGTCGGCTCGTCGTACCTGTCGGAGGCGTCGTCGCTGATGCAGGACAAGATCCTGCCCGATGCGCAGACCCTCTACGAGGAGACGTCGGCGCGGGTCGATGAGGAAACCACGGCCTCGACGAGCATCCCCACGCCGGTGATCCTGGTGATCGCCACCACCATCGTGTTCGGCGCCTTCGCCCACCGCTGGCTGGCCCGCCGGACCAGGCGGCGGGTCAACATCGGGCTGGTGGCGGGCGGACTGGCCATCATGATCATGGTGATCTGGGTGGGCACGGCGTTGGCCATCTCCACCGCGGGCAGCCGCAGCGCCAAGGACACCGCCGCCGAATCGCTCAAGACCGTGACCAACCTCGCGATCACCGCGCAGCAGGCCCGGGCCGACGAGACGTTGTCGTTGATCCGCCGCGGCGACGAGGACGTCCGCAAACAGTCGTACTACCAGCGCATCGACACCATGCAGCTCAGTCTGGCCCAGTACCTCGAGCGCGACGACGCCATCGCCACCACCGATCTGCGCAATGCCGACCAGCTGCTCACCAAATGGCGATCGGCCGATGAGCGGATCAACGCCTACATCGCGGTCGGCAACTACCAGGCGGCGACGCAGGTGGCGCTCGGCACGGGCGAAGACGATTCGACACCGGCGTTCGACAAACTCGAGGCGGCGCTCACCAGCGGGATCCAGGAGAGCCGCACCCAGTTGCGCAACGACATCCTCAACGCCCGACGGGTGCTGTCGGGCACCACCGTCGGCGGTGTCGTGTTGAGCCTCGGCGCGGCGGTCGCGGTGGCGCTGGGCATCTGGCCCCGGATGAGTGAGTACCGGTGAGCGCCAGGAGGCTGTTGGCCGTCTTGGGGGTGGCCGCCATGGTGCTGACCGGCTGCGGGCAGGCGCAGTCGGTGGCGCCGGAACCGGGGGTGACGATCGCGCCGCCGACGCCGGAAGGCATGGAGGAGATGGCGCCGCAGGTGGCCCCTCCGCTGGACCCCGGCGAGAACGACTGCAACCGCACCGCCAGCCTGCGGCCGTTCCCCAACAAGACCCTGGCGGCTGACGCCGTCGCCAACATCCGCAACCGCGGCCGCCTGATCGTCGGCCTCGACATCGGCAGCAACCTGTTCAGCTTCCGCGACCCGATCACCGGCGAGATCACCGGCTTCGACGTCGACATCGCCGGTGAAGTGGCTCGCGACATCTTCGGCACCCCGTCACAGGTCGAATACCGCATCCTGTCCTCGGCCGACCGGATCACCGCCCTGCAGAACAACCAGGTCGATATCGTCGTCAAGACCATGAGCATCACCTGCGAGCGACGCAAGCTGGTGAACTTCTCGACGGTGTATCTGACCGCCTATCAACGGATTCTGGCTCCGCGCGATTCACCGATCACCCAGGCTGCCGACCTGTCCGGTAAGCGGGTCTGCGTGGCGCGGGGCACCACGTCACTCAAGCGGATCCAGCTGATCACCCCGGCACCGATCATCGTGTCGGTCGTGACGTGGGCCGATTGCCTGGTGGCCTTGCAGCAGCGCCAAGTCGACGCCGTCTCGACCGACGATTCGATCCTCGCTGGTTTAGTGGCCCAGGACCCCTATCTGCACATCGTCGGGCCCAGCCTCAACCAGGAGCCCTACGGGATCGGCGTCAATCTGGACAACACCGGTCTGGTGCGGTTCGTCAACGGCACCCTGGAGCGGATTCGGCGGGACGGTACGTGGAACACGCTGTACCGCAAGTGGTTGACGGTGCTCGGGCCGGCACCTGCACCGCCGAGCGCGCGGTACGTGGATTAGGGGGGATCTGATGGGCGAACCCGAAACCGAACCAGAACAGAAGATCGACGCGGACGTAGTGGACCCGCCCCAAGACGACGACTACGACGATTCCGACTCCACCGACGAAGGCCCCGGCACCCAGCCCGGTACGCAACCCGCGGAGTTCATGTTCGACTCGGCGTCGACGCTGCGCCCGATGGCCACCCAGGCCATCTTCCGGCCCAATTTCGATGATTCCGAAGGCTTCTCGGTGTCCAGCGCCGGGACCGAGCCGCAGGACCATCTGACCACGGCCACCCGCGCCATCTCACCGACCCGCAGGCTCGGCGGCGGCCTGGTCGAGATCCCGCGGGTACCCGAGATCGACCCGTTCGCCGCCCTGATGACCAATCCCGTGGTGGCCGAATCGAAGCGGTTCTGCTGGAACTGCGGCCGACCGGTGGGGCGGTCCACATCGGACGGCAAGGCCCTGAGCGAGGGCTGGTGCCCGCACTGCGGCAGCGCGTATTCGTTCCTGCCGCAGCTGGGCCCCGGCGATATGGTCGCCGACCAGTACGAGATCAAAGGCTGTGTCGCGCACGGCGGTCTGGGCTGGGTGTACCTGGCGGTCGACCACAACGTCAACGAACGACCGGTGGTGCTCAAAGGCCTGGTCCACGCCGGCGACGCCGAGGCACAAGCCATCGCGATGGCCGAGCGACGGTTTCTGGCCGAGGTGGTGCACCCGTCGATCGTCAAGATCTTCAACTTCGTCGAACACCAGGACAGCCACGGTGAACCCGTCGGCTACATCGTCATGGAGTACGTCGGCGGAACGTCGCTCAAACAGGCCAAGGGCGAACGGCTGCCGGTGGCGCAGGCCATCGCCTATATGCTCGAAATCCTGCCCGCCATCGGATATCTGCATTCACTCGGGCTGGCCTACAACGACCTCAAACCCGAGAACATCATGCTCACCGAGGAGCAGCTCAAGATCATCGACCTCGGTGCGGTGTCGCGGATCAACTCGTTCGGATTCCTCTACGGCACACCGGGTTACCAGGCTCCCGAGATCGTCAGGACCGGCCCGACCGTCGCCACCGACATCTATACCGTCGGGCGCACCCTGGCTGCGCTGACCCTCAACCTGCGCACCCGACGCGGCCGCTATGTCGACGGCCTGCCCGACGACGATCCCGTGCTGGCCACCTACGACAGCTTCGAGCGTCTGCTGCGCCGGGCCATCGACCCCGATCCGCGTCGCCGTTTTGCCAGCGCCGACGAGATGTCGGGGCAGCTGCTGGGCGTACTGCGCGAGGTGGTCGCCGTGGACGTGGGCCTGCCGCGGCCGGGCCTGTCGACGGTGTTCAGCCCGTCACGTTCGACGTTCGGCGTGGACCTGTTGGTCGCGCACACCGATGTCTACCTTGACGGCCAACCACATTCGGAGAAGTTGACCGCGGCCGAGATCGTCACGGCGCTGCCCGTTCCGCTGGTCGACCCCGCCGACGTCGGTGCGGCCATCTTGAGTGCCAACGTACTCAGCCAGCCGGTGCAGACGTTGGATTCGCTGCGGGCCGCGCGTCATGGGGCGTTGGACTCCGAAGGTATCGACCTGTCCGAATCCGTCGAGCTGCCGCTGATGGAGGTGCGGGCGCTACTGGATCTCGGCGACGTCGCCAAGGCCACCCGCAAGCTCGACGAACTGACCGACCGGGTCGGCTGGCGCTGGCGGCTGGTCTGGTTCCGGGCCGTCTCCGAA
>JBEVHL010000035.1:0-9813 GCA_040511255.1 Mycobacterium sp. | reverse complement strand
GTTTGGGAGCAGACCGCCAAATGCATCCGCCCCGGCGGCACCGCGGTGATGTTCGGCGGCCCACCGGTCGGCGCGGAGTTCTCGTTGAACGCCAACGACATGCACTACTTCGAGTACACGATCAAGGGTGTGTTCCACCACGAGCCGCTCTATGTGGAGCGCGCTCTGCGGCTCATCGAGAGCGGTCAACTCGACGGCCAGGACCTGATCACCGAGGTCCGCCCGTTGGACCGGCTGGTCGAGAGCCTGGAAGACATGGCCGCGGGCCGGGGCAGCAAGTATCTGATCGACCCGCGACTCAACTAACCGTCGCGCGCCGCACGTGATCGGCGATGAACGCGTACATCCGGCGCGTGACGTCCGTGTCGTCGCTCATGATGTTGTACCCGTGGTCGACGCTCTTGACCTCGTGATACTCGGCCAAGGCGCCGGCGGCGTCGAGTTTGTGCGCGTAGGCGGCGGCTTCATCGCGGAGTCGGTCGTACTCCGCGGTGACGACCAGAGCCGGGGCGATGCCGTCCAGATGATCGCCGTTGTCACCCCAGGCGGGTGAGGCCAGCGGATCCCGGCGTCGCGCTCGATCGGGCAGGTAGGCGGTGTCGAACACCTCGCCCATCCACGGCTGCAGCACCGCCTTTCGGCCGCGGGGCGAGGGCTTGTCCTTGGTCGCGGTGACCAGGTCGAGCGGCGCGTAGTGCAACACCTGGAGCTTGATCTCGGGACCGCCGTTACGCAAGGCCAGCCGGGCAACGGCGGCCGAGAGGTTGCCGCCGGCGCTCTGGCCGCCGATACACACCCGGGTGCCGTCCCAGTCGCGCTCAGGCGACGATACCCACGCCAAGACGTCGTGGAGCTGTTCGATCGGGCTGGGGAAGCGCCAGTGCGGGGCCAGGACGTAGTCGGCGTTGACCACCACCACGTCGGCATGGGCAGCGAGATAGCGGCACCACGGGTCGTCCTGCTCGCGATGCCCCACCACGAACCCGCCCCCGTGGATGTTCAGATAGACCGCCGGGCGCGAATCAGGCTGTGCCGCCGAGTGATACAAGGTCACGGTGGTGTCGCCATGGCGGGTCGGCACCGAGGTGACTGTGGTATCACCGGCGATCTCGGGAAAGCGGACACCGGGTTTGGCTGCCGGGTTGACCAACGCGGAGAAGGCACGCGCCAGGGCATCGGCAACCGGGCGATGAGACAGCAGGGACATGGCGCTCAGTATCCGTCGACGTCGATGACGGCGGTGGCGAACTCCTGGGGCGCCTCCTGCGGAACGTCGTGGCCGATGCCGTCGAGCACGCGATGGGAGTACTTGCTGGTGAACAACTTTCGGTATCCGCTGCCGTCCTTGGCCGGACCGTCGAAATCACTGGTGATCGTGATGGCGGGCACCGTGATCGGTGGCATGGCGGCGAGTTGGCGGTCCACGACATCGTATTGTGGTTCGCCTTGGGCCAGGCTCAACCGCCACCGGTAGTTGTGTATCACGATGTCCACATGGTCCGGATTGTCGAACGCGGCGGCGGTGCGGTCGTAGGTGGCGTCGTCGAACTTCCACAGCGGTGAGGCCAACGACCAGATGAGCTTGTTGAAGTCATGGGTGTTCTGCCGGTAGCCGGCCTCACCGCGCGGTGTGGAGAAGTAGTACTGATACCACCAGCCGAGTTCAGCTTGCGGGGCAAGGGGTTTCATGTTCGCGGTCAGGTTGACGATCAGATACCCGCTGACCGAGACCAGCGCCTTGCACCGCTGCGGATGCAATGCAGCGATGATGCACGCCGTTCGTGCGCCCCAGTCGAACCCCGCGATGACGGCCTGCGGGATGTGCAGCGCATCCATGAACGCGACGATGTCCGCGGCCAACGCGGCCTGCTGACCGTTGCGAAATGTTCTGTCGGACAGGAAATGTGTGGTGCCGAAGCCACGGAGGTACGGCACCAACACCCGGTAGCCCTTTGCCACGAGTAGCGGAGCGACATCGACATAGCTGTAGATGTCGTAGGGCCAGCCGTGTAACAGGATCACCGGCGGCCCGTCCGCGGGTCCGTCTTCGGCGTAGCCCACGTTGAGCAGGCCTGCGTCGACCTGCTTGAGCGCGGGAAACGACGTGTGACCGGCAGTGGACGGTGCCGGCGCTTGCGGCGCCGGGCCACATGCGGCGGCGGTGGCCGCTGCAGCGGCGGCCAGTCCGACGGTCAGTGAGAAATCGCGCCTACTGATCATGTGCGGTTCCTGCTCATGGGCGACACGTTGCCTGCCAAGGAATGGACTTGCAAGTCCATTTTGTGCTGGGCAGTGTCGAGGCAGAACCACTATCTCACCCAAAGGAGCAACTGCGATGGCACTGGACCAGTACTACCTTCTCGGCAAGTCCGGGCTGCGCGTCAGCCGGCTGGCATTGGGCACCATGAACTTCGGCACCGGCGGGTACCACGCCGCGTACGGCAAGACGGTCGACGAAGCCCGGCCCATCTTCCGCCGCTACCTCGAGGAGGGCGGCAACTTCATCGACACCGCGGACTTCTACACCGCAGGGGAGAGCGAGACCATCCTGGGCGGTCTGATCGCGGAGGCGAAGGTGCGCGACCGGGTGGTGCTGACCACCAAATTCACCAACAGCGTCGAACCCGGCAATCCCAACGCCGGCGGCAACGGGCGCAAGCACATGATCCGCGCGCTGGACGATTCGCTGCGCAGGCTGGGCACCGACTACGTCGACCTGTTCCTGCTACACACCTGGGATCGGCTGACGCCCGTCGAAGAGGTGTTGCGCACCTTCGACGACCTGGTGCGGGCCGGGAAGATCCGTCACGCCGGACTGTCCGATGTGCCCAGTTGGTATGCGGCGCAAGCGCAGACGCTCGCCGAGGCGCACGGGTCGGCGCCGATGATCAACCTGCAGCTGCCGTACTCCCTGGTTGAGCGTGCCATCGAGACCGAACACGTCGACATGGCGCAGACGCTCGGTCTCGGCATCACCGCGTGGAGCCCACTCGGTGGTGGTTTCCTGAGCGGTAAGTACCGCGCTGCCGACAGCGGGCTCTCGGGGGCGGGCCGGCTCAGCATCCCCGGGGCGTCCGGGCTGTCGTTGACCGAGCAGCACTGGCAACTGCTCAAGCCGTTGGAAGTCGTCGCAGACAAGCTCGGGGTGACCATGGCCCAGGTCGCCGTGAACTGGGTGGCCACCCAGCCCGGGATCGCCTCGGCGATCGTCGGCGCCAGCAGCGCGGAGCAGTTGGGATCGACCATGGCGGCGCTGGACTTCGAGTTGCCTGCCGAGCTGCGCGCGGAGCTCGACCAGGCCAGCGCGGTGCCGCCGGAATCGGTGTACCGGATGTTCACCCCGGGTTACCAGGGCCAGCTGATCAACCCCGGGGTGAAGGTCGGGGACAAGCCGGCCGGCTACCGACCGGCGGTGCGGAATTGGGCAGGGTAACGGCGCGTAGGGGACCCGCACGGCGCACAAAAGAATCGTGCCGATTCGATGTCTATGCCCATAACTCCAGTTAGGGCACATTGACGGAGCCATCATCCACGAGCTCTGCCGCGCATTTTTCGACACTCGGTTGTCCGTACGCGATGCTCTCGACCAACCGAAAGATCAGTCTGCGATGCCTGCTCAACGAACCGTCCTCCGTCGTGCCCTGATGGGCCTCACCGGCCTGTCGGTCGTCTTCGTCTCCGCATGTGGGGGTAACGGCGGCACCGGTAATTCGCCCTCGGCCGCCTCCGGACCACCGGTCAGTGGCGGCTCGATCGTCTACGGCGCAGACCGCGAGCCCACCTGCCTCGATCCGCACAACAACGGCGACATGCCGCAGGTCTACGTCGCCCGGCAGTTCCTCGACTCGCTGGTCTCCGAGAAGCCGGACGGCACCGTGGTGCCCTGGCTGGCGGACTCGTGGACCACCTCACCGGACGGGCTGACCTACACCTTCAAGATCAAGCAGGGGGTGAAGTTCCACGACGGGACGCCCCTCGACGCGGCCGCCGTCAAGGCGAACTTCGAGCAGATCCTCGATCCGGCCACCGAGTCGCTGACCGACACCGGCTACCTGCGGCCCTACTACGAGTCCTCGCGCGCAGTCGACCCCGCGACCTTCGAGTTGAAGCTGAAATCCCCGTACTCGGCGCTGCTGCCGGTGCTGTCGCAGGCGTTCTTCGGTATCGAGTCACCCAAGGCGATGGCCCGCGGTCTGGACGCCAACTGCCAATCCCCGGTCGGGACAGGACCATTCGTCATCAAGGACTGGGTGCACGGCCAGAGCGTCGAACTGGATCGCAACGCCGACTACAACTCCGCCCCCGCCGACGCCAAACATCAGGGCCCGGCGTACCTCGACCATGTCAGCTGGAAGTTCCTGGAAGACGGCTCCGTTCGCTTCGGAGCGGTCCAGGGCGAAGGCGCCGACATCATCTTCAACCCGCCGCCGCAGCAGAACGCGGCGCTGAAGGCCGACCCGAATCTCGCGCTGCAGGAGTTCACCCATACCGGCCTGCCGAACGGAATCGCGCTCAACACCACCCGGTTCCCGTTCACCGACACCGCGGTGCGGCAGGCGTTCATCCACGGCGCCAACGCCGAAGCGTCGGTCAAGAGTGCCTACCTCGGGGTGTTCAACTGGGAACCGGGCCCGCTGACGTCGACAACACCGTTCTTGGACAAGGGACTGCGCGACTTTTACGCCTACGACCCCACCAAGGCCAACCAGCTGTTGGACTCCGCAGGCTGGACCCAGCGGGACGCCGACGGCTTCCGGACCAAGGACGGTAAGCAGTTGGCCGCCACGGTGATCTACTCCTCGGATCCGGGTGACACCCCGCCCGCCGATGTGACGCTGTATCAGGACATCCAGGCCGCGGAGAAAGAGATCGGCTTCAACGTCATCCTCAAGCCGATCCCGCAGGACCAGTACTACGCCGCCTTCACCGACAGGAACGCCACCGACGGCCTCGCCGGCGCGTACTGGAACAGCCCGACACCGTTGGTGTTGACCCTGCTCTACTCCACCGACTCGATGAATCTTGCGCCAGGCAACAACATGTCCTGGGTGTCTAATCCCGCCATCGACGCACCGCTGAAAGAGGTCGCCGCCGCCTCGGATGTCGAACAGCAGCAGCATCTCTACGACCAGGTGCAGCAGCTTGTCGCGCAGAACGCCTACCACCTGGGCCTGTATGCGCCGACCACCCGGCTGGTCTCGAAGAAGCACCTGCAGGACGTGTGGATTGAGCCGTCCGAGGGTGAGCCGGTTCTGCACGACGCGTGGCTGGCCAAGTGACGGCGAGGCGGGTGCTTGCCCGCCTCGCAGGTGTGGTCGGCGTCCTGTGGGGCGCCGCCACCTTGACGTTCATCATCGAGCAGTTGATGCCGACCGATCCCGCCCAGACCATCCTCGGCGGTGCCGGGTCCAAACCCACTCCCGAGCAGTTGGCGGCCGTGCGGGTGCAGTACGGCTTCGACCAACCGGTGATCGTGCAGTACCTGCACTATCTCGGCGGAATACTGCGGGGTGATCTCGGCACGTCGTATATCCGCAAGCAACCGGTCTCGGAAATCATTGGCCAGCAACTGAGTTCGACGTTGACTCTGACGGCTACCGCGTTGGTGGTGTCGTGGGTCATCGCGGTCGCCGTCACGCTGCTCACCGCGCATCGCAGCCGCGCGCTGGCGGCGCTCGGCTCGGGTCTGGAGACCCTGCTCGCCGCGCTTCCGCAGTACTGGCTGGGCATCGTGCTGCTGGTGTTGTTCGCCTTCACGCTGCACTGGTTGCCGGTGGTCGGTAACGGTGGGCCCGAAGGTCTGGTGCTGCCCGCGCTGACGCTGGCACTGCCATTGGCAGGGTTTCTCGGGCAGGTGACGCGCGACGAGTTCTCGTCGGCCATGGAGCAGCCGTTTGCCGTCTCCGCCCGGGCCCGCGGCATGAGTGACTTCGGGGTGCGGTGGCGCCACGCGCTGCGGCACGCCGTCCTGCCCGGCCTGACGCTGTCGGGCTGGGCGCTGGGCTCGCTGTTCTCGACGGCGGTGATCGTGGAGGCGGTGTTCGTGCGGCCCGGTCTCGGCCGGGTGCTGGTCGACGCCGTCACCTCTCAGGACATGCCGGTGGTGGTGGGGGTGACGCTGTTCGTCGCGGCGATCTACGTGGTGGCGAACCTGCTGGTGAATCTGGCCTTCGGCCGCATCGACCCCCGACTGCGGAGCGCAGCACATTGACCGTCAACGTCGCCGATGGCCTGATTGCACACAGCGGGCTCGCCGTGCCGAAAGCCCGTGCCGGGCGCAGGTTTCGGCCCGCCGTCTGGCTGGCCGCCCTCTTCCTCCTGCTGGTCCTGGCGTGGGCCGTGGCACCCAGCGCGTTCACCAGCGAATCACCCTTCGACACCGACATCGAGGCCGCGATTCAGGCACCGTCGCTGCAGCACTGGTTCGGCACCGACGCCTCCGGTCGCGATATCTACACCCGGGTTGTCTTCGGGGCCCGCAGCTCGCTGCTGATCGGTGCCGGGGCGACCGCACTGGCCTTGGTTGCGGCCATCGTGTTCGGTTTCGCGGCCGGCCTGGGCGGGCGGTTCACCGACGGCGCGATCAGCCGGTTCCTCGAGGTGGTCCTGGCGTTACCCGGTCTGCTGCTGGCGTTGATCTTCATCGCGATGCTCGGGCCAGGGGTGGCGACCGAGATCGTGGCGGTGGCCCTCGGCTCCGCGGCCGGCTACGCCTGGATGGTGCGCGGCCAGGTGATCGCGGTACGCAACTCTGGTTATGTCCATGCGGCAACGGCATTGGGCCACCAGCGCTCCCGCATCATCGTCCGGCACGTGTTCCCGAATGCCATGCGACCCCTGGTGGTACTTGCCACCATGGGCGTCGGCCAGTCGATCGTCTGGGCGTCATCGCTGAGCTTCCTCGGGCTCGGGGTGGCACCGCCTGCGCCGGAATGGGGCGCCATGCTCGACGCCGGACGCGATTTCGTGTCCACGGCGTGGTGGCTGGAACTGTTCCCGGGCCTGGCGATCGTCGGCTGCACGCTGGCCGTCACCGTCCTCGGCCGCCATCTGCAACAGCGGATCGAAGGACGGCTGACATGACAGCACCTCTGCTGCGGGTCGAAGACCTCACCGTCGCGTTCGGCACCGGCCGCGAACCGGTGGTGGGCGGGGTGTCCTTCGAGGTCGCACCCGGCGAATGCTTTGCCATCGTCGGTGAATCGGGCTCTGGCAAAAGCGTCACCGCCCGCACCCTGCTCGGCCTGGCGGGCGCCGGCGCCCACGTCCAGGCCACCACCCTTGAGCTGCAAGGAAAATCGGTTCTGGAGAACCGCGACCGGGACTGGCGGCGGGTACGCGGCCGCGAGGTCGGCTTCGTACTCCAGGACGCGCTGGTGTCGTTGGACCCGTTGCGCACCGTGGGTCGTGAGATCGGCGAGACACTGCGGCTACACCGGTTCGGCAGCCGCGCGCGCCGACGCGACCGGGTGCTGGAACTGCTCACCGCCGTCGGGGTACCCGAGCCCGAATTGCGCGCCCGTCAACTGCCGCATGAACTTTCCGGCGGTCAGCGCCAGCGCGCACTGATCGCATCGGCGATCGCCCTGGACCCGCCGTTGCTGATCGCCGACGAACCCACCACGGCGCTCGACGTCACCATCCAGGCCCAGATCCTCGACCTGTTGGCGGCGATGAAAGAGCGTGGCACCGGCCTGATTCTGATCAGTCACGACCTGTCGGTGGTCAGCAGGCTGGCCGACCGGGTCGCGGTGATGCGCCACGGTCTGCTGGTGGAGCAGGGCACGGTGGCCGAGGTGCTGACCGCGCCGAGCCACCCCTACACGCGGACCCTGCTGGATGCGATTCCCGCGGCGCATCGAAAAGGCACTCGGCTGTCGGCCGGGGCGTTACCGCCCACCGACCCGGCGCTGGTCAGGCCGGCGTCGGATGCGGTGTTGCTGGAGGCCGAGAACCTGGTCAAGCGCTTCCGCGGTCCCGACGGGGTGGAGCGCACCGCGGTTGCGGGGGTCTCCTTTCACATCGGAGTCGGCGAAACGCTCGGCATCGTCGGTGAATCCGGTTCTGGCAAAACAACTACCGCTCAACTCGCGCTGGCCCTGCTGGCACCGGACGAAGGCACTGTCCGGCTGAACGGAGCCGCCTGGTCCGAGGCGACCGAGGCGCAGCGGCGTCCGCGCCGCCGCCAGATCTCGGTGATCTACCAGGACCCGCTCGGCTCGTTCGACCCGCGCTGGACGGTCCGCAGGATCGTCGAGGACGCCGTACCGGTTGAGCTGTATCCCGACAGTGGTAGCCGACGGCAGCGCGCGGTTGCGCTACTCACCGACGTGGGACTCACCGAGGACCATCTCGATCGTCGGCCGCTGCTGTTGTCCGGTGGACAGCGCCAGCGGGTCGCGATCGCCCGGGCACTGGCGCCGGAACCGGCGCTGATCGTCTGCGACGAACCGGTCTCGGCACTCGACGTCACGATCCAGGCCCAGGTGCTGGACCTGCTCGCCGGTCTGCAGGAGCGACTGGGCCTGTCCTTCCTGTTCATCTCCCACGATCTCGGCGTCATCCACCACGTCGCCGACCGGGTGCTGGTGATGCGCGACGGTAAGGTCGTCGAATCAGGGACTGCCGCAGAGATATTCACGAATCCGCAAGATCCGTACACCCGTCAGCTGCTGGCCAGCCTGCCGACGCCCACGACCGAACCTGTCCTCGGAGGCCCATCGTGACCCGCCAGATCCTGCTCAATGCCTTCGACATGAACTGCGTGACCCACATCGTGGCAGGAACCTGGCGGCACCCGGAGTCCCAGGCCGCGCGGTACAAAGACATCGACTACTGGCTCGACCTGGCCAAACTGCTCGAACGGGGACTGTTCGACGGGCTGTTCATCGCCGACGTCCTGGGCATCTACGACGTGTACGGCGGCGGCCCGGAAGCAGCGCTGCGCTCGGGTGCCCAAGTGCCGGTGAATGATCCGCTGCTCGTGGTCCCCGCGATGGCGACCGTCACCAAGCACCTCGGGTTCGGGATCACCGCCGCCACCTCGTTCGAACATCCGTATTCCTTCGCCAGGCGGATGTCCACTCTGGACCACCTGACCAAGGGCCGCGTCGGGTGGAACATCGTCACCGGCTATCTGGAGAGCGCGGCGCGCAACCACGGGTTGGACGCCATCACCCCGCACGCCGACCGGTACGACATCGCCGACGAATACACCGAGGTGCTCTACAAGCTGTGGGAAGCCTCCTGGGACGACGATGCGGTGGGCACCGATCCGCGACGGGCCGAGTATGCCGATCCCACCAAGGTGCATCCGATCCGCCACGAGGGCAAGCACTTCCGGGTGCCCGGCATCCACCTGTCCGAGCCGTCGCTGCAGCGCACCCCCGTGCTGTACCAGGCCGGTGCGTCCAGTCGCGGGAAGCAGTTCGGTGCGGAGAACGCCGAAGTGATCTTCATCGGTGCGCCGACCAAAGAAGTGCTGCGCGACGCGGTCGCCGACATCCGCACCCGCGCTTCCGATGCCGGCCGTGACCCCTACGACGTGAAGATCGTCAACGGACACGTCGTGGTGACCGGCGCCGATGAGGCTGCGGCGCAAGCGAGATACCAGGATTTCCGGCGCTATATCGATCCCGTCGGCGCCCTGGCGCTGTGGTCCGGCTGGCTGGGCACCGATCTGTCCCAGTTCGATCTCGATGATCCGGTCGCGGTCACCGACAACGAATTCCTGAAGTCGTCGGTGCAGATGTTCGGCCAGGGCCAGTGGACGTTGCGCGATTTCGTCGACGCACACGCGATCGACGCCGAAGG
>JBEVHL010000034.1:0-23180 GCA_040511255.1 Mycobacterium sp. | reverse complement strand
GATGGCGATATCAGTGGGTATCTCGTAGCGGGCCAACCGCGTCTGCAGGAACCGGGTGAGCTGGCCTGCGTCGGTGCCGGCGTCGGTACGCAATTCGACCAGCGCCACCGGCGTCTCACCCAGTCGCGGGTCGGGCCTGCCGATCACCGCGGCGCCCCGCACCGCCGGGTGGCTTTCCAGCGCGGCGCGGACGTCGTCGGGCATGATCTTGAATCCGCCGCGGATGATTGCCTGATCGGCGCGGCCCACAATCCACACGAAGCCGTCTTCGTCGATGCGGGCCAGGTCGGTGGTGCGCATCCATTCTGTGTCGGCGCCCAGCTGTGCGGGTTTGACCTCCAGCAGCCCCTGTTCACCTGGGGGTCGCTGGGCACCGGCGTCGTCGACCACGCGCAGCTGGGCACCTGGGTTGGCGCGACCGACGCTGCCGCGCTTGGCCTGCCAGTATTGCCGATGGTCTGCCAGTGTCCAGCCGGCCACCCCACCGCCGAATTCGGTTGCTGCGTAAGAGGTCAGGACGGGGATACCGAACTTCTCGGTGAACGCATCGGCGTCGTCGGCGGACAGCGGGGCGGTGCCTGAGGTGACAGCGCGGACGCCGGCCAGGTCATCGCGGGTGAGCTCGGAGTGCAGCACCATCCGCAGCGCAGCCGGAACCAGCGACACCGCTCTGGGTCGGTGTTCGCGGACCGCCCGCGCCCACCGGTCCAGGTCGAACCGGGGCAGTAGCACAAAGGGTCGGGCCTCGGCGATACATAGCAGTACCCGGAAGACGCCGCCGACGTGCACCAGCGGTGAGTTCACGATGGCCACTCCGCGTCGCAGTTCGGTTGGTGCCGAGCACCGTTCGGGGTCAGGGCCGATGACACTGTGGGCCAACATGTCATAGGTCAGGTCGACCCGTTTCGGTGGTCCGGTGGTGCCGCTGGTCAGCATCCACACCGCCACCCCGGGCCGGCCGGGGTCGGGGAGCATGGCGCCGGCGGTGAGTTCGGGTGGCTGCGAAAGATCGGTGACCGCTACGACAGTGGTGGTGGGTGATGGGGCGACGAGCGTGGCGAGGTCTTCGGGTAGGCCGATCACCACCGGCAGGTCGAGCGCGCTGATATCGGCGCGGGTCCGGTCGTCGCCACGCGACGGGTTGATCACCACAACGGTGCCGCCGCGCGCCAGGACACCCAGCAGGGCGGCGACGTGCACGGGCTGGTTGCGGAGCAGGATGCCGACGCGGGGATGCCCGCCGCCATGATGGCCGGTGAGCGCCGAGATCCGGTCGACGAACGCGCCGAGTTGCCCCCAGGTGGACCAGTGGTCTTCGTACTGGATGGCGTCGGCAGCGGGGTCCAGCGCGAGCACGTCGGCGATGCGCTGTGAAAGCGGATGTGGCATCAGCGGATCCGTGGTTCGACCTTGCGGGTATCGCCGCTCTGCTGGGCGGCCAGTTCGGCCTTGCCCAGCGGATTGCCCAACCGGGTGTAGATGAGTCCCTGGTCCATCGCGGCCCGGTACGGCTTGTCCAGTGATTCCCAGATGGCCTTGACGGTGCCCTGAGTGGCGGACGGTGGTTTGGCGGCGATGGTCGCCGCGATATCGTGTGCGCGAGACCAGAGCCGTTCTGCGGTAACCACTTCGGTGACCAGCCCGATGCGCAGCGCCGTCTCGGCCGATACCCGTTCATCATTGCCCATCAGCGCCATCCGCAGGGTGTCGCCGAGCCCGACGCGGCGCATCAGTCCGATCGGCTCGAGGGCGGAGACCAGCCCGGCGGTGACGTGGGAATCGAAGAAGGTGGCTTCCTCCGAGCAGATGACGACGTCGGCTTCGTTGACGAAGTACAAGGCCCCGGCGGTGCACATCCCCTGGACGGCGCAGACCACGGGTTTCCACATCT
This sequence comes from Mycobacterium sp., assembly GCA_040511255.1. GTDB lineage: Bacteria > Actinomycetota > Actinomycetes > Mycobacteriales > Mycobacteriaceae > Mycobacterium. The sequence goes on along the minus strand of JBEVHL010000034.1, from coordinate 21,289 downwards.
TCTGCCACTTCGGGCTGAGCAGTTCGCCGGGATCTTCGTGGTTCCAGACATTGTCAGGCTGACCGTAATCTGACCTCACGTCCAGTCCGGCGCTGAACGCCTTGGTGCCCGCCGCCCGGAGCACCACAGCGTTGGTGCCCTCGTCGAGTTTGACGATGCGCCAGACGGCGAGCATCTCTTCGCACATGGTGCGGTTGAAGGAGTTCAGCGCGTCCGGTCGGTTCAGGGTGATCGTCGCGACGTGACTCTCGCGGTCGAACTCCAGCAGGATGGTCTCGAACGGCTGGGCGGCTTGATTGCTCATCGGCACTGCCAGTTCGGTGCGCGCTTCTCCATGAATGCTCTAGGCCCTTCCAGGGCGTCCTCGGTGCGGACCACCCGTTCGCGGAACGTCTCGGCGAGGATCTCACCCTCGTGCAAGGGCAGGTCCAGTGTCTTGTGGATGGCCAGTCGGGTGCCGCGAACAGCAAGGGGCGCATTCGAATTGATGGTGTCGGCGATCTGGTGGGCGCGTTCGAGCAGCTTGTCGTGTTCGACGACCTCGGTGATCAGGCCGAGGTCATAGGCTCGTTGCACAGTCATCCTCTCGTGTTTACCCATCAGTGCCATCCGCAGCGCCACCGAGCGGGGCAGTGCCCTGGCCAGTCGTACCATTTCCCGGCCGGCGACCAGGCCGATACTGACATGCGGGTCGAAGAAGGTGGCCTTGTCCGAGGCGATGACGATATCCCCGGTGGTGACCCAGTCCAGTCCGGCGCCACAGCAGATCCCGTTGACCGCCACCAGCACCGGCTTGGCCATCTGGCGAAACGGTGGGGTGCCTTCCTGCGGCGCTTCCCACTGGTCGTAGGTCGACAGGTATGGCTTCTCGTTGAGGACCTTGCCGTCGGTGGGTATCTCGCTCACGTCGGCACCTGTGCAGAACGCCCGTCCCTCGGCGGTGACGATCATCAGCCAGATGTCGTCATCGGCCTCAACCTCGGCGTACGCCGAACGAAGTTCGGTGATCATGAAGGGGCTCAGGGCATTCAGTGCATCGGGACGGTTCAGTGTGATGGTGGCCTTGTGGCCGTCCACCTCGTATTTGATGGTGCTGAACGGTCCGGCGGAGCGTTCGGTCATCTGGTTCCCTTCGTTGTGCCGCAGCGGACGGTGGTTACCGGCCTTGGAAGTCCGGTTCTCGCCGCTGCCGAAATGCCGCCAGCCCCTCTTTGAAATCGAATGTGCGGCAGGAGAGTTCGAGGTTGAAGAGCTCCTGGTTCATGGATTGTGACAAGGTGGCGTGCTGGCCGTAGGCAATGGCCTGCTTGGCGAATCCGATGGCCACGGTTGGACCGGACGCCAGTCGGGTCAGCAGGTCGTTCGCGGTGGCAGCGAGGTCGCCGGCCTGGACCGCGCTGTCGATCAATCCCCAGGCGGCCGCGTCGGCGCCGGTCACCTTCTCGCCCAGCAGCAGCATCCGTTTGGCCCTGGCCACCCCGGCCAGCCGCGGGAGTAGCCACGTCGCACCGGAGTCCGGGCTGAAGCCCCGGTTCACGAACGGCTCCCACAGCGTCGCGGCGACGTCGGCGACGGTGAAGTCGGCGGCCAGCGCCAGGTTGCAGCCCAGGCCCACCGCCCACCCCCGCACGGTGCAGACCACCGGCAGCTGGATGGTGGCGACCAACTCGACCGCCCTGTTCGCCGTCGTCGGGATGCGGCGTACCAGGTCGCCCGGCCGGGGCCGCGGGACTGCGCTGTTGGTGGCCACCCAATCGGCGCCGGTGCAGAAATCCTCGCCTGCGCCGGTGATGCCGATAGCGCGCAGCGAGTCGTCGGTGGCGGCGTTGGTGAGGATGCTGACCAGCTCGTCGATCATCTTGTGGTCCAACGAATTACGCCGCGCAGGGCGGTCCAGGGTGATGCGCAGGATGGCGCCGTCGCGTTCGGCAGTCACCGACCCGTCGGGATGCCCGGCGGCGTCGCCCGGGGGCGCGTGGGAAGCAGTGGTGTCGCTCATCGTGCGCCAGCCCTTTCCCAATCCATACGGTTACCCATACAGTAGGCGAAACGATTACTATCCTGTACAAGTTAGCAAGGAAAGGCCGCGGAAGGAACAGTCGGGGCCGCGCAGGGAGGGAGTGCCGGGTGCCCCAGTCACGTATCCGGCAACCGCGGGTGGCCGAGATCGTCGCGTCGCGACTGCGCGACGACATTCTCTCGGGCCGCCTCAAAGAGGGCGACATCCTGCCGTCTCAGGAGAGCCTGTTCGGGGAGTTCGGCGTCAGCCCGCCGGCGCTGAGGGAAGCGATCCACCTACTGGAGACCGACGGGCTGGTGTCGGTCCGGCGCGGCAACGTCGGTGGAGCGGTGGTCCATCTGCCCTCGGCGGAACGCACGGCGCACATGATCAGCATGGTTCTGCAGGCTCGCGCCTCCACCCCCGCCGATGTCAGCGGTGCCCTGATGCACCTCGAGCCGATCTGCGCCGGGATGTGCGCCGCCAGGCAGGACCGGCTGACCGAGGTCGTGCCCTATCTTGAGGATGAAATCGCTACTCAAACAGCGCAATTCGATGATCCGATCCAATTCGTACCCAATGCCAGGCGGTTCCACGAAGCCCTGGTGTCGCGGTGTGGAAACGAACCGATGATTCTGCTGATCGGATCGTTGGAACTGATTTGGTCGGCGCACGAATCAGCGGTGTGGAGCGACGACAGCGCACCGCCGGGCTCGGGTGAACGGACCAGGCGGGCCGCGCTGCGCGACCATCAACGACTGCTCGCGGCCATCCGGGATGGCGATTCGTCCCGCGCGTCGCGCATCGCTCAGCACCACCTTGCCGCGGCTCGGACCACCACCCTGGCCAACGGTGCGGACAAGACGATCGAGGCCAAGCTCATCTCCCACGCCGATCAGGTCTTCGGTTTCAACCACAGGAAGGACCCCGGACGATGACCGTCTCGGACACCACAGACGACCGCGTGCTCTTCGAGGTTGACCGCGAACGCCGCATCGCCACCATCACGCTCAACAATCCCAAGCAGCGAAATTCCTATGACGCGAGCATGCGTGACACCCTGGCGCGGTATCTGGACGTCGTCGCCGACGACGACGATCTCACGGTGGTGCTGCTGCGTGGCACCGACGGGACGTTCAGCACCGGCGCCGATATGAACAACGCATACGGGTGGTACGGCGACAAGAAACCCGAAGACGGGGTCCCCCCGGCCAAGTCGCGGCCCAGTCAACGGCGCCGACTTGCCGTGGACCGCAGATCATTTGGCTTCTATCACAACTTGATGGGTTTTCCGAAGGTGACAGTCGGCGAGATCGGCGGCTATGCGCTCGGCGGCGGGTTCGAGATGGCGCTGATGATGGACATCTCAGTGATTGCCCGCGACACCCGTATCGGGATGCCTGCCACCCGGTTCCTCGGGCCGGCGCTGGGCAGCCTGCACATGTTCTTCCACCGACTGGGCCCGGTTCAGGCCAGGCGCCTGCTGCTGACGGGCGACATCATCGAAGCGGGCGCCGTGGAGCACCTTGGCATCTTCACCGAGACGTGCGCGCCGGCGTCGGTCACCGCACGGGCCCGCTACTGGGCGGAGAAGGCGGCCAAGATGCCCGCCGACGGTGTGGTGATCGCCAAGGAGGCGTTCCGGATGGTCGAGCAGAGCCAGGCATATCAGGGGGAAGAGGTGGCCAGCTATCTCTTCCACGCCTACGGCACCAACCTGCAGTTCGCGCCGGGGGAGTTCAACTTCGTCAAGACGCGGGCGCAGCACGGCACCAAAGAGGCATTTCGGTTGCGCGACGAGCACTTTCACGTGCCGGAGCCGGAGGGCTGAATTCACGTACCCGGCTGAGCGCGGGTGCCGCCGGTCAGCTGGCTGCGGCGGCCTTGCGTTGGCGGGCCGGCTTGGCGGTCTTGCTTTTCTGAGGACCAGCGGCGATCAGTCGTTCCGCATGGTCGAGAAGGCAGTTCAGCGCGTATTCGAAGTTGGCGTCATCGGTGGTGGCGATCCGATGTTGTCCGTCAGCGGTGGCCTGAGCCAGCAGCGGTGTGCTGTCCGGGTCGATCGTCATCCGGTCGTCGAGCTGGGCGCCCGCGCCGTCAGCGGTGGCCAGGTTCTTCTCGTAGAGCCGTTGCAGCACCACCGAACCCCGGACATGCACCGACACCGCCGAATAGGTCTCGAACGCATCCTCGGCCGAGAGGCCCGCCTCGACCAGGCTGGCGATCGCCTTCTCCACCTCGAGCACACCGAGTTGGGCAGCCTTGGGGCTCAGCGCCGATCGGATCAGGATGAGGTCACACAGAATCGGGTTGCCCATGAACGTCTTTCGCATCGTCCAGGCGTGGTTGCGCAGCGTCTCGCGCCAGTCGTCGGCCTCGATGTACGGAGTGGCGAAGACGTAGGTGCGCAGCGCCCGATCGGTCATCGCGTTGAGCAGGTCGTCCTTCTTGCGGAAGTACCAGTAGATGCTGGTCACCCCGACGCCGAGATGTCGGCCCAGCAACGGCATGCTCAGGTTGTCGATACCCACCTGTTCGGCCAGTTCGAACGCGCCCTTGATGATGTCGTCGGGATTGATGGAACCCCGCTCACGGCGTTGCCGCTTGTCCGCGGTCGCTTGCTTTGCCACCAGGGCACCTCCATCGACGCTCATCCCGCATAAGCGGGCGCCCCCCACCTGCTGGGGCGATCGTTCAAAGTTACCGGCACCCGGCGGGTGAAATGCGGCTACGCGAGCGTGTCGCCGTCCGGCAGCACCGTCAACCTTACCGGTAGCCATCCCGTCGACCGGTTCTACCGCAGCACCGTGAGACGCGCGACACAACCCCAGAACCCCGTCCATCCTGGGCTTTCCGTCCCTACTGTAGCTCTTATAGTAAGTTCGGTGGTACCGGATTCCACGACATCTAGCCTCGACGGGAGAGCACCGCACCACCATGGATCTCGGACTCAAGGATGCGACAGCGGTGGTGGTGGGCGGCAGCCGTGGGATGGGCAACGCCGCAGCCCGCTGTCTGGCCGAGGACGGTGCCAAGGTCGCGGTGATCGGCCGGTCGGTGACGGACCTCGAGCAGGCCGTGGCAGAGCTGTCGGGCCGGGGCAGCCCGGACGCGGTCGGCTTCCCCGCCGACGTCACCGACGCAGCACAGGTCGAGGCGGTGTTCGGGCAGCTCGCGGACCGCTGGGACGGCGAACTGAACATCCTGGTCAACGCGGTCGGCCCCAACGTCCAGGGCAGCTTCGACGTGCTCAGCGATGCCCAGTGGCACCAGGCGATCGATACCGGTGCCATGTCGATGGTGCACTGCGTCAGGTCGGCGCTGCCGCTGTTGCGTCACGCCGAGTGGGGGCGCATCGTCAACTTCTCCGCGAGTTCCACCCAACGCCAAGGCGTCACGCTGGCCGCGTACACCGCAGCGAAATCGGTCGTCACCAGCGTCTCCAAGAACCTGGCGTTACTACTGGCACCCGACGAGATCTTGGTGAACGTGATCTCACCTGGCAGCGTCGCGTCGGAATCATTGGTCGGTTGGGCCAAGACGGTCGGTGTGGAGAGCCCCGACGGCGTCGTCGACCCCTATCAGTTGATGGCCGCGATCACCGAGCACTTCGGCCACCCCTCGCATCTGCCGCGCGCGGGGCTGCCGCACGAGATCGGCCCCGTCGTGGCGTTCCTGGCGTCGAGACGCAACTCATACATGACCGGTGCCAACGTCAACGTCGACGGTGGCACGGACTTCACCTGAGGAGAGTGCAGTGGCGACAGCGTGCGAGGCACGGGCCTGGGCCAGGGGGAACCTGCGCGGGATCGGGGATTCGCTGTACACCCCGTTCAGCGGGCCCGACGGTGAGGATATCGACTGGGAGGCGTATCGAACATTGTTGCGCCGCTGCGTCTCTGAGCTCAACCATTCGATGCTGTGGTGTACCAGCGGCGTCGCGGAATTCTGGTCGTTGACCATGTCAGAGCGAAAACGATTGTTGGAGGTGGCAATCGAAGTCGGTCGTGCCGCGAACCCGGACCTGGTGGTGCAGGCCTGCACGGCCGCGACGTCACCCAAGGACTGCGTCGAGCTGACACTGCACGCGCAGGAAGTGGGCGCCGACATCGCGTACATCCAGACCCCGATGACGGAGGTACACGGTGGGGACGGGGTCCGCCGCTTCTTCCACTACGTGGCTGACCGCACCGATATCGCTCTCGGCATGTTCAATTCGCCCTCCTCCGGCTATGTGCTGACGGCCGCCGAAAGTGCCCGGATCTATGACGAGATTCCGGCCGTCTGCGCCACCAAGGAGGGAGCGTTCCGACCGCAGAACAGCAAGCGCCTGCACGAATTGGCGCCCGAGTTGGTCATCTGGGAATGCGACCTCACGGTGTACCGGGCGGGCTGGCTGCGGGCAGGCATCGTGTGGCCCGCGCAGCTGGGCACGGTCGGGTATCTGCACGAGACGCCACAACATCGGATCCTGACCCCGTTCTGGGATCTGATCTACAACGACAAGCTCTCGGAGGCAATCGATTACGCCCGGGAGTCCGGCATGGACCAGTTCGATCTGGACATGGGTTCGTGGTTCGTCTGTTATCCGGGGCGGGTCGACTACTTCACCCACTGGGGTGGTGCGTTCAAATACGCTGCTGCGGTGCTGGGACTGCCCATCGGCGACTACCCGCATTCACGGGCGCCGCAGGCGGAGTTACCCGCAGCCGCGAAGGAGCAGATCGAGGCCGCCTATCGCCGCCTCGGCCTGCTCGAAAATCGTTAGCGGCGGCCCCGGTTGGCACTCGCCGGCATCCCACGCGGGATACCGGCGAGCGTCTGGACTACCTCACTGCTGCCGGATCAGCTCCGCGCCGCGCTCGGCGATCGCGTACACGGTGGCCACCGTGTTGTTGGAGGGCAGCGACGGCATCACCGACGCATCCACCACGCGCAAAGCGTCGATACCGTGCACACGCAACTCGCTGTCGACAACGGCATCCACCGTGTCACCGATCGCGCACGTCCCCACCGGGTGGTAGTGACTGCCGACCGACGCTTTGACGAACCCACGAAGGGCCTCGGGATCGTCGAACGCCGCTCCGGGCACCAGTTCCTGATTGCGCCAGCTGTCGAGCGCCGGAGCGTTGGCGATCCGGTGCGCAACGCGGATCCCTTCGACGAGCGTCTCCAGGTCGCGTTCGTCGCCAAGGAAATTCGGATCGACGAGCGGTAGCAGGGCGGGGTCGGACCCGGCTAGCCGGACAGAGCCGCGGCTGTGCGGTTGAGCCCCGGACACCAAAATGCCGTAGTGATTGGGCGCCTCTGGACCGATACCTGCTAAGTTTTCGCTGAACATCAGATGGATATCCGGGGCACCGGTTTCGGCGAGGGCGGTTCGGACCATCGCGACGGCTTCGCCGTGATTCCTGGTCGACGGCGGCACGGTACGGGCAGCCGTGTACAGCACCACCGTGATCGGATGGTCCTGGAGATTGGCTCCAACTCCTGGCAGGTCGTGCACGGGTTCGATGCCCGCCTCGCGGAGATGCTCCTGAGGACCGATACCCGACAACATCAGCAGCTGCGGCGTTCCGATGGCACCTGCGCACAGAATCACCTCACCGCCGAACGCGGTCGCGACTGCCGCCCCGGTCCGGTACTCGACACCAGTGGCACGGTTGCCCTCCACCAGCACCCGATGCACCAACGCGTCGGACACCAGGTCGAGGTTGGGCCGGTCCAGCGCGTTGTCGAGGTACGCGTCGGCTGCGCTCTGCCTTTTACCGTCGACGATGTTCAGATCCACCGGCCCGACGCCGATTTCATCCCCGCTACTGATGTCAGCGGCGCGCGGATGACCGCACTCCACCGCCGCCGACACCATTGCTGCGGTCACGTCATGCAGCCGTTCGGCCGGGGCTACCTTGAGCGGGCCGTCCTGGCCGCGCAGGGCTGAATCGCCGTGCACGGCAGTTTCACTGCGTTTGAAATAGGGCAGCAGATCGTCGAACGACCAGCCCTTGGCGCCGACGTTCTCCCAGTCGGCATAGCTGTCGCGATGGCCGCGGATAAAGATCATCCCGTTGATCGACGACGAGCCCCCGACACCGCGACCGCGACCGATGTGCGGTGCGGTTCCGGTGGCTGACTGGATGGTCATCGACCCTCCCCAGTTCTGCGACGAGGGGATCAGTGCCGTCCACGCCGGTGGGAATCGACTGGTCGTCGTCGCCGCCGCCGCGCCCGCCTCGATCAGCAATACCCGGGTGTGCGGGTCCTCCGAGAGTCGCGCCGCCACAACAGATCCGGCGGTGCCGGCACCCACGACGATGTAGTCGTAGGTGTCTGGTTGGTTTGTCATGTTCTTGTTCCTCGTTCACTCATGTCGGTACGTTCCAGTGATATCAACGTCACGATACCGCTGATACTTCCATCGATATCAAATTGGTGATATCGTTGGAAACATGATCAACTCGGTCGCCGAGAGGCACACCGCGGAGCGGGTACTCCAGGCCGCTGCGCACTTGCTACAAACCGGAGGGGTGGACGCGCTGTCGACCCGTGCGGTCGCCACGGCAGCTGGAGTCCAACCGCCCACCCTGTATCGACAGTTCGGGGACAAGGACGGCATGCTCGACGCGGTCGCGGCCTTCGTCCTCCGCGGCTACCTGGAGGACAAGCGCAGGTTGTTGGGCGAAGAGACCGATCCGCTGGTCGCGGTGCGCCAAATGTGGGACCTACACGCCGAATTCGGTCTCACTCAGCCAGAGTGCTATCAACTCATCTACTGCCGCCCACGCCCAGGTGTGATGCCTCCAGCTGTCGAGGAGACCAGAGCTCTGCTCGAGCAGGCGATCGCACACCTGGCGGACCAGGGCGTGCTGACGATGAGTGTCGAGCGGGCCACCAGGTTGTTCTCGGCATCGGTGGTCGGGTTCGTCCTTACCAACATCCCGGTTGCTCCTGACGAACGCGATCAGCAGGAGTGGGCGATCACCAGAGAGAATGCTCTGTCGGCCATCGTCGGTGATCTCGGCGAGCACCCCGCCAACCCCCCTACGCTCGTGGGCCGCGCCGCGGCGTTGCGTGAGGCCCTACGCGATCAACAGGGCCCTCCGCTGAGTCCGGCAGAGCGGGCGCTTCTGGTCGAGTGGCTCAACCAGCTCACCAATCAGACTGCCTGAAGGCCGGCAGCCGGGGTCATTCCTGGCCGCCGTGATCCTGATCAGTTACTTCACTTACGTCCCGGACAACAGATTTGTCTCTGCTGTGTCCGACAACTGTTGTGGCACCGATTCGGGTGTCGCAACGATCCCACACCACAGGAACGGAGTTTGGCATGACTGAACATGCTGCCTCAGCCGCGCAGGCGTCGAGCGTTGCCTCGAAGGATTTCATCTCCTTCGACCCGCGGGACGGTTCGCCCGTCGCCCGATATTCCCTGGCGACTCGCGAGGCCGTCGATCAGGCAGTGTCCGATGTCCGAAGTGCCGCCAGGTGGTGGGCCGAACTGGGCCATTCCGGGCGCCGCGCTCGACTGGATCAGTGGCGACGCATCATCGCGTCGCGCATCGACGAACTTGCCGCAGTCATCGTCAGCGAGACCGGAAAGCCATTGCCCGACGCCAAATCCGAAGTGGTCCTTGGCTTGGACCACCTGCACTGGGCCGCCAAACATGCGAAGCGCACCCTGCGGACTCGGCGACGATTGTCGGGCATGCTGATGTCCAACCACACCGCCACCGTTCGGTATGAACCACTCGGTGTCGTCGGTGTCATCGGGCCGTGGAATTTTCCGGTGTTCACCCCGATGGGATCGATCGCCTATGCGTTGGCGGCAGGCAACGCGGTGGTCTTCAAGCCCAGCGAATACACCCCTGGTGTTGGCACGTGGCTCGTCGACACCTTCGGCGAAGTTGTTCCCGACCATCGCGTTTTCGGCCTGCTCACCGGTGACGGATCGACCGGAGTCGCGTTGTGCGAGGCCGCGATCGACAAGATGGCGTTCACCGGATCGACCGCCACCGGCAGGCAGGTGATGGCGAGATGCTCCCAGCGCCTCACCCCCGTGGTCATGGAGTGCGGCGGCAAGGACGCTCTCATCGTGGACTCCGATGCCAATCTCAAGTCAGCGGCTGAAGCCGCTGTGTGGGGAGCCATGGGCAACGCCGGGCAGGCTTGCACCGCCGTGGAACGCGTCTACGTGCTCGACGATGTCGCTGAACGCTTTCTCGGACACGTGCGCGATCGCTGCGCCACCTTGCGTCCCGGAGCCACTGCGGATTCATCGTTCGGACCGATCAGCATGCCGACGCAAATCGACGTCATCCGCCGCCACGTCGACGCCGCGATTCTAGACGGCGGCCGACCGGTCGTCGGAGGCCCGGAGTCCATTCAGCCGCCTTATGTGCACCCAGTCGTGGTGGCGGACGTGCCGGAGAGCTCCGTGGCCATGACGGAGGAGACATTCGGCCCCGTGTTGGTGGTCAACACGGTGAAGTCCGTCGACGAAGCGATACTGCGCGCAAACTCGTCACGAATGGGGCTGGGGGCAAGCGTGTTCGGACGCAGGAATGCCGGTCGGATCGCGTCCGAGTTGCAGGCGGGCATGGTGACCGTCAACTCGGCACTGTCGTACGTGGCGATGCCCAGCCTGCCGTTCGGCGGGGTCGGCGACTCGGGCTTCGGGCGAATCCACGGCGAGGAGGGTCTCAAGGAATTCGTCCGGCCCAAAGCGATCGCCCGCCAAATCGCACCTCCAGCCTTGAAGGTGATGTCATTCGACAGGCCGCGGTGGACCAACGATGTCTTCATGCGGCTCGCAAATTTGCTTTACGGCCGATGACATCGGCGCTCAGTCTCCCGAGTCGGCGTCGGGAAAATTGGTGGCGATCATCATGGCAGGCATCGCCTGATTTGACATGGTGCTTCGATGAATTCGAGTTGGATACGGCATGTTTCGAACTGCGGGACGGCGGCGCTGTCATCCATATGGAGCCTCAGGTGTTCGACGTATTGACGGTGTTGGTCTTGAATCACCACCGAGTCGTCACCAAGAACGAATTACTCGACACGGTCTGGGGTGGGCGGTTTGTCAGTGAGGCGGCGTTGACGAGCCGGATCAAGGCTGCGCGGCGCGCCCTTCGGGATGACGGTGGGTCCCAGCGTTACATCAGAACCGCGCGTGGCCGTGGATATCGGTTCGTCGGCACAGTTGCCTCGGCGCCGACGTCCTGCGGTCAGCTGTGCTGCTGCACCCAAGAAGAACTGGACGGCGCTGGCAGCCCTCCGTATCACGGGATTCGGGTCGTGGCGGGCTGATCGGTTCGGCGGATCTCATTGTCAGAGAGCACCGTTGGTGCGGTGCTGCAACAAGCAGCCTCTGCCGCACCTGAGGCGACCGCACTGGGCGACGCCTCGGCCTGCGCGAAAACCCTTAGCGTGCTGGCCTTTCACGAAGGCCTTCATGAGCCCTGGCGACAGTTGCGGTACCCGGTACCGATAGGTATACAGTAAGAGCTAATGCAACCCCTGCTCCCGCCATGAATCTCGGAGGATCAACTCGATGAGCATTGCCGATGACAGCGCGGTCGCCGAGCAGTCGGCGGAGGCGCGCCCAGCGGTGCTGTACGAGGTACGTGAGTCCGGCGTCGCGGTCCTGACGTTCAACCGGCCCGAACGGATGAACGCCTGGGGCGGGCCGCTGGCCTCCGGGTTCTACGCCTGTATCGACGCCGCGGAATCCGATCCGAACGTGCGCGTCATCGTCATCACGGGCAGCGGCCGAGCCTTCTGCGCAGGCGCGGACATGGGTGGGCTGAGCACCATCTCGGCGGTGACGACGGACTCGGCCACCAAGACCGACGTCAGCGCACTGGTCGCGCCGAAGCATCCGTACTTCCTGACGCAGCTGACCAAACCGGTGATTGCCGCGATCAACGGGTCGATAGCCGGGATGGGGTTGTCGCAGGCGCTGATGGCGGATGTGCGCTTCGCCGCGGCGGGCGCCAAGTTCACCACCTCGTTCGCGCGCCGCGGGCTGATCGCCGAATACGGCATCTCCTGGATCCTCCCGCGCCTGATCGGCTGGGGCGCAGCGACCGACCTGCTGCTGAGCGGCCGCACCTTCTTCGCCGAGGAGGCCGCCCAACTCGGCCTGGTCAAAGAAGTCGTACCTGGCGAGGAACTGATGGCGCGCACCTTCGCGTACGCCGACGACATGGCCGCCAACTGCGCACCGAGCTCGCTGGCCGTGATGAAACGCCAGCTCTACGCCGACGCTGGTATGGAGATCGTCGAAACCAGCAACAAGGCCGAAAAGCTGATGCACGATTCGATGCAGCGCCCCGATTTCATCGAGGGCATCACGGCGTTCTTCGAAAAGCGCCCCCCGAATTTTCCGCCGCTGAGCGAGTGAAGAGGCTCGGCTTCGACGTGGATGAGAGGACACCGAAGTGACGCTGGACTATGACACCGAAGTGAAACTGGACTATCGGGCCGTCGACTGCGACAACCACTACTACGAGCCGATCGATTCCTTCACCCGGTATTTGCCCAAAGAGTTCAAACGCCGCGGTGTGCAGATGTATCAGGACGGCAAGCGCACCTGGGCGGTGATGGGTGGCCGGGTGAACACCTTCATCCCCAACCCCACCTTCGACCCCATCATCGAACCGGGCTGTCTGGACCTGTTGTTTCGAGGTCAGATTCCCGACGGGGTCGACCCCGCCTCGCTGATGAAGGTCGACCGGATCAGTGATCACCCCGAGTATCAGAACCGTGAGGCGCGGGTGAAGATCTTGGACAAGCAGAACCTGGAGACGGTGTTCATGCTGCCGACCTTCGCCTGCGGTGTGGAAGAAGCGCTCAAACACGATGTCGAGGCGACGATGGTCTCGCTGCACGCCTTCAACCAATGGCTCGACGAGGACTGGGGATTCGACCGACCCGACCATCGGTTCGTGTCGGCGCCGATGATCTCACTGGCCGATCCGGACAAGGCGGTGGAAGAGGTCGAGTTCGTCCTGGCGCGCGGCGCGAAGATGGTGCTGGTGCGGCCCGCTCCGGTGCCCGGTGTCGTCAAGCCACGGTCGTTGGGCGATCCACTGCACGACCCGGTGTGGGCGCGGTTGGCCGAGGCCGGTGTACCGGTGGGCTTCCATCTCTCCGACAGCGGCTACATGGCGATACCGGCGCTGTGGGGTGGCAAGGACACCTTCGAGGGTTTCGGCAAACGGGATCCGCTGGACATGGTGATCATGGACGACCGGGCCATCCACGACACCATGGCCTCGCTGATCGTGCACCAGGTCTTCACCCGTCACCCGAAGCTGAAGGTCGCCAGCATCGAGAACGGTTCGTACTTCGTGTATCGGCTCATCAAGCGGCTCAAGAAGGCAGCGAACAGCAACACCCGCCATTTCAAAGAGGACCCGGTGGAGCAGCTGCGTAACCACGTGTGGATCGCCCCGTACTACGAAGACGACGTACAGGTACTCGCCGACACCATCGGCGTGGACAGGATCCTGTTCGGCTCCGACTGGCCGCACGGCGAAGGCTTGGCGGACCCGATGACGTTCACCGCAGATATCCCCCAATTTCCACTGTTCAGTGCCGAGGACACCCGAAAAGTGATGCGTGACAACGCCTTGACGCTGCTCGGTGCAAACGTCAACGCAACCGCATAGGCCGGCGCGTGAGCGAATGGACGTTGGGCGCGGTCCTCGACGAGATCGCCCAACAGGTGCCGGACCGGGTCATGACGGTGTGCGGCGAACGACGCAGCACGTTCGGGGAAACCGCGGAGCGGACCCGTCGCTTGGCCAATTACCTGTCGCACAAGGGTTTCGGCGCCCACCGCGAACGTGACCAATTGCAGAACTGGGAATGCGGACAGGACCTCGTTGCGCTGATCATGCACAACGACCTGTACCCCGACATGGTCGTGGCCTGCCTGAAGGCTCGGGTGATCCCGGTCAACGTGAACTACAACTACACCCCGCGGGAGGTCGCCGAACTGCTCGCCTACCTCAAACCCCGCGGCGTCATCTACCACCGCGCGCTCGGTGCCAAGTTCGCCGACGTCTTACCTGCCGGGGCCGAGCTGCTGATCTCCATCGACGACGGCAGCAGTGTCGGCGAGCTGCGCGGCGCGGTCCCGCTCGAAGAAGCCTTGGCGACAGGCGATTCCAATGCGGGCGTGCAGGGTTCGCCGGACGACCTCATCATGGTCTGCACCGGCGGCACCACGGGACGTCCCAAAGGCGTGCTGTGGCGCCAGGCCGACATGTACGTGGCCTCGATGAACGGCGCCGATCACGACGGGCCAGAAGAGATCCACCATAAGGTGCAGAATCTCGGCGCCCCGTGGTTCGCGGTATCACCCCTGATGCACGCGGCCGGAATGTGGACGGCGTTCTCCGCGGTGCTCAGCGGGCAGACCGTCGTCCTGCATGACACGTCGAAGAAGTTCGACCCGCGGGTCGTCCTGGAAACCGCCGAACGCGAAAAGGTCGGCCTGATGACCATGGTGGGTGACGCCTATGCCGCACCGATCGTCGAAGAACTGGCGCGAAGGTCCTATGACTTGTCCTCGCTGTTCGCCATCGGGACCGGCGGCGCAGGCACCAACCTGAAGAACCAGAAGGCGCTGCTGGAGTATCTGCCGAACATCCTGCTGATCAACGGGTACGGCTCGTCGGAAACCGGCAACATGGGGTTCGGGCACAATCAGCGCGGCAACCACACCGATACGTTCGCCTTCCGGGACGGTGGCCTGGTGCTGTCCGAAGACTACGGTCGCTTCCTGGAGGCGGGCGAGGCTCAGATCGGTTGGGTGGCACGCACCGGGCGAATCCCGTTGGGCTACTACGAAGATCCCGAGGCGACGGGTAAGACGTTCCCGGAGGTATCGGGTACCCGGGTGGTGATCTCGGGTGACCGGGCCGCTGTCGAGGCCGATGGGACGTTGCGGCTCTTTGGCCGGGACTCGCTGGTGGTCAACACCGGCGGGGAGAAGGTCTTCGTCGAGGAAGTCGAAGAGGTACTGCGGGTGCACCCCGATATCGTCGACGCGCTGGTGGTCGGCCGGGACAGCGAACGCTGGGGGCAAGAGGTGGTGGCACTGGTCCATCTGCGTGACGGGGTGGAGCTGTCGCACGACACGTTGCACAGCCACTGCGTCGCTGAACTGGCCCGGTTCAAGGCGCCCAAGGAATTCATCGCCGTCGACCAGGTGAAGCGGCTCGGCAATGGCAAGGCCGACTATCGATGGGCAAAAACTACTGCGGCACAATCGGTCACGGCCGCGGGATAGGGAACCATGACGCAGGATCTATCACCGCAGCGAGCCATCGACTGTCTGGTCAACGTGCATTTCGGCGAGACCGAACATCAGCCGCAGTTCCTGACGAAAGTCCGCGACGACTATTTCAAGGGCCCGAAGTCGATGTTCGACCCGGTTGATTTGACGGAGTTGCTCGACGAGATGGACTCCCACGGCGTCACCAAGGCCATCCTGATGGACAACATCGCCAAGCCGTCGGTGACCGCCCGCAAGTTCGTCGAGGCTCGGCCCGATCGGTTCGCCCTCGCGATGGGTGGGCTCAACCTGCTGCGCCCGGTCGCGTCGCTACGTGAGTTGACCGCAGTGGTGGCCGACCTTCCGGTCGCTTACACCGTTGTCGGACCGAGCTTTTGGGGTGACGGACAGTACCCGCCGAGTGATGCGGTCTACTACCCGCTGTATGCCAAGTGCGCAGAGATCGACCTGCCGCTGTGCGTGAACACCGGGATGCCCGGACCGCCGATCCCCGGCGAGGTGCAGAACCCGATTCACCTCGACCGGGTCTGCGTGCGGTTCCCGGAGCTGCGGTTGTGCATGATCCACGGCGCCGACCCATGGTGGGATATCGCGATCCGGATGTTGATCAAGTACCAGAACCTGCGGCTGATGACGTCGGCCTGGTCACCGAAGCGGCTGCCGGAGAGCTTGTTGCACTACATGCGTACCCGCGGGCCCAAGAAGATCATCTTCGCCTCGGACTGGCCGGTGCTGCGGCAGAGCCGGGTGATCCCCGAGGCCAAGGCGCTCGACCTACCGCCGGAGGTCCTGGACAACTACCTGTACAACAACGCCAACGACTTTTTCTTCGCACCCCGGGAGCAGGCACGCTGATGGATCGCTACGAACTGCGTCGGCTGGACTACAGCCTGACCGAAGACCACAAGGATCTGCAGGCGGCCTATCGGCAGTTGCTGGAGAGCCACTGCTCCATCGAAGTGGTCTGGGCGGCCCAGGAAACCGGGTTCGACAAAAGTTTGTGGGAACGACTGTGCGCCATGGGCGCCACCTCGATGGCAGTGGGTGAGAGCGCGGGCGGTGACGGCGCGACGCTGGTGGACCTGACGTTGGTGGCCGAGGAGTTGGGCCGCGTGCTGGCGCCGGTGCCATGGATCGACCATGTCAGCGCGGCGCGGCTGTTGGAGCGGCTCGGAGCCGTGGACGACGAGGTGGTGGCCGGTAGCCGGATCGTCGCACTGGATCCGCGATTGGACGCCGGCCGCGGTGCGCGGCTGATCCCGGCGGGTGCGATCGCCGAGGCGATCATCGTCAGAGACGGTGACGACGTGGTGCTGCTGAGCTTCGCCGCTCGCCCGGACCGGGTGAACAACCTCGGTCAACTGCCGATGGCCTGGGTGGATCCCGAGTCCGCCGAGAGCAGGGTCGTTCTGGGGTCGGGTGCCGATGCATTGGCCGCCTACGATCGCGCGCTCGACGAGTGGCGCCTGTTGACCGCCGCCGCGCTGACCGGCCTGGTCGAGCAGACCATGAAGATCGCGGCGGAGTTCGCGAAGTCGCGTTACACGCTCGGAGTGCCGATCGGTACGTTGCAGGCGATTTCGCATCCGCTGGCCAACATCGCGATCGTCGTCCAGGGCGGCCGCAACCTGTCCCGTCGCGCAGCATGGTTCCTGGACAATGAACCCGATGAACGACCGGAACTGGCCGGGTGCGCATACGTGTACATGGCCGAGGAAGCGGCCAAGGCCGCGACGATGGCCGTCCACATCCAAGGTGGCCTCGGTGTCTCCGCGGAAGCCGCCGCCACCGCATACCTGGTGCGGGCCCGGGGTTGGGCGCTGGCCGGCGGCGATCCTGGCGCCAGTGCCCGCCGCATCGGCGAGATCACGGCGGCGCGTCAAAGTAATGCCGCCGCAACCCGATCCGCATCGGTCTAGGAGTATTGACATGGATTTCAGCCGCGTCGACCTCGACGATGACGACCAGAAGTTCCTCACCGACATCAGGGCCTTCCTGTCCGAACAGGTGACCGACGAGGTTCGGCGGCGCGACCGCGAGACCGGTGACAATTTCGACGAGGGCGTGCACCTGGCCATCGGCGCGGCCGGTTACCTGGAAGCCGAGTGGAAGCCGGAGAACGAAGGTGGGTTCAGCCGGGTGCGTCGGCGCATCTGGGAGCTGGAGAAGCGGCGCGCGCACGTGCCGTGGGTGACGTGGGGTACCACCGCGATGGTGGCCCGGTCGGTGGCAGCCTTCGGTAAACCGGAGCTCGTCGACGAGGTGATGCCCAAGGTGTTCAGCGGCGAGGTCCGAATGTGCTTGGGCTACACCGAACCCGAAGGCGGCTCGGACATCGCCACCTGCAAGACCAGGGCTGTCCGCGATGGTGACGGCTGGATCATCAATGGCTCGAAGATGTTCACCACCGGCGCCCACAACTGCCAGTACACGTTCCTGATCACCAACACCGACCCGCAGGCGCATAAGCACAAGAGCCTGACGATGTTCTTGCTGCCGCTGGATCTACCCGGTATCGAGATCCAGGGCATCCGCACCGTCGACGGCGACCGGACCAACATCGTGTATTACAGCGACGTCCGCGTCGACGACAAATACGTACTCGGCGAGGTCAACGGCGGGTGGACGGTGTTGCGCGGACCGCTCGACGCCGAGCACGGCGCCGTGGCCTCAGCGGATGACGGGCTGGCAGATGTGTCGATCATGGCGCACCAGGGCGGGTTCATGTCCACCGCCGTCGATGCCGTCGCCACCCATGTGGCACAACAGGATCCAAGTGGTAGCCGACCGATCGTGGACGGGTCCGTCTCCTACCGGCTCGGTCGGTCCGCTGCCCGGCTGGAAGCGTCGCTGTCCACCCCGAGCATCTTCGGCCGGGTGTCGCTTGCCCAGACCATGCGCGATATCGGCTCAGATCTGATGGATCTGGCCGGACCCGCCGCGCTGCTGCCCATCGAAACACCAGGGGCCGCTGATGACGGCGCGTCGGAATACCTGTACCGGTTCGCGCCGCTCGCCGGAATCTACGGCGGCACTCTGGAAGTGTTCCGCAACATGATCGCCCAGCACGTGCTGGGCCTCGGGAAGCCGAACTATTCGCCGCCGGTCAAGAAGGTGTCCTGAGGATGGTGCACCGCGTCGTGCAATGGACCACCGGCAACGTCGGTAGGCAATCGGTGCAGTCCATCGTCGCGCATCCCGATCTGGAACTCGTCGGCTGCTTCGCCTGGGCGCCGGACAAGGTCGGTCGGGACGTCGGCGAGTTGTGCGGTATCGAGCCGACCGGCGTCGCCGCCACCAACGACGTCGAAGCGCTGCTGGCGTTGAAGCCGGATTGCGTTGTCTACAACCCGATGTGGATCGACGTCGACGAGTTGGTCCGCATCCTGGAGTCCGGCAGCAACGTCGTCACCACCGCCGCCTTCATCACCGGGCACTCCCTCGGCGACGAGCGCCGCGCCCGGATCGTCGAAGCGTGCGAGCGCGGCGGTTCGTCGATCTTCGGGTCCGGTATCAACCCGGGCCTGGTCGACCTGTTCGCCATCGTCGCGGCAGGCGGCTGTGACCGCGTCGACAAGATCACCGTCATCGAGGAAGCCGATATCAGCGGCTACGACTCACCCGCCACCGAGATCCCGGTGGGCTTCTCGCATCCCATCGACACACCGGACCTACTGGCGATGACCACCAAGGCCACCGACGTGTTCATCGACGCCGTGCACCTGCTGGGTGACGTGCTGGGCGTCGAGTTCGACGAGGTGGTCTGCGAGGCAGACTATGCCAAGACCACCGAGGATGTCGATCTCGGGTCCTGGACCATCGCCGCCGGTTGCGTCGCGGGGATCGCGTTCAGCTGGCATGGAAAGGTCAACGGACGCAGCATCGTTGAATTGAAGTTCGTCTGGCGCAAAGGCCAGACCCTGGAACCCGACTGGCAGATCAACACCGGTCACCGGGTGAAGGTCGAGGGCTGCCCCAACATCGACCTGAAAGTCGACATCTCACCGCCACCGGATTTCCAGGGCACCACGATGAGCGATTTCATGCGGCTACCGATGATCCTGACGGCCATGCCGGCGATCAATGCCATCCCTAAGACCGTCGCCTCCGCACCCGGCATCGTCACCTACGCCGATATCCTGCCGCTGCCAAGGGGATTGGTCACGCTGTAGTCGCTGAGACTGCGGTGAGATCGCGTTTCGTCGGCAATTCTCGATCCCACCGCAGTTTCGACGCGCGGGTGGGGGTTCTCAGGCGCTGGCGAAGGCCGGCGGTTGCGCCGCCGCGGGGTCGGGGTTGGCCAGCGGTAATCCCATGAACCTCCGCGCGTTATCGCCCATGAAGTCGTACGTGCGTCGGACGTCCATGCCCTCGGCGTACTTCCAGAACCCCTTCGGTTCCGGCAGGCCCTCGGGATGCGGGTAGTCCGAGCCGAACATCACCTTGTCCCAGCCGACGGTGTTCACCACATCGGAGACGCAGCCCTCCCAGAACGGGCTGACCCAGATGTTGCGACGGAACACCTCATGCGGATGTTCGGGGAAGTTCTGCGGCATCTTCTTGGCCAGATCTTCGAAGTCGTTGAACAACGGGAAGATCCAGCCGCTGCCGTTCTCCACGCTGGCGATCCGTAACTTGGGGAAACGGGTCAGGGTGCCGTGACAGATCAGGCTGGTGATCATGTCGGCGATCTCGCGATGGCCCAGCGCCATCCACCGGAATGCGCTCTGCTTCATGAAGTTCTGGGTGTGCGGCGGCTCCCACTTGGCGACGTAATCATCCAAGGGTGGGTAGCTGGCATGCAACACGATCGGCAGGCCGGCCGCTTCGACATCGCGCCAGAACGGATCGAACTCGGGTAGCGCGGGTGAGCGCCAGCCGTGCAGGCCGTTGACGGGTCCCGGCTTGATCAACACGACCTTGGCGCCGTTGTCCAGGATGTATTCCAGTTCGCGTTGCGCCGCATCGACTTCGGAGAGGTTGATGATCGGCGTCGAGTACACCCGGTCTTGGTAGTTGTACGACCAGTGCTCAGCCATCCACTGGTTCAGTGCGTGAATGATCGCCAAGGTGAGCTGGGGATCGTCGGCCGAGGCGTGTTCGATCAGGCTGGCCAGCGTCGGATAGTTCAGCGCTTCGACCACACCCTGACGATCGAGTTCCTTCACCCGCTCCTCGGGGGTTCGCGTCGCGGGCGGCGCCTCGATGGCGGGGCCCTGCATCTCGCGCAGCGTCAGGCCTTCGGTGTTGGCGCCGGCGAAGAACTTCTCGTGTGCGCCAGGTGCCGCGACCCGCTCGAACGTCGGGTTGGGGATGAAGTCACTGACCCTGTTGTTGATCACGATCCGGGTCTGGCGGCCGAACGCGGCGTACTGCACCGCGTAGCGATACCGCTCCGGCAGGAACTTCGTCAGTGCTTCGGCGGTCTCGTACATGTGCTGGTCGGCGTCGAAGATCGGCGCCTCCCGGAAAGGTTCGTTCACGGCAGCTCCTTTTATCTGGGCGAGCAGACGCAAAGGTCCCTTTTTGGCGACGTTTTAGGGGTCGCCTGCGTCTGCTCGGCGCAATGGTCAGGTGGTCAGGATGGTGGCCGCGGCGGTGCCGGGGGCGCCGTAGAGCTGGGCGAAGCCGACTTTGGGTGCGCCGGGCACCTGGCGATCGCCGGCCTCACCACGCAATTGACGGACCAGCTCGTGAATCTGGCGGAGTCCGGACGCGCCGATGGGCTCGCCGTTGGCGATCAGCCCGCCGTCGGTGTTGATCGGCAGGGAGCCGCCGATCTCGGTCTCGCCGTCAGCGAGCAGCTTCTCCTGGTCGCCGTCGGCGCAGAACCCGCATTCGGCCATGTGGATGATCTCGGCACCGGCGTCGGTGTCCTGCAGTTGGACGACGTCGACGTCGGCGGGGGAGACGCCCGCCTTCTCGAACGCGGCTTGGGCGGCATAGACGGTGGGGGCGACGCTCTCTTCGACCGGTGCGAACGT